>JARIEY010000112.1 GCA_031127085.1 Gemmatimonadota bacterium | reverse complement strand
CTTCGTGCCCTTCGACCTTTGTGGTCGCAGTTCCGGCGAGCCCGCCACCTCCGATGCAGCCGCGCCTCCGCTAGATTTCAGGGATGAACGCCCCCGACTTGACCTACTTTCGCAAGGGGTTTGGACTCAAGCAGGATGTTGAGGCCACCCTCTCCGCCGACTATTCGGGCCAGGTGGTCGACCGGCTGCGCGCGCACGACTACCAGCTCACCCTGGGCGACCTGACGGTTCGGCTCGCCAAGGAGTTCGGCTTCTGTTATGGCGTGGAACGCGCGGTGGAGTACGCCTATCAGACGCGGCACAAATTCCCGGACCGTCGGGTCTTTCTGGTCGGCGAGATCATCCACAACCCGCACGTCAACCAGCGGCTGCGCGAAATGGGGATTCAGATCCTCATGCCCGTTGACGGCGTTTTCGACTACTCCGTGATCTCGGCCGAGGACGTGGTCATCCTCCCGGCGTTCGGGGTGACGATTACGGATCTGCAGACGCTGCGCGCCAAAGGGTGCGTAGTGGTGGACACGACGTGCGGGTCGGTGCTCAACGTCTGGAAGCGCGTGGAAGCCTACGCGCGCGACGGATTCACGTCGCTGATCCACGGCAAGTATTACCACGAGGAGACGCGTGCGACGGCGTCGCAGGTGGAGAAGTTTCCTGGGGGGACGTATCTGGTCGTGCGCAATATGGACGAGGCGCGCGATGTCACGGACTACCTCGAGGGGAAGGGAGACCGCGCGGCGTTCCTTGCCAAGTACGGTAAGGCGTCCAGCCACCACTTTGACCCCGACGTGCATCTGCGACGGATCGGCGTCGCCAACCAGACGACGATGTTGGCGCGCGAGTCGCTGGCGATCGGCGAGTTCGTGGGACAGGCTATGGCGTCCGTGCACGGCGACGCGTATCGCCGCGAGAACTTCCGCACCTTCGACACCATTTGCAGCGCCACGCAGGACCGGCAGGATGCGGTGAATGCGCTCCTGCTGGAGCGTCCTGACGTGATGCTCGTGATCGGCGGCTTCAACAGCAGCAACACCATCTCGTTGGCGGCGCTATGCGCCGAACAGGTGCGCACGTTCCACGTGGAGGATGCGCTGAGCATCGATCCCGCGCGCGGCACCATCTACTCCCGCGATCCCAAGACCGGCGAGCAGGTGGAAACGACGGGATGGCTCGGCGATGGCACGCGGACGGTGGGCCTGACCGCCGGCGCCAGCACGCCGAACAACAAGATCGGCGATGCCGTGGTGCGCGTCTTCGCGACACGCGGCATCGACGCCTCCGCGCTCGGCTAAGGCTCGTGGCCGCCGCGCCCGCCCCCACCGCGTTTGGCACCGTCGAGCTGCGCGGCGGCAATGCGCGGGTCGTGCTGGTGCCGTCGCTGGGCGGGAAACTCTCTGAACTCTGGTTTGGCGAACGGCAGTGGCTCTGGAGGAATCCGCAGCTGCCGTTTCGGTTGCCGACGCCGGGCACCTCGTATGTGCTGACGGCCGACTCTGGCGGCTACGACGAGTGCTTTCCAACCGTCGGCGCCTGCGCGTTGCCGTCGCTGGTGCGCGGCGCGGGCGGGCGCGAGCTCCCCGACCACGGCGAGCTCTGGTCGCAGCAGCCCTCGCTGCAGCTGACCACCGGCGAAGCCGGCCATCGGGCGCACTGCGTCTGGCAGGGCGAGGCGTTGCCGTACCGCTTTGAGCGGTCCGTGGTGGTCACGCCACGCGGCGAGGTGCGCTGCGAGTATGCGGCGACCAATCTGGGTGAACAGAAGATCCCGTTCATTTGGTCGGCGCATCCGCTGCTGCCGTTGGGCGCCGACACGCGGCTCGAACTCCCCGAGGGCGCGCGCGTGCGGGTGTGGGCGCAGGTGGGGGTCGACCTTGGCGGCATGGCGGCGGAGCATCGCTGGCCGCGTGCGCGGTGCGGCGGTCAGCTGCTCGATTTTTCCGTGCCGGCGCGCGCCTGGAAGAAGCCGTTTGCCTGCAAGCTCTTTGTGGATTTGCCGCCCGGGGTGCACGCGCTGCGGGTGCTCGAAGGCGATCAGGCGCTGACGGCGCACGTAGATGCCGCCGAGGTGCCGCATCTTGCGTTGTGGATCAACCGCGGGGCGTGGAATCCGCTGCCGCGCACGTCGTGGATGCCGTGGCGTCGGCCGGCGCCGTATCACAACTTCGCATTCGAACCGGCGATTGGTGCCCCCGACACGTTGAGCGATGCGCTCGGCGCGTGGGAGGGGGCGCACTGGCTGGAAGCCGGCGAGACGCGGCGCTGGACGCTGACGTGGACGGGCGGCGACGCTCCGCTTCCGGTCGTGGCACCGTAGCTTAACTGGGGCGCGGACCGCCGCGGGCGCGGATCCGACACCGCACTGACTCACCTCAACAGACCCATCGACTCCATGCTCTCCTGGCTTGCCGATCCCAACGCGTGGATCGGGCTCCTGACGCTGACTGCGCTCGAGCTCGTCCTCGGCATCGACAACATCATCTTCATCGCCATTCTGGCCGGCAAGCTGCCCAAGGATGAGCAGGCCAAAGCACGCCGGCTCGGCCTCATTGGCGCGCTGCTCACCCGCATCGCGTTCCTGCTGAGCATCACCTGGATCATGGGGCTCACGGGGAGCCTGTTTTCGGCGATGGGACGCGACTTCACCGGCCGGGATCTTATCCTGATCGTCGGCGGCCTGTTCCTGATTGGCAAGGCGACGTTCGAGATCCACTCCAAGCTCGAGGGGGTGGAACATCAGCGCGAGACCGCCGTGAAAGCGTCGCTGCTCGCGGTGGTGGCACAGATCATGGTGGTCGACATCGTCTTCTCGGTCGACTCGGTGATCACGGCGGTGGGGATGGTGCAGCAGGTGTCCATCATGATCGCCGCAAACGTCGTGGCGCTGCTGGTGATGCTCTGGGCGTCGACGCCGATCAGCGAGTTCGTGGACCGGCACCCGACCATCAAGGTGCTGGCGCTGTCGTTCCTGGTGATGATCGGCGGCAACCTGATCATTGAGGGCTTCGGCTACCACGTACCGAAGGGGTACACGTACTTCGCGATGGCCTTTGCGGTGGGGGTGGAGATGATCAACATCAAGGTGCGGACGCGCGCGAAAGCGGTGAAGCTGCACCAGAACCTGCCGTGAGCGGCCCGCCGATGACCGGCCCTGCGTTGAGCGGCCGCGTCGAGGTGCTCGTGCGCGAGCTTGGGCTCGCGCCGCATCCCGAGGGTGGCTTCTACAAAGAGCTCTTTCGGTCGCGGCGGATGGTGCGCACCGATGATGGCCGGTCCGAGCGCTGGGCCGCGACCACGATCTTCTACCTGCTCGGCGCAACCGACGTGAACAAGTGGCATCGCGTCGCGTCGGACGAGATTTGGCACTGGTACGAAGGGGCGCCGCTCACGCTGCACTTGCTGGACGGGCCGGTGACGCGTGCGCGCTCCGAGACGCTCGGGCCGGTGGGCGAGGGGAGTGCGCCGGTGCGCGTGGTCCCTGCCGGCTGTTGGCAGGCGGTGCGTTGCACTGGTGAGTACACGCTGGCCGGGTGCACGGTCGCGCCCGGGTTTGAGTTCTCGGACTTTCGCCTGCTCCGCGACCTGCCCGAGATGGCGGCGCGTTTGACGCAGGAGTTCCCTGATCTGCTGCCCCACCTCTGAACCTCGGCGGCCGCGCTGGCCGCAGGAGTCACGCATGTCCCTCGTTCGTCGTTCATTTGTTGCCGCACTGGTGCTGGCGACGGCCGCGCTGGATCTCGGCGCGCAGGCGCGCCGGCCGATCAGCTTTGAGGAGTTTGCGGCGTCGCGCATTGTCTCTGATCCGCAGCTGTCGCCCGATGGCCAGTGGCTGCTCTATGCGGTGCGCAGCACGGACCTGACGGCGAACCGGCGCTCGACGCGCACGTGGATGGCGCCGGTGAGCGGCGGCGCGGCGCGGCAGTTCCCGGACGACAAGACGGCCGCCACCGAAGCGCGCTGGTCGCCGGATGGCGCATCGGTGGCCTTCACGAGCGGTGGTCAGCTGTGGATTGCTCCTGCCAAAGGGGGAGCGGCCAAGCAACTGACCAACCTCACCGGCGGCGCGAGTGGCCCCGTCTGGTCGCCGAAGGGCGATCGCATCGCTTTTGTGTCGGCGGTCTATCCCGACTGCCGCGATGACGCCTGCAACGCGGCGCGCGAGAAGGCGAAGAGCGAGAGCAAGGTGAAGGCGCATACCGCCGACGACCTGCTCTTCCGCCACTGGAATGCGTACGACGAGGGGACCCGCTCGCACCTCTTCGTGGTGACGCCGGGCGGCGCCGATCTGCGCGATCTGGTGCCCGGGGCGGTGTACGACGTACCGCCGGGGCCGTTTGGCGGCAGCGAGGGGTACGCGTTCCATCCAAGCGGGAAGATGCTTGCGTTCACTGCCAAGAATCAGGGCGCCGCGAACGCATGGTCGACTGACGTGAACATCTGGGCGGTGAGCGTGGAGGGCGGGGCGGCGCAAACCCTGACGCACGCCAACAAGGGCGCCGACCAGAATCCGGTCATGTCGACGGACGGCAGGAAGATGTTCTACGCCTCGCAGCAGCGCGCCGGTTTTGAAGCCGATCGCTGGCGGTTGATGTCCTTCGATTCCGAACAGGAGATCAGCCGTGAGCTCCTCCCAGCGTGGGACCGTAATGCGGATGGCTATGTGGTTGCGCCCGATGGCAAGACACTGCTCGTGATGGCCGGCGATCAGGGGCGTGACCGCTGGTTCCGCGTCACGCTGGAGGCGGGAGGCAAGGCGAGCACGCCACAGCCCGTCATCACGGAGCACAACAATACGCAGCTCTCGATTGCGGCGAACGGCACCGTGGCGTGGATTCGGGAATCGGCGTCGGCGCCCGGCGAAGTGTGGATCGGGACGCTCGATGCGTCTGGGGTGAGCAATCAGCGCGCCTTTACGCACGAGAACGACGCGCATCTGGCGCAGTTCACGCTGCCGCCGCTCGAGGACTACTGGTTCACGGGCGCCAACGGCGTGAGGATCCACGGGTGGACGATGAAGCCGCCGCAGTTTGAGGCGGGGAAGAAGTTCCCCGTTCTGCTGCTCATTCACGGCGGTCCGCAGGGGGCGTGGCTCGACGCATGGAGCACGCGCTGGAACTATCAGATGTTCGCCACAGGCGGCTACGGCCTGGTGATTATCAACCCCACCGGCTCCACGGGCTACGGGCAGAAACTCACGGATGGGGTCAGCAAGGATTGGGGCGGCAAGGTCTACACGGACCTGATGAACGGCCTCAACGCGGCGCTGAAGGCGAACCCGTGGATGGACAGCACGCGGATGGCGGCGGCCGGCGGCTCGTATGGCGGCTATATGGTGAACTGGATTGCCGGTCACAACACCCGCTTCAAGGCGCTGGTCTCGCACGCCGGGCCGTTCAATCTCGAAAATATGTACGCGGCCACCGAGGAACTGTGGTTCCCTGAGTGGGAGTACGGCGGCCCGTTCTGGAAGTCCGACGCGATGGCCTCGCAGTACCGCAAGTTCTCGCCGCATCTCTTCGCGGGGAACTTCAAGACGCCCACGCTCGTGATTCACGGCGAGCTCGACTACCGCGTGCCCTACACGGAAGGCCTGTCGATGTTCACCGCGTTGCGGCGCCAGGGGGTTGATGCGCGCATCGTCGTGTATCCGGATGAGGGACACTGGATCCTGAAGCCGCAGAACAGCCAACTCTGGTACAAGGAGTTCCACGGGTGGCTGGGCAAGCACTTGGACAAGCGGCCAAAGATGTGAGGACGGTGGATAGCAGCGGGGAGACGGCCGACGACCGGCGGCGGATCATGAAGACGTCGTTTCAGGCGCTTCTTGCGGCGCGCATCGATTATGCGGGGCTCTTTCCACCGGCGGCGCTGTCGATGGATGACGCGGTTGCGAACTACGCGGCGTATCGCGCGAGTGATGACGCGTGGGCGCTGGCGCGGCTCATCGTGCCGGCTGTTCGGTTGGAGGAGTTTGAGGCCGCGTTTGCCTCGGTGATCACCGCTGCCGTTGGGACACCCTGGTCGATCGCCGCGCTGGCGCAGGCGTCGGATGCCGACGCGATGCGCGCGTTCAACGCGCGGCAGCGCGCTCGCGCCGGCATCGACACGGTGGAATCACGCGCGGTCTGCGTGGACGACATCGAGGCGCTGACGCCCCTGACCGCACTCGGTGCGGTCTATGTGGAGGTGCCCATTCACGAAGATCCGGAGCCGTTGATCGCTGCCCTGGCCGCGCGCGGCCTGCGCGCCAAGGTGCGCACGGGTGGCGTGACGTCGAGCGCGTTCCCCCAGGCGGCGGAGGTGGCGCGTTTTCTACTCGCCTGCGCGCGGCACGAGGTGCCGTGCAAGGCGACGGCCGGCCTGCACCATCCGTTGCGGGGCGAGTATCCGCTGACGTACGACGCCGGCGCGGCGCGTGGCACGATGTTCGGCTACCTCAACGTGCTGCTTGCGGCCTCGTGGGCACGTCGCGGTCTCACGCACGCTGCACTGACCGCGTTGCTCGAGGAACGTGCACCGGCGGCGCTTCAGGCCGATGATGCCGCCATCGTTTGGCGCGGCCACACGCTGCGCGTGGACGACCTCATCGCCGACCAGGCGCGCGCCGCGGTAAGCTTCGGTTCGTGTTCGTTCCGTGAACCGCTTGACGATCTTCCGGGACTCTTCCCCTCGTGACCCAGCCTCTCCTCGACGACACGCACGATCCGTCGGCCCAGTCGTGGGTCGAAAGCGCCAACGCGCCGGACACGGACTTCCCGCTCGCCAACCTGCCGTTCGGCATCTTCCGACATGATTTCGAGGAGCGGCCGCGCGTGGGCATCGCCATCGGTGACCGGGTGCTCGACTGCTTGGCGGCGGTGCGCGCGGGGCTCTTCAACACGGTCGACCCCGCCGTGCGCGATGCGCTGACCAGCTGGACGCTCAATCCGCTGATGGCGCTGGGGCGCAGTGACGCGCGTGACGTCCGTCGTCTGGCGCACCGCCTGCTGCAGGCCGAGACGCCGGAAGGGGCTAAGGCCCGCGCGCTGGCGGACGACGTCCTGGCGTCCACGGACTCCATTGGCATGCGGGTGCCGGCCGAGATTGGCGACTACAGCGACTTCTACGCATCCATCCATCACGCGACGAACGTTGGTTCGATGTTCCGGCCCGATAATCCGCTCTTGCCGAACTACAAGTGGATGCCGATCGGTTACCACGGGCGCGCCTCGAGCATCGTCCCCAGTGGCACGCCGGTGCGCCGTCCGCGCGGTCAGTCGGTCGCGTCGCCCGACGGACCGCCCACGGTGTCGCCCAGCGGCCGTATGGATTACGAGCTCGAGATTGGCGCGTACATCGCGCGCGGCACGCGACAGGGTGACGTCGTGCCGATCGCGCGCGCTGAGGACTACCTGTTCGGGTTGTGTCTGCTGAACGACTGGTCGGCGCGTGACCTGCAGCAGTGGGAGTACCAGCCGCTGGGTCCCTTCCTCTCAAAGAGTTTTGCTTCGACGGTCTCTCCGTGGGTGGTGACGCTGGATGCCCTGGAGCCGTTCCGCGTGGCGTCCTTCACGCGCGCGCCGGGTGATCCGGCCCCGTTGCCGTATCTCGACGACGCGGCGGATCGTGCGCGAGGCGGGTTTGGCATCACGCTGGAGGTGTGGATTACCACCGAGGCGATGCGCGCTGCCGGTGCGCCCGCCGAGCGACTGAGCCGCGGCGATTTTGGCACGATGTACTGGACGCTCGCACAAATGCTCACGCATCACGCCAGCGGCGGCTGCGCCCTGCGTCCGGGCGACCTGATTGGCAGCGGCACCGTGTCGGGCCCCGATCGCGGATCGCGCGGCTGCCTGCTTGAGCTGGCGTGGCGCGGGCAGTCGCCGGTGACCCTGAGCACGGGTGAGACGCGGGCGTTTCTGCAAGACGGCGACGAAGTGACACTGCGCGCGTCGTGCGAGCGCGAGGGATTCCGTCGCATTGGATTCGGAACCTGTGCCGGCCGCGTGATGCCGGCGCTTGCCTGAATCCGTCGGCGGCGGCCGATTTGAGGGGAGTCAAACCCCAGGGAGAGACGTGATGCGGATGCGTGCGTTGGTGCTCGGTGCGTTGGTGCTCGGTGCGTTGGTCGTCATCTCCCCTGCGGCCGCGCCGCGCGTGGCCGCGGCGCAGGGGCGTCCGTCGACGGACGTCTGGATGGTGACGCTGCAGGGGCCGGGCGTTCCGCGGGTGGGGCGCGCCGAGAACCTCACGGCGCGCACGGGCTACGACAACCAGCCGTCGTTCACCGCCGATGGGCGCGCGCTGCTCTACACGGTCATCGAGGGCGATGCCCCGTCGGAGATCTACCGGCTGGATCTGGAAACGCGCGTGCGCACCAACCTGACGCGCACCGCGGTGGAGAGCGAATACTCGGCCACGCCCATGCCGGATGGGGTGCACTTCTCCTCCGTACGTGTCGAGGCCGACAGTGCGCAGCGGCTCTGGCGGTTTGCGCTGCGCGGCGACGAGGCGCCGGCCCTGCTGATCGCGGGCATTCAGCCGGTGGGCTATCACGTCTGGGTGGGTGATGCCATGCTGGGTCTCTACGTGCTTGGATCGGCGCTGGGTACGCCCAACAGTCCGCCCGCGACGCTGCAGTTGGCCGACGTGCGCTCCGGCACGGCCGAGGTGAGGGCGCGCGATATCGGCCGCGCGCTGCAGAAGATTCCCGGGCGCGCCGCGATCAGCTATGTGCAGCAGGGCGCCGATGGCGCGTGGATTACGGCGCTTGACGTGCGCACCGGGGTGTCGTCGCCCATCGCCAAGGCGCCCGAGCGCGCGGATTACCACGTGTGGACGCCGGACGGCGTGCTGCTCGCCGGCAGCGGTTCGCGCATTCTTGTCTGGTCCCACGGCACGTGGCAGGTGGCCGCCGACCTCGCCGCCGACGGCGTGCGCGGCATCTCGCGTCTGGCCGTCAGCCCCAACGGCGACCGGCTGACGTTCGTTGCGGAGGATCGTGCGACCCCCTGAACCCACGGCCGCGGGAGATTTCGCGGATCATTTCTCAGGTCACGCGCACGCCTACGCGCAGTTCAGGCCGCGCTACCCGGCGGTGCTGTTCCACTATCTCGCGATGCGTTCGCCCGGGACGCAGGTCGCGTGGGACTGCGGCACCGGGAACGGACAGGCGGCCACCGGCCTGGCGGAGCGCTTTGCGCGCGTGGTCGCCACCGATCCCAGCGTGGAGCAAATTGCGCGCGCCCGGCCGCACCCGCGTGTGGTGTATCGCGTGGCGCGGTATGAATCGGGGCTGCAGCCAGCCAGCGCGCAACTCGTCACGGCGGCCCAAGCGCTGCACTGGATGGATGTCGACGCGTTCGTCGGTGAGGCTCGCCGCGTGCTGCAGCCGGGCGGCCTGCTGGCCGTCTGGTGCTACTCGCTCTGCAAGGTCGATCCGACCTTCGATGAGCTGATCGAATTCTTTGCCCGCGTGACCATTGGCGCCTACTGGACGCCGGAGCGCCGCCTGGTGGACGACGGCTACCGCTCGGTGGCACTGCCGATCGACGAACTCGACGTGCCGCCCTTTGATCTGGCGGCGGACATGACCCTCGCGCAGTTGCTGGGTTACATCGAAACGTGGTCGGCGGTGCAGCGCTGTCTGGCGGTGCGGGGGCGGGAGACCTTTGATGCCTTTGCCCGGTCGATCGGCGAGCGCTGGGGCGTCCCTTCCACCCTCCGGCGGGTGACCTTCCCCCTGCACGTTCGGGCCGGCGAGTTGCGCTAGGGCGCTTGTTTCGGGGGCTGCATTGAAACAATTGTTCAATGTCCCCCACCACCTCGGACCAGGCGTCGTATGCCAGCTTCCAAAGCAAGTTCCTCAAAGGGCGCTGCTGCCATGAAGGATGCGCCCTCCGTCGTGGGCGCGGCGGACAATCTCTTCCGTTCGGCGGCTGAATGCTGCCGCCAGCAGGCGCGCATCGGCCACGTGCTCGATCTGCACTGCACCGAAGAGGAACTTGAAGCGGTGATCGAAGTGTCCGTGCTCTGCGTGCGCGTCCTCAACGAAGCGTGCGAGCGCTACGCCGCCGTGGGCTCGGGCGACCGCAATGGACTGGATGACGCCAGCTGGCACGCCGCGAACACCTTGTGGCACGCCAGCCGCGAGTACGCGCGCCGCCATCTGTCATGCAGCGTAAAGTCGGCGCAAATGAGCCGCCACTCCGCGGCGCAACTCGGGGCATTGGCCGTCGAGTACGAGCTCAAGGCGTCGGCCGTGCTCGCGCTCCGTTACGCAGTGGAGCAGTACCAGAAGGTGCGGCCCGGCGCCGCCTGAGCGCCGCCACTGCCTGGTGCCACGACGCCCCGCTCGATCGATCGAGCGGGG
>JARIEY010000111.1 GCA_031127085.1 Gemmatimonadota bacterium | reverse complement strand
ACCGCGCTTGCACATCGCGCAGCAGCCGGCTCTTGCCAAGTCCGGCGGCCGCCGACACGACCATGACGCGAGGCGATCCGCCACGCACCTGCTCCCACGCCGCCAGCACATGGCTGAACTCCGTCTCGCGTCCCACCAACTCAGCCGCAATCGTCGAGGACGGGCTGGCGTCCTGAGCGCTCGGGGCCGACGGGGACCGGCGCGCCATGCGCATCGCGGCGAGTGAGGCCGCTTCCGGCTCCTGCTCCTCGCGCGCGAGAAAGGCCTCAAAGTGCTCCGCCTCGCTCGTCGCGCCAAGTCCGTCACTCCCGGCGACGAGCGCTTCGAGGAGCAGGCGCCACGAGGCCTGGTCCATCGGATCGACATCACGCGCCTGACGCGCCAGCTCCTGCGCGTCGCGGAACTTCCCTTCACCCAGCCACTGGCGCGCCAAGGCATCGGCACACCGCAGGAAGGTGACCGTCAGGCGCCGCCGCTCCAGCTCGGACCACTGTTCGAACTCCGCGGCCCCCGGCGCAGCGAAGTCGGGGATGAACGGCCCCGGATGCCGCTGCACCGCGGCGGCGAAGTCGGCGCGATGGGCCGCCTGCAGGAACTCATCGCGATCACACGAGAAGGGTACGACCAGCCCCAGCATGTCGCCGGCACCGTCGAGCAGTCCGTCACCCAGCTTCTTCTTCAGGTACCACAGCGTCTGCCGGAGGTTCTGTCGTGCGGCTTCGGTATCGACGTCGCCCCAGAGCAGTGATGCCAGATGCTCGCGGCTCGCCTTGTGCCCCGGAATGCACGCCAAGTAGGCCAGCATGGCGACCGGCTTGCCACGCGCCAGCGTGCGCATGACGCCGTGCGCGTCCTCCGTGGAGGCTTCAAGCGTCCCGAGCGTCTTCAGGGTCAGGTGCATGGTGATCCGGACAAAGCCGTTCGCAGGCCGGCGCACGCCGCGGCGCGTGCTCGACAACTTATAGAGTCAGGCGGCGGGGGGCCGAACGAACTCGGGGACGTTCTGACGCTACCGTCAGAAGTGCGTCAGCCGGCGCCAAAGCGTTTCACTGGGACACGAGATGGCGAAGAAAAACCGAACGGACAGCCCAAAAACAGGACGGGCCACGCGCGAACCCCGCACGTGACCCGCTCGATCGTTCTCCCGCTGCGAAAGCAGGTCGCCGCTGCCCGCCGAGCGATCGGCGGCCGATGGGCGATCACACCTTGTGGTACGAGATCCGCGCCGACTCCACCCGGTCCTCGGCGGTGTACACCTCGAAGTCCGAGAAGAACCCAGGGGCCTCACCCTGCAGCGTGCGGAGCACCATCACCGCCAACCGGCGGATCTCCTGCTCGGCGCCTTCGCCGCTGCGCAGTTCAAGCATCGTGCGCCAGGCGCGCACGTTGGCGGTGACCACGATCTTCGTCTCGGTCGAGTTCGGCAGCACGCCACGTGCTGCCTCTCGCGCCATCTTGCGGCGGTGCACCTTGTCCGCCACCCAGGCATAGCGCTCCATCAGCTTGTCCACGAGCGAGATGTACGTCGCCTGCGCCGCCTCCACCTGCGCCTTCCACTGGGCGACGAGCGCATCGTCACCAATGATGGCCGGCGGAATGACGAACGCCGCATCGCTTTCGTCCACGTAGCGCTGTGACAGCTGCGAGTACGCGAACCCCGCGCGATGGCGCACGAGCTCGTGCGTCAGCGAGCGGCTGATGCCCTCGAAGAGCAGCGAATAGTTGGCGTGCTCGAGCACCGAGCCGTGTCCCTGCTTCTTGATGTTTTCCAGATAGTCCCGCGTGGTGCGATTGGCCGGGTTCTTCTGGCTCATGTAGCACAGGCGGCCGGCGAACTCGGAGAGTCGCTCGCCATCCGTGCTCTCACCGTTCCACTGCACAGGCAGGTGGGAGGGCTCCGCGAAGGACGGGCGCGAGAGTACGGAGACCTTGGGCTCGGTGTAGAAGTGCGGCATTCGGAGTCTGGTGAGGGGTGACGGTCTCGGAATTTACGGCGTGCGGCGCCGCCGAGCGAGGGTCGGCGAAACCCAATCGCCGCCTGCTCTCGCGGCCGATCGTCACCGCCCGCGTGGACGCTGTGGTTACGGGAGCTCGCTATCGAGCAGGCCGAGACGGTACGTCGCCCAGCCGCGCTCGCGAACCACGCGATCCAGCCCGGCGCGCGCATCGGCCGGCAGCGGCGGCCGCGTGGGGTCGTACTTCACCGATGCCAGCGGATCGTCGTCCCCGGCAGGCACTTTCACGCCCGGGTTCAGGATATTCAGCGGATCGAAGGCCTGCTTGACGCGCGCAAAGAGCGCCATCGCCCGCACGTCCCAGACACGGAACATCAGCGGCGTCCGCAGCCGTCCGTCGCCGTGCTCGGCGGCCAGCGTGCCGCCGAGCAGCGCCACCAGTCCGGTCACATCGTCCACCAGCGCGCGCGCGCGCTCGCGCCAGTCTGCATCGCGCACGTCGATGAGCGCATTCACGTGCGCGTGCGCGTCGCCGGCGTGGCCAAAGATCACGCCGCGGATGCGATGCCGGTCCAGTGCGGCGCGCACGCCGCGCACGTAGTCGGGAAACCGCTCGGGCGGAACCGCCCCGTCCTCGATCAGCTGCATCGAGGCGAGATGCGGGTCGAGCCGATTGAGAATGGGGCTCGCCGCGTGCCGAATGCGCCAGATCCGCGCGGCCGTCTCCGCATCCGGTGCTGACACGACGTGCGCCGCGTGCGCCTGGCGACAGGCGTCCGCCAGGCGAAGCGCCAGCGTATCGGCGTCGGCGGGTGTTGCCCCCTCCGCTTCGATCAGCAACACCGCGTCGGCAGCGGCCGGAATCGACAACGAGGAAGCCTCGTGGCGCACCACATCGAGAAAGGTTCGGTCAAGCAGCTCGACCGCGCTCGCACCGAGGGCGGTGCAGCGGCCCGCCGCCTGGACGGCCGATTCGAGCGTTGAGAACGAGGCCAGCAGCGAGGCGCGCGCGGCGGGGATCGGCGCGAGCGCGAGTTCGAGTCCCACAAAGATGGCGAGCGTCCCCTCGCTGCCAATCAGCACGTCCACGAGATCGCCGCTGCGGGCATACTCGGCCAGCGCGTAGCCGCTCGATTCCTTGCGCACGCCGGCGCGCGCCAGCGCCGCCCCGCGGTCAATTGCGTCGCGGGCCACCTCGTGTTGGAAGGTGCGGACGGGCTCCACCTTCGGGCGCGGTTCCCCGCGGCGTACCCACGCGCGCGAGCCGTCGGCAAACACGCAATCGAGGCCGCGCACCCAAGCGCGGGTGGCACCCAGCTTCACCGTGCGGGCGCCGGCGGCATTGGTGGCGGCCATACCACCCATCGTCGCGAACGCGCCCGACGACGGGTCAACCGCGAAGCGCAGGCCGTGCGTGCGGGCCGCGGCATCGACGGCGTCGCGTAGCGCGCCCGGCCCGCATCGCACGGTCGCGGTGGCGGGATCCACCGCCTCCATCCAGCTCAGGCGCGAAAGGTCGAGCGCCACGCCCGGGCCGAGCGCCCCGTTGCTCATCGAGCTGGCGGAGCCGCGCGGCACAATCGGTACGCCGTGTGCGGCCGCCCACTGCACCAGCGTCACCACGTCCTCGGCGTCGGCAGGTACCGCCACGGCGTCGGGAATGATCTGAGCCACGCCGGCGCTCTCGCTGTAGACGGCGCGCGCGTGCGCGTCGGTGCGGAACACCCCGCGGAACCCCGCAGGCGGCGACAGCGGATGGTCGGTCGTGGGACGAGGCATCACGATATCACTCGGCCATTGCGGCGAACGGTGTGAACGGCGCCACACGGACGCGCGCCACCAGCCGACGCAGCACGGCGTTGCTCGCCAAGGCGCCAAGCCCTGCCACCATCAGCGCGCGCACTTCGGCGCGCGAGATCTTCACCACGCCGCCGCGGCGCAGCATTGCGTCGGTGCGCGTGAGCTCCCGCAACGTCGCGTACGCGTACAGCAATGGCAACACGCAGAACGCGCGGATGAGCACCGCGTGGCGCGGCAACAGCAGCAGGTATTCAAAAGCCTGATCGAGGTCGGTCCACGCCAGCGCGATGAACTCCCCCACCGCGGCGCGGTTCTGCGCGAGGAAGGCCGGGTCGAGGAGCGTCTCGTGCGACCCCCCGTGGGCCTCGAGCGTGCGCTGCGGCACGTAGATCGCGTTCTCACGCTCGGCGTCCTGCGCGATGTCCTTGAGAATGTTCACCGTCTGCAGCGCTTCGCCAAACTGCGTGCACCGCGCCCAGAGCGCATAATACTGCGCGGCGGTCAGCGTCAGTCCGTGCGAGCGCCACAACTCGGTGAGCATGCACCCCACCGTGCCGGCCACGTAGTAGCAGTACTCCCGGTACTCCTCGACCGTCTGGATGCGGAGTCCCTGCGGGTGGCGCAGCGTGAAGTCCGCCATTCCGCGCGCCATCTCGCGCACCCAGTGCGCCACGCGCTCGCGGGCCTCGCGTGTCAGTGACCGGAACAGGACGCAGACGAGGTCGGTGCGTCGAAGCAGGCGCACGTGTGCCTCGTCGCCGCGGATGTGCGCCGCGCGTGCCGGAAACGCATCAGCCACCGCTGCGTCGTCGAGGCAGCGCAGGAAGGCGTGGAGGAGCGCGGCCTTGTCGTCGGGGGCCGCGTGACCGTCGTCCTCCAGTGTGTCGGCAATGCGGCAGAGCAGGTACGCGCACAGCACGGAGCGGCCCAGCTCGCCGCGCAGCAGCCGCACCGACAGCGAGAACGTACGCGACACCGCAGGCAAAATCTCGCGCGCAAAGCGCTCGGCGTCGCGGACCCGTGCGGGCGTGTCGTGGGCGGGCATGTCGCCAAATCTACCTTCGATCTCGCCGAGCGGGGAATGCGCCGACCGCGTCACCACCAAGACACGAAGCGCACCAAGGCAAAAGCACCCGTCGCATGATGCCGCGGCGGAGGACGGGCGCGCAGAAGTTCATCAGCAGGCCGAGGCGGTAGCCACCCAGCCGCAAGTACGTCAGCAGTTGAGCCTCGTGCACTGCCAGGATGCGTTCGACGGCCTTGACCTCGATGACCAGCTCGCCGCCGACGAGAAAGTCGAGTCGGTAGCGCACTCCGATCGCCTGGCCTCGGTACAGCAGAGGGAGTGAGAGCTCTCGAGTAAAGGGAACTCGACGCACAGAAAGCTCTATCGCGAGCGCCGCCGAGTAGGCCGATTCGAGCAGCCCTGGTCCAAGCGATCGATGCACGGCGATCGCGGCCCCGATCACTTCCCGTGACCAGCGGTCTGCAATCGGCTCACTTGGTGCCCTTTCGTGCCTTTGTGGTGCGGAGTTGTTCATGCCCCACCCTACCACCAGCGCGGCGAGCGACGTCATCGGAACCGCGCACCACCCAGCGTTCTATTTCGGCGGCAGCAGGGTGCGGCTTATTCCGTCGAGTAACTGCTGCGCCGGCGACGGCTTGTCGGGGTACTCCAGCTTGTCCAGCAGGCGTTCCATCGTCACTGCCGTCTGCCGGCGCAACGAGCGCCATGCGCCGCGTGCGACCTGCCAGCCGATCCACCCAAGCACGAGGGGCGGCACGGCACCGAGCCAGGGGTACAGCGTGAGCACCGCAATCGGCACCGCCGCCAGTACGCCAATCACGAACAGCCAGATGGGCGTCGCCAGCTGCTTTGTGCGCGCCCGCCCAAGGTCGGCCGCGATCGCCACGTGCGTGCGCCGCGCGTCCACCGCACCAACGCTCACCACCACCTCACTCGCACGCGACAGGTAGTAGCCCTTGCCGCCGAAGTCCACGGCGCGCGCCACCTGGTTGAGCAACCCGCTGCGCGCTTCGAGCGTGATACGGTCGGCGTACCGGCGGATCACGGTCAGCGATTCATCACGCGTCAACACGGCCTCCAGCCGTCCCAGCAGCTCGGCAGGAGAGCCGGGAAGGACGCGCGCGGCCGACACGGCAGGATCGCCAAGCATCGCGTCGCTCTCGCGCTGGGCCAGCGCCAGCGGCTCGCGCGCCCGCTCTTCGGCGATGGCCTGCCGCACCGCGTCGGGCGAGATGCCGACCTCGCGGGCGATGTCGAGCACGCGGGCCTCGCTCAACTGATCACCGGCGTCGGCGGCGTCGTCGCGGCGGACGTGCAGTTCCATCGCGCGCGCCATCACGCGCTCGAGTGCGGCGCGGTCCAGCGACCGCGCATCAGGAGGAACGGAACCAGGGGAAGTCATTGGTCAGGATACCAGAGCGGCGTCAGATGCCGCCGAATGAAAGCTCAATATGACGACGTAATGTCTCGACCATGGCCTCCGGAAGCGGAAAGGCGCGTTCGAGTGCCGCCACGACCGTCTCCGTTGGCCCTTCACTCGCGGTTCCCCGCGCGACCCGGAGATAGAACCACGCGTACCCCTCCGCCATGGCCGGCGCCGCCTTCTGCAACAGCATCAATCCGCCGCGCACCGCAGCAACCGCCGAGAGGCGACTGGCCTCGCCGGCGCGCTTCTGGGCCGGCGTGATGTTGTCCTCGATGACCGGTCCAATCACCGCCCCCACCAACTCGTGCGCGGCCACGTACAGCGCTTCGGCTGCCGCGGCAGCGCTGTCGGGGAATGGCACCACCACCACGTTCTGACGCAGGCCAAAGAGCGCGGCACGCCCCTCGCCCTCCACGGCGAGCGACAGGATGAGGCTCCCACCATCCTGCTTGGTGACGCCGAGAAAGCGGTCCAGCGCCCGGCGCAGCCCGCGCTGCCACAGCGAATCCACCGCGGCGAGCGTTCCGGCGCGGCGGCGTTGCTCCTCCAGCCACCAGGCGTGATGGAACTTGGCCGATTCGCTCTTCAGCGCGTTCGCAAAGGTGCGCGCCCAGTCGCGATCGTCGGCCGTGGGAAAGTACGTGGCGAGGTAGGCCACCATCTGCGCCGTCTCGCGCGACCGCGCACGGCGCGGATCGCCGTTCGCCGCGAGGAAGGCGGCGAGCCCCTCGTCCAACTCGGCGTCGCTTTCAAACGCGAGCACGGCGAACTGCGCATTGGCCAGCGAGGGCTGCGCAACGAGCCGAGCGCGCAGCCCCTCGGCGTTGGCGTCGAGGTCCGTCAGAATGTTGCGCCGGTTCTTCTCCACGGTCACCGCATCGCGGTAACCCCGGCGAAAGAGCGGCACGCGCGACGAATCGTAGACCAGCAGCGCGAAGCCATGCAGCCAGCGATCCACATATTCCCGCGTCTTCACGGGCCATGCATCGCCGCGTCCGGCGAGTGGCGCGCGCAGCTGCGCGGCCGCCGGCGCAGCCGACGTGGCGAGCAACAGGGCGATCATCACGGCGAGCCGCATCAGCGGCGCTGGAGCGGCGTGGGGGCGAACCGGCATACCCACTCTACGGCCACCTCGGCGCGGGAGTTCCGTTTCAGCTCGATGTCGACGCGCGGCCGCAGGTGACGCAGAACTTCCAGGTCGGCTCAATCTCGGCGCTGCATCCGGGACACCGGCGCACGCGCAGGTTCTGCCCGCAGTGCGGGCAGAACGTGACCTCGCGCCCTTCCGGGAGCATCTGCCCGCAGAACCGGCACCCCGGCCGCGGCGTCCGTGCCACGGTATCCGCGGTTGGATCGGGGATCCGCGCCGCGCGTGCCTGAAACGGCGCGCGCGCCTTGGCGTCAGCGGCCGGGCTCATCATCTCGCCGAGTTCGGCGAGCGTGGGCGGGAGGGTGCGCTGCAGCGCATCGAGCGCTGCGGCCACTTCGGCGGCATCCGGGGCGCGGACGGTCGCCTCGCGTCCAAGCGACGCCACCACGCGTCCCTCGGCGTCGCGCAGCACGGCGGGTTCGGCCGTCGCTGCTGTCGCGGGGTGCGCCGGGAGGTCCGCGGCGGGCTTCGCCGGCTGAGGGCTGGCCGCTTCCGCCGTCGACTCCCCGCTGGTCGGTGCAGCGGCGGCCGGAGCGGCGGCCGGAGCGGCGGCCGGAGCGGTGGCCGGAGCGGCGGCCGGAGCGGTGGCCGGAGCGGGCGCCTGCGCCGCCGCCACCGATGCCTCGAGCACCTGACGCATCGCGTGCTGCGCCAACGTCACGCGTGCTGTGCCGTAGGCGTGCAGCGCGCGCAGATCCGGGTTCCCCGAGTCGAGTTCGCGCCGCAGGTCGTCCTGCATCGCGTCGTCGGCAAACACGAAGCCGCGCTCACCCGACAACAGGCGAAGCACGAGCACCTCGTAGTCTTCCGCGGTCTCAACGCCCACCTCCGCGCGCGTCGTGCGGTACGGCACGAATGTGCGCAGGATGTCGGCCACCTCGAATGGACGTGAGAGGTGCTCCGGTCGCACATCACGCACGCGCCGAACGAGGGCCTGAAAGAGTAGCTCGAGCTGGTCTGCCATTTACTGGGCCGCCTTCATCTTCTCGTTGGCGTTCTGCTGCAGCTTGGCCTCGGCGTCCGCGCGCAGCGATTCCGCGCGCTGGACTGCCGAGATATTCGGTTTCCGCATTCCCTTGGTCAGCCGCAGCACCGTCGGCTCCGTGTTGTGTCGACCATCGTAAAAGCCGTAGCCGTAGCCGAGGGTCAAGCCGAGGAGCAATCCCATCAGAATCCGCATCGTACGCCTCCCACGCCGGAGTTACGCTGTCCGCGGCAAAGATGCGTTGGGTTTAAAGGTCGCGCCATCGGGAAACGGATCCGGCTCGCCGGCCCGTCCCCCCCGCGCACGGTAGGCCGCCAGCCACTCATCGAACCCCGACTCCACCATACCGCCGGTCGACGTGAGGTCGGCGGCGGCTCGCGTGGCCAGATGATTGGCGTATTCGTTCTGCGCGTGGCCGTCGTGTCCACGCACCCAGCGCCACGCGATCGCGTGCCCTTCGCACGCGGCGATTGCCGCGCGCCAGAGTTCCAAATTCTCGATCGCCCCCGTCTTGCGCTTCCATCCGTTGCGCGCCCAGCCAAACACCCACTGCGTCATACCGTCAACGATGTACCGGGAGTCGGTGGTGAACACGACGTTGAAGCGCCCGCCCTTGGCGCCGATCGCCCGCATCGCCTCGGTGACCGACCGGAGCGCCATGCGGTTGTTGGTGGTGGCGGGTTCGCTCACCCACAGGTCGCGCCGCACCAGCGCGCCATCGGGTCGCTGATACTCGATGAGCACACCCGCGGCGCCGGGGTTGTCGCCCTGCTTGCCGTTGCCGAGGCACGATTCGTCGGCATAGATCGCCACGAGCGCCGCGCTCACCGCACCACCTCCACGCCGTCCAGTTCGTCGATCCACAGGGTCAGCGGCGCGCCGGTCGTCGGATGCCGCGCTTCAATGCACTCGCGCCGGCCGCGCAGCACGAGCATTTCCGGGATCACCAGATATTCCGTGCCCCGCCGGAAGATCGCGATGCGGTGTCCGCGCGCGATGGCATGCTCGAGCGCGTCGTACTGCTTGACCGTCAGTTCCACTTATCGCGCTCCAAACCAGTCGATCGCCGTTTGGGCGAGGACGGCGGTCGCGCGGCGCACCTCGTCAATCGGCACCCACTCAGTGGCGCTGTGGGCGAGGCGAATATCGCCCGGCCCGTAGCAGATGGCGGGAATGCCAGCGGCGGACAGCAGGGCCGCGTCGGTCCAGTAGGAGAGGCCCTCCATCGGCGCCGCGCTCCCTTCCACCGCTTCCACGGCGCGGGCAAGCGACTGGACGATCGGGGCGTCCACCGCCACGTCGTTCGCCGCCTGAACGAACGTCACCTCGATGTCGGCGCGAAAGCGTGGATCGCGTGCCGCCACGCGCGCGCAGGCCGCGCGCAGTTCGCCCTCGAAGTCGGCGCCGCTCTCGCCGGGGAGCGTGCGCCGCTCGAACTCGACGATGCAGCGGTCCGCGAAGGTGCTGAGTCCAAGGCCGCCGCTGATGCGCGCGGCGTGAAACGAGCCGCGGCCGAGCAGCGGATGCGTGCGTTGCGGCAGCACCGTGCGCTGGTACTCATCCAGTTCCGCGAGCAGCAGCCCCGCCATCGTGTTGGCGTCGACCCCCACGTCGTACCGCGAGCCGTGCGCTGCGACGCCGTGCACGGTCACGATGGCCCACGCGAATCCGCGGTGCGCCGGGCCGATCGCCAGTCGCGTCGGCTCGGTGACGATGGCCGCGTCGGCCCGCACGCCGTGCGCGATGAGGGCTGCCGTGCCTACCGACTGCCATTCTTCATCGGTCACCGCGGCAATCACGATCTCGCCGTCGATGCCCGCATCGGCGGCGTGTGCGGCCGCGGCACACATCGCCGCCACGCCGCTTTTCATGTCACAGCTGCCACGGCCGAAGAGCTTGCCGTCGATGATGGTCGGGTCGAATGGCGCGTGCGTCATCCCCTCGACGCCCACGGTGTCGAGGTGGCCGTTGAACATCAGCGTGCGGCCGCCGGGACGCCCGATGCGCGCCACCACGTTG
>JARIEY010000110.1 GCA_031127085.1 Gemmatimonadota bacterium | reverse complement strand
GTACCCGCGGGCAAACTTCCATTCGGTATCCGCCCCGGTCGACCGGATGATGACGTTGCCATCGCCCACCACGGGGCTCAGCGTGTACATCGTGAACTTCCCATCCGGCGACAGCGCGGCGCCCTGAATGGTGCGCCACTGGTCGTAGGTGTCCTGCGTAATGGGGCGCTTGGCTTGCGCGGCGAGCGGCGCGGCGGAGACGGCCCACAACAGGGCGTATCCGGCTGTGGCGGCGAGGCGGCGAATCTTCATCGCGGAGTCGGGGTCTGGAGTTATCTTCCCGTAGAGACGGAGGGCGCACGCCCTCCAGTCACCAAACTTACGCGCCACCGGAACAACCCGCTGACCCCGGCCCCATGAAACGGATCCTCAGCTTCTTCATTCGCGGTCTCATTCTGACGGTCCCGGTTGCCGTCACCATCTGGGTCTGCTACGGCATCTTCCGCCGGGTCGACGGCTGGCTGGGACTGCCCATCCCGGGCATCGGCTTCATCACCACGCTGGCGCTCATCACGATGATCGGCGCGCTCGGCTCAAGCCTGCTCACCCGCTCGGCCGTGACGATGTTCGAGGACCTGCTGGCGCGCCTGCCCTTCGTGCGCCTGCTCTACACCTCAACCAAAGACATCCTGAGCGCCTTTGTCGGCGAGAAGAAGCGGTTCAGCCAGCCGGCGCTCGTGGAGTTGGGGCTGGGCAGCGAGGTGCAGGTGCTCGGCTTCCTGACGCAGGCATCCGCCGAGCGGCTCGGCATCGACGCCTCGGTGGTGGTGTACGTGCCCCACTCCTATGCTTGGTCAGGCCAGATGCTCATCCTCCCCTCGTCGCGGGTGAAGCTGCTGGCCACGGACAGCGCGGAATTCATGGCGTTCATCGTGTCGGGCGGGGTGACGGATTATCCGAAGTTGCATTAGCTGCATTGAGGATTGGGAATTCGGATCGCGATGGAGGATTGGGACTACGGATTTCGACGTGCGATCTCCCTTGACTGCCGACTGCGAGGCCAACTGACGGTGCGACACCTTCTGCTGCTTTCGATGATTGCTGCGCCGCTGGCCGCGCAATCGCGCGATTCCCTGGTGCTGCTCAAGCCAGCCGCGGTCTGGGACGGCACCAGCGATGCACCGGCCGCTGGCTGGTCGGTGCTGGTGCGCGGCGAGCGCATTGCGGCGGTGGGTCCGGCCGCGCAGGTGGGAACCCCCAAGGGAGCCCGGATCGTCGAGTTGCCGGGCACGACGCTCATTCCGGGGATGATCGAGGCGCACACGCACCTCTTCCTGCACCCGTACAACGAGACGCCGTGGAATGATCAGGTGCTGCGCGAACCGCTGGCGCTGCGCACGGCGCGCGCGGTCAACCACGCGCGAGCCACGCTGATGGCAGGCTTTACGATGGTGCGCGACCTCGGCACCGAGGGAGCCGGCTACGCGGATGTCGGCTTGAAGCAGGCCATCGAGCAGGGGATCATTCCCGGCCCGCGCATGCTGGTGACCACGCGGGCGATGCTCGTCACGGGGAGCTATGCGCCGCGCCGCACCGACTTTGCCTTCGATCCCCCGCAGGGCGCCGAGGAGGCCGACGGCCTCGACGGCGTCGTACGCGTGGCACGTGACCAGATCGCGCACGGCGCCGACTGGGTGAAGGTCTATGCCGACTACCGGTGGGGGCCGCGCGGCGAAGCGATGCCGACCTTCACCGAGGCAGAACTGCGCGCGATCGTCGAGGCCGCCGCGAGCAGCGGAAGGGCCGTGGTGGCGCACGCGAGCACGCCCGAGGGCATGCGGCGCGCCATCGTCGCCGGGGTGGAGTCCATCGAGCACGGCGATGGCGGCACCGCGGAGACCTGGGCGCTGATGAAGGCGCGTGGCGTCACGTTCTGCCCCACTCTGGCCGCCGGAGATGCCACGCGGCAGTACGCAGGCTGGAGGAAGGGCGTCGACCCCGAACCGGCGGCGATCACCGCCAAGCGTGCCTCCTTCCGGGCCGCGCTGGCGGCCGGCGTCACGATGTGCGTGGGCGGCGATGTTGGCGTGTACCCGCACGGCGACGACGCGCGTGAGATGGAACTGATGGTGGAATACGGGATGACACCGCTCGCCGTGATGAAGGCTGCGACGTCGGGCAATGCCCGGCTGTTGCACTGGGAGTCGCGCATCGGCCGCGTGGCTCCGGGGCTCCTCGCCGACCTCGTGGCCGTGCGGGGCGATCCCACGCGCGACATCCACGCCGTGCGGGCCGTTGTGCTGGTGATGAAAGGCGGCCTCGTGGAGCGCGCTCCGTAGCACCACCGATGGGTGCCCGCGACAGCGCTCGACGGACGCGCGATGCGTCGCGCAATCGCGCGACGCCATGACTCACGCTACCGCGCTCGCAGCAACCGCCGCACGATGAAGTACCACGGAACGCCGAGGACCATCGCGACCAGCGCGAGGGCCGCCGACGCGAAGCCGTACTCGCCGTCGTGGAACGAGATCACGATCACCGTCACGAAGACCGTGAACGGAATGAACGCGAGTGCGGCCACCCCCGTCGTCCCCAGTGGGATGCGGAACGGGCCGCGCAGTTGGGGTTCGTGGACGCGGAACCAGACCAGCGACGCGAACTCGAGCATCAGCGCCGCCGCGTAGAAGATGGCGTCGGCAACGACCAGATTGCCGAACGGCACCAGCACGAAGACGCTGTAGATGGCCGCCGAGACGAGGATGGCCACGTACGGCGTCCCGCGCGCATCCGTGCGGCTGAAGACCGCCGGCAGCAGGCGATCTTGCGCGAGCGCCAAGGGAATGCGCGTGTACGACATCAGGAGCGCGTTGAACAGCGCGACAGCCGAAACCATCCCGGCGATGGCGAGCAGCGGGGCCAGCACCACGCCGGCCGGGCCCGTGGCGGCCGCAGCGATCGCTGGCCAGCTCCCTTCGCGCCACGTCGTCCAGTCGGTCGCCCCCAGCGCCGGCACGAGCGGCACCAGATAACTGAGCGTCACGAGGGGGAGGGCAAATGCGAGCGCGCGCGGGTAGGTGCGCCCGGCATCCACCACTTCACCGCCGACGGTCGACGCGTTGTCCCAGCCGAAGTAGTTCCACAGCGCCGTCGAAAGGCCCACCGCCAGTCCGGTGGAGAGTCCCTGTCCCGGCTTTTGGAACGGCTGCCACGGGACGTGCGTCATGTTGGGCACGGCGAAGATGGCGACCAGCAGGAATGCGCCGAGCACGAGCAGACCGGCGGCGACGGAGACGCGGCCGACTGGAAATGCGCCGCGCAGGTTGATGCCGGCCGCTCCCCAGATCATCAGCAGCGCAATCAGCCAGCGCGCCATCGGCGACAGCTCCGGCACGAACCAGGCGAGGTACAGGTTCAGCAGCGCCGGATAGATGGCCATGTCAACCAGCGAGTACAGCCAGGTGTACCACCCGTTCTGGAAGGCCCAGAAGTCACCGAACGCGCGCCGGACCCAGCGGTAATAACCGCCCTCCTCCGGCAGCATACTGGCGAGTTCCCCGATGATCATGATTTCGGGGAGTGCCCAGACGAACGGGATCACGATGAGGATCGCGAGCGCGAGGCCCGGCCCCGTGGCGGCCACCAACCCCTCGAGCGTGGTCGCACCGCCCGAGACATTGAAGAAAATGACGAAGACGAGCGGAAGCGTCGTGAGGGAGCGGCGCAGCATGGGCGGGAATTCTATATGGGATTTCGCGGTGCAACAGGGCCGGACCTCTCAACCGCGAAGGACGAAGCGCGGGAAGGGGCGCGAAGCGGACGGGAGACACAACGCTCTTCCACGAAGCCACAAAGGGCACCAAGGCTGCAGTCTCGCAGAACCTTTGGTGCCCTTTGTGACTTCGCGGTGCGCAGTAGCGGTTGCCGTACTTCGCGCCCCTTCGCGTCCCTCAATCTTCGCGGTTGCGGTTGCGGTCGCGATCGCCGTACTCCGCTACGGCTTCAGCCAGTGCCCAAACCACTGCCGCAGGCGGCCGAGCCGGTCGACGAGCAACCACGGCTCGCCGGTGCGCGAGAGATCGTGGTTGCTGCGCGGATAGCGCACCCACTCCACCGGGATGCCCTGCTTCTTGAGGGCCATGAACCACTGATCCGCATCGGCCATCGGCGTCCGGTGATCTTCCTCGCTCTGCACGATGAGCGTCGGCGTCTTCACCTTGGTGACATACCGAATCGGCGACAGCGAGTCATACATCGCGGGGTTGTCCCACGGCTTGCCGTAGAACTCGAACTCGGTGAGCCCCTGCGCATCGCTCGCGCCGTACCAGGACCACCAGTTGCTGATCATCCGGTCCGCCTCGGCGGCCTTGAAGCGGTTGGTGTGCGACGTGACCCACGCCGTCATCACGCCCCCGTACGATCCGCCGGTCACACCCATCCGCGTGCTGTCCACATCGGCGCGCTGCGCGGCGATGTCGGTGGCCTGCATCAGGTCCTTGTAATCCTCGGCGAACCAGCGGCCGCGCGTGCTGAACGTGAAATCTGCCCCCGACCCGCTCGAGCCGCGCGGATTCGTATAGAGCACCATGAAGCCGGCACCGGCGAGGTTCTGGAACTCGTCAAACCAGCCTTCGTCGTAGCGCGAATGCGGGCCGCCGTGGATGTACAGCACCAGCGGATACTTCTTGCCGGCCTGGTATCCGAATGGCTTCATCAGCCACGCTTCGATGGTGAGACCGCCGACACCTTGGAAGCTGAACTTCTCGGCGTCGCTCCACGCGATCTCGGCATTCACCTTCTCGTTGAACGCGGTGAGCTTGCGTTCGTTCTTGCCGTCGTTCTTGCCGTCCTTCCGGCCGTCGAGATCGGCGAGGTAGAGCTCGGTGGGCGACGCGACGCTCGTCGCGACAAAGGCGACTTTCGTCCCCTTGGCGTCGCGCGAGAACCCGCGGATCACGCGGCGCCCCCCGATCGTCTCGCGCATCTGGCCGGTCTTCGGATTGACCGTGAAGAGCGCGGTGCGCGCTCCCACATCGGCGCTCATCAGAATCTCGCCGTTCGGGAGGAACTCGGCGCTCGCCGGCTCGTACTGCCACCCGTTGGTGAGATTCTGCGGTGCGCCGCCGGCCGCCGCGTCGATGAGCATCAGCCGGGCGTTCTTGGTACGTTCGGCGCGTCCGATGAAGAGCAGCTTCTTGCCGTCGGGCGACCAAGTGAGCGCACTCTCGTTGCCCTGTAGCGCGGCGACGAGTCGCGGTTCGCCGCCGCCCACGGGAATCACGTAGATGTCCTCGTCGTTCCGAGGGGCCTCGTCCCGCAGCGCGTCATACGGCAGCCGCGCCAGCGAGTCGCCGAGCAGCCGCACCACGGAGTCGGGGCGCAGCTTGGCGTCGGCGGTGAAAGCAATCCACTTGCCGTCCGGCGACACGGCGGCGGCGCCGTGGGAGTACCGCGTGTTGGTCACCTGTACGCGCTTGGAACCGTCGAACTTCTGCACGAAAATCTGCTGCGGCCGGATCACCCGCGCCTCGCGCGGATTCGGCACGAAGCCAATCCCGTTGGCTTTGTACGGGAAGGTCACAATCTGCCGCCCGTCGAAACGCGCTTGATCCACCGGCTTTGTGATGCTGCCGTAGGGCGGAAAGGCCATCGCGTTGGCCGCGCCAGCCGCCGCCGGCGCACCGAAACCACCCGGGCCGCCGCGTCCGCCGCGCCCACCGCCACCGCCGCCTCCACCGCCCGTCGTATCTACCACGTCGGTAAAGACGGCGAAACTCTGGTCGGCGGGAAGCGAACCGACCGGGTAGTTCTCCACCTGCATCGCTTCGCCACCCGGCTGATCCATACGCAGGGCCCACGTGTTGCCGCGGCCACCTGGGCGATTCGAGGAGAAGAAGAGGTACTTGCCGTCGGGCGAGAAGCGCGGATTTGAACTTTCGTAGCCCGGCGCCGTGTAGCGCACCGGCGCGCCGCCCGCCGTCGGCATCGCCCACACTTCACTGTGGCGCTTGTTCTCACGCTCCGTCACGGTGGTCACCGTGAACGCCACCAGCTTGCCGTCGGGCGACATGGCCGGCGAACCCAGCGTGGTGACCTTGTACCAGTCACCGGGCGCGAAGGCTCGCGGCCCGGCGGCGGCCACGGGAGCGGCCGATGGCGACACCGCACCGGGGGCCGGGGGCCCGACCGGAGCGGGCTGCTGCGCCGACAGCGGAGCGGCAAGAACGAGCAGGGAGAACAAGCGACGCATCGGCCAGACTCCAGAGGGGGGTGCGGGAAATGGCGGGCGGTTAGCGGTTGACGAGATCAATCGTCGCGAGGAACGTGATGCGCGCCAGATCTTCCATGATCTCCGGCGTCAGAATCTCCCAGCGATCCTTCGTGGTGTGGTAGCTCGCGTACGGCAGCGGCGGCGCGCCGTTGGTGCCAATGGAGACGGTGGGAATCTTGGCCCAGAGGAAGTGGGCCGCGTCCTGCCGCGGGCGCGCCAGGTTGCTGTTCGAGAAGGCGGTCATCGCGCGATGCACGTACTGCGAGTTGGCACGCTCCATCGCCTCGAAAATCTCGGGGTACTCCTTGCCCGAACTCACACCGATGCGCTCACCGCGGCCGACGCTCTCAAGATTCAAGAACGCCTTGATCTTGGCGTTCGGGACGACGGGGTTGGCGACGTACACCTCCGACCCCTTCACTCCCTGCTCCTCGGCGCCGAAGAGCAGCAGCAGCACGCTACGCTTCATCGGCACCTTGGCGCGGGCAATCGCCTCCGCCGCGGCCATCAGCACGGCGACACCCGAGGCGTTGTCGTGCGCACCGGGCATCAGTTCGTGGTTATAGCCCAGGTGATCCAAGTGCGCGCCGAGGACGACATACTCGTCCTTCAGCACCGGATCACTCCCCGGCAGCACGGCAATCACGTTGGAGCCGATCCCTTCGGGGTGATGCTCGGTGGTGTTGCGCAGCGTCATCGTCTTGCCAAGCGCGCGTGACGCGGGCATGAGCGTCTTGCGGATCTGGTCGAGATTCTGGCGATACGACACGGCGGATCCCGCGAAGAGATCCTCGACGACCACGCGATTCACGTACGTCAGCACCAACCCCTTCACGAAGACGGCGTTGGGGTTGGCGATGTGATAGTTGTAGATCATTCCCGCGGCGCCGTGCTTGGCGGCGTTCTTGATCTTGTAGTCGTGGAACGAGTAGGGGCGCCATTTGCGGAATAGGGCCGTGTCGGGCTCCGGGCCCATGGGCACTTCCGGTTCAACGACCACGATCTTGCCCTTCACGTCGATGCCGGCGTAGTCGTCGTATCCGAGCTCCGGCGCCGTTGCGCCGTATCCGACATACACGGCCTCTGCCGTCACGCTCCCCGCATCCGATGTGCCGCCCTGGAAGAACTCCGTCTCCCACGTGTATGACTTCAGCACCTTGCCGCCGCCCGCCTGCGGCAAATGCAGCAGCAACTCGGTGCCGGGGCGCACCAGCGTGTAGGGATTCGGGAACGTCTGATACCACGTCCCCTTGGTGCCGGCCGGCTTGTAGCCCCACTGACGCAACCGCTCCACGGTCCACGCGGCGGACGAGTCGTAGCCCGGGGTTCCGGTCAGCCGCCCCGCGAACTTCTCTGAAGTCAGTTCCTTGATCCAGTCGAGGATCACGTGACTCGACACGCCGTGCATCGCGGCGACCACGCGCTCCTGCGGCCCGAGCGGAGCGGCCGGCTGGCGGGTGGCGGGCTGCGCCGACAGCGGAGCGGCGAGCAGGACGAACAGCGGCACGCGGGCGAGCGTGCGCAGGGACGAACGGGAGCGTGACACAGTGGGCCTCTCGGTGAACGTCAGCGGGGGCACGTGACGCTACCACGCCGTGGGAACGGACACAATGGGGCCCGCGCGAGTCAGCCTGTCATTCGCCGCAGCAAGCGTCCGGCGCGCAGTGCCGCCTCGGCGAGGCGTTCGGGCGACGTGATGAACGAGACCCGGAAGAAGCCTTCCCCGCCCTCGCCCAGCGCCTTGCCCGCGAGGACGATGACCCCTTCCTCCTCCATCAGCCGCTCGTGAAACTCGATGGACGGCACGCCCGCGGGCAGCGGCACCCAGAGGTACATCGAGGCCTTTGGCGACTCCACGGGCATCCCTTCGGCGCGAAACGCCGCCACCGCCGCGTCGCGGCGCGCCCGGAAGATTTCCAGGTTCCCCGGGAGCCACGACGCGTGACTCTCAAAGGCAGCAACGGCCGCCCGCTGCGACGCCATGAACTGGCCCGTGTCGACAAAGCTCTTCACCCGCGCCAGCGGTCCCGTGAACTTGGCCGCCCCCGCCGCCCAACCGAGCCGCCACCCGGTCATGTTGTACGTCTTGGAGAGCGAGTGGAACTCGAGCGCCACGTCGCGCGCGCCATCGATTTCGAAGATGGACGGCGCCACATAGCCGTCGAAGGTCATTTCGCTGTACGCGTTGTCATAGACGAGCAGGATGTCGTGTGCGGCGCACCACTCCACGACCCGCTTG
This sequence comes from Gemmatimonadota bacterium, assembly GCA_031127085.1. Taxonomy (GTDB): domain Bacteria; phylum Gemmatimonadota; class Gemmatimonadetes; order Gemmatimonadales; family Gemmatimonadaceae; genus PNKL01. The sequence goes on along the minus strand of JARIEY010000110.1, from coordinate 2,123 downwards.
AGGTAGTCGCGCGGCGCAATGGCGGCGGTGGGATTGTTCGGATAGTTGAGGTACAGCAACTTGGCCCGCGCGCGAATGTCGGCGGGAATCTCATCGACGTCGACGAGGAACTGCGTCCGCGGCGTGATGGGGTACATATACAGCTCCCCGCCGGCCAGCAGTGTGCCGCCGAGGTAGGACAGATAGCCAGGATCCGGGATGATGGCGACGTCGCCCGGGTCGAGATAGGCAAGCGCGAGGTGCGCGATCCCTTCCTTGCTGCCGACAAGCGGCACGAGCTCGGTCAGCGGATCGAAGCGCTGCCCAAACCGGTGCTCCATCCAGACCGCGGCCGCCTCGCGGAAGGCCGGGAGCCCCAGCCCGAAGCCGTAGCGCGACATCGCGGGATCCTGCGCCGCCGCCGCCAACGCCGAAACGGCCGCCGCCGGAGCAGGCAGATCTGCATCGCCGGCGCCGAGATCGATAACATCGACGCCGCGCGCGATCAGGTCGCGTTTGCGCTGCGGGATGGTGGCCAGCATGTAGGCCGGCAGGTTCTTGAAGCGCGTGGCGTGCGTGGGCATGGCGATCAGCTCGTGGGCGGATTGAATGCGGGGCCCGGCGCGATCCACGACCGGTAGTAGTCGCGATCCTCCGCCGGCAGCACCGCAGCCGCGACGTGCAGCGGGCGGAACGAGTCCATCATCACGGCAAGTTCGTTGGTTCCCTTGGCGCCGATGCTCGCTTCCGCGCGACCCGGGTGCGGTCCGTGCGGCAGGCCGTCGGGATGGTGCGTGATGCTGCCGTACTCAATCCCCTTGCGGCTCATGAACTCGCTCGAGGCGTAGAAGATCACCTCATCGCTGTCGACGTTGCTGTGCGCGTACGGCGCCGGCACCGCTTCGGGATCGAAGTCGTACGGACGCGGGCAGAACGAGCAGATGACGAACCCGTCGCCCTGGAAGGTCTGATGCACCGGCGGCGGCTGATGAATGCGCCCGACGATCGGCTCGAAATCGTGGATGTTGAACGCCCACGGGTAGAAAAAGCCGTCCCACCCGACGACGTCGAACGGATGGTGGTCGAGCATCATCTCGGTGAGGCCGTTGTACTGTTTGACGATGATCGGGAACTCGCCACGCTCGTCGAAGGTCACGAGCTCGGTCGGCCGCCGGAAATCGCGCTCGCTGTATGGCGCCCCTTCCACGATCTGGCCGTACTCCGTGCGATAGCGGGACGGCGTGCGCACGTACCCGCGGCTCTCCATGATGAGCATCTTGGCCGGCGAGGTGAAGCGCCAGCGGTGCATGATTCCGCGCGGCAGCACCACATAGTCGCCAGGCTTCACGGGGAGGAACCCGAACTGAGACTCCAAGGTCCCCGCCCCTTCGGCGAGGTAAACCACCTCGTCGGCCTGCGCGTTGCGGAAGAAGTGCGCATCGTCCACATCGGGGGCGCACCACGACATGCCGATGTCGGCATTGAACAGCAGCGGAATGCGATCGAGTGTCGGCGACCCGCCCACGGGAAGCTGCCGCGTGCGAAAGTGCCGATGACGCAGCGCGAGGTCAGTGTCCTTTTCCCACGGCGTCTCGCGCAGACGACGCACGGCGGTGATCGTCGTGGGCGGATGAATGTGGTACAGCAGCGCCGAGGGCCCGGTGAACCCCTCGTTGCCCATCAGCTGCTCGCTGTACAGCCCGCCGTCCGGCCGCCGAAAGACGATGTGCCGCTTTCGCGGCATCTGCCCGAGCGTGTGGTAAAGCGGCACTAGAGGTTCCCCCGCAACGCCTGCTCGCGTTCGATGCTCTCAAAGAGCGCCTGGAAGTTGCCCTTGCCGAACCCCTTCGCGCCTTTGCGCTGGATGATCTCGAAGAAGAGCGTCGGGCGGTCCTGCACCAGCCGCGTGAAGATCTGGAGCAGATATCCCTCGTCGTCGCGATCGACGAGAATCCCGAGCTCCTGGAGCGTCGCGAGGTCCTCGTCGATGGTTCCGACGCGCGCCTGCAGCGTGTCGTAGTAGGTCGTGGGGGTCTTGTTGAACTCGACCCCACGCGCCCGCAGCGCCTTGACGGTGGCGATGATGTCGTCGGTGGCCATCGCGATATGCTGCACGCCCGGCCCGCGATAGAAGTCGAGATACT
>JARIEY010000109.1 GCA_031127085.1 Gemmatimonadota bacterium | reverse complement strand
CGCGCGAGGTTGCGGCAACCCCAGCCGCCCCTGAAATTTCACAGGTGACCGACGCACAGCGCCCTCCGCGGGACGTGGATGCCGTGGTGGTGGGAGGCGGCTTCTACGGCGCCCACATCGCGGCCTTTCTGGCGCGGCGCCTGCGGTCCGTGCTGGTGCTTGAGCGCGAGACGACCCTGCTCACGCGGGCCTCGTACAACAACCAGGCTCGAGTGCACGGCGGGTACCATTATCCGCGCAGCATCCTCACGTCGCTGCGATCGCGCGCCAACTACCCGCGCTTTCTCGCCGATCACGCGTCGGCCATCGACCGGTCCTTCACCAAGCTGTACGCGGTGGCCCGCCGCCAGTCCAAGGTGACCGCGTCGCAGTTCGCGGAGTTTTGCCGCCGCATTGGCGCGCCGGTGAAGCCGGTGGGCGCGGCCGTGCTGCGGCGCTTCGACGCCGACCAGGTGGAAGGTGTGTTCGAGGTTGAGGAATGCGCCTTCGATGCGATTGCGCTCGCGGCCGGCGCGGAACGGGCCATGGCCGAGGCCGGCGTGCAGCTGTTCCGGGGGGTGACGGCGCGCAGCGTAGCGCCCGGCGCTGGGCGCCGCCTGGCGGTGCGGTGGGGGGATGACGCCGCGTCGGTCACCGGGGCCGACTTTGTCTTCGTCTGCACCTATTCGGCGCTCAACGACCTGCTGCACGACTCCGGACTGCCAACCGTGCCATTGGTGCACGAGCTCACGGAGCTGGCGTTGGTGGAGCCGCCTGCGTCGCTGGCCGACTTTGGCGTAACGGTGATGGACGGTCCGTTCTGGTCGTGCATGCCGTTTCCGGCGGCCGCGGTGCACTCGCTGAGTCACGTGCGCTACACGCCGCACGCGCGCTGGCCCGACGGTGGCGCCGACGGGCATACGGTGCGGGGCGATGACGTGCTGCGGCGCCTGCCGCCGTCGCGCGCGCCGCATATGCAGCGTGACGCGGCACGCTACCTTCCGGAACTGTCGGCGGCGCGCTATCTCAGGTCGTTGTGGGAGGTGAAGACCATCCTCCCGCGCAGCGATGTCGACGACAGCCGGCCGATTCTGGTGCGTGAGGTGGACGGAGCGCCCGGGTTGCTGACGGTGCTGGGCGCGAAGATCGACAACGTGTACGACGTGGAGGAGGCGCTCGCGGGCATGCTCGACAACGGCGGAATTCCATGACGGCCGACCTGTTCGTATCGGTGGTGGCCCCCGTGCACGAGCCTGGCGCGCTGCTGGCGCCGTTCGTGGACGAGGTGGTGACGGTGCTCGCCGGCGCGTTCCGGCACTACGAACTCATTCTGGTGGATGACGGATCGCGCGGTGTCTCCCGCGGCGAGTGGGACGCGCTGCTGGCGCGCGTCGACGGGGTGCGCGTGCTGCATCTCTCGCGCGAGTTCGGTGAGGAGCAAGCCATTGCGGCCGGGCTCGACACGGCGATCGGCGATTTCGTGGTGACGATGTCGCCAGGCGCCGATCCGCCGGCGCTCATTCCGCAGCTCGTGCAGCGTTCCCGCGAGGGTGCCGATGTGGTGCTTGGCGTGCGCTCAAATCGTGCTGGCGATCCGTGGTGGCTGCGCGCCGGCGCCGGCCTGTTCTACTGGTATGCGCGCCGTATGATGCGGCTGGATCTGCCCGCCAACGCCACCCACTTTCGGTGCCTCTCGCGGCAAGCGCTGAATGCGCTCAACAAGCTGCGCGAGACCGGGTCGCGGCTGCGCGTCTTTTCGTCGTACATCGGCTACGCCAGTGCGGCCTTTCCGTATGCCCCCATCGGGCAGACGCACCGCTCGCGCTCGCGTACGCCGGGCGAGGCCATTGGGGTGGCGCTCGCGATGGTGCTCGACAACACGGCGCATCCGCTGCGACTCGCCTCGCTCTTCGGCGTCACGGCCGCCGTGCTGAATCTCGCGTACGCGGTCTACGTGCTCGTGGTGTACACCCTGCGCGACGACGTCGCGCCCGGTTGGGCCACGATGTCGCTGACCAGTGCGGCGCAGTTCTTCTTCCTCTCCCTCATTCTCGCGGTACTGTGCGAGTACGTTGGCCGGCTGCCCAAGCAGTTCGGCACGGCGCCGGGCTACTACGTGCGCGAGGAACGCTCGAGCGCGGTGCTCCTGCGCGAGGACCGGCCCAACGTGGTGCGCGAGTCGTGACGTCCAGCGGCGGCGCGCGCACGAACGGCGCGCCATCGGCCAGCGAGTCGATGGCGGAATCGCCGTCTGACTCGGACGGCTGGGAGGTGCCCGCCTTCGACGTCGTCGCGTGCGGACCGCGTCGCCACGAACACGCGCTCTGTGTGTTTGTGCTCAACGAGGGCGAGCGGATCCGCGCGCAGTTGCGCACGATGCATGCGCTACAGTTGCCGGTGGATGTCATTGTGGCCGACGGTGGCAGCACCGATGGCGCCCTCGATCCGGCCTTTCTAGCCGCCCACGGCGTGCGCGCGCTGTTGGTAAAGCGTGGGCCGGGGGCGCTCTCGGCGCAGATGCGGATGGGGCTGTCCTGGTGTCTCACCGAGGGCTACGCGGGCATCGTCACCATTGATGGCAACGGCAAGGACGACGCGTCCGCGGTGCCCGCCTTCGTGGACGCGCTGCGGCGAGGCGTGGACCACGTGCAGGGCTCTCGGTACGTGCCGGGCGGGCGCGGCATCAACACACCCCTGTCACGGCACCTCGGGGTGCAGCTGCTGCATGCCCCGCTGATCTCCCTCGCCGCCGGGGCGCGATATACCGACACGACCAATGGGTTCCGTGCCTACTCGCGACGCTTCCTGCTTGATGCGCGGGTACGTCCATTTCGTGATGTCTTCCGCGCGTACGAACTGCACTATTACCTCGCCATTCGTGCGGGCCGCCTGGGTTTTTCCATCGCCGAACTCCCGGTGACGCGCGCGTATCCGGCGGATGGCGCTGTGCCGTCAAAGATCCGCGGCTGGCGCGGCAACGTGAACATCCTGCGTACGCTCTGGCGGAGCGTGCGCGGGGCCTACGACCCGACCTGACGGCATGGACGCGCTCATCGGCTGGACCGGCCTGACCGGGAGCACCATTCGGCGCGCGCGCGATTTTGACGCGCTCTTTCGTTCCACGGACATCGAGACGATGCGCGGCCGCGACTTCGACTTGGTGGTCTGCGCCGGGGTGCGTGCCGAGAAGTGGAAGGCCAACAAGGACCCCGAAGGGGACGCGGCGGGCATCGCGCGCCTCACCGACGTGCTCGCCACGGTACGCATCGGGCATCTCGTGCTCATCTCAACGGCCGACGCCTACCCGGTGCCGGTGGGGGTCGACGAGGCGACGGCGATCGACCCGCAGTCCGGGCACGCGTACGGCCGCCACCGGCTGGCGCTCGAGCAGTTCTGCGCCCAGCGGTTCAGCACCACGGTGGTGCGGCTACCAGGCTTGTTCGGCGAGGGAATCAAGAAGAACGCGATCTTTGATCTGCTGCACGACAATGCGGTGGCCGCCATCCATCCCGACTCCGAGTTCCAGTTTTACGACCTCGCGCGGCTGTGGGCCGACATCGAGCGTGTACGGGCGGCGGGGATCCCGCTGGTCAATCTTTCCGTAGCGCCCACATCGATGCGTGACGTTGCGGCACGTGCCTTCCAGCGGACGCTCGTGAAACCCGACACGCCGCCAGTGCGCTATGACATCCGCAGCCGCTACGCCGCGACCTTCGGCGGCCGCGACGGGTATTGGTACGACGCCCCCTCGACGCTCGATGCGATTGCGGCGTTTGTTGCGCGTGCGCGCGCGCGCGAGCATGCGCAGCAGGGCGGGGGGGCAGCGTGAGACTGGCCTTTTCCAATCTCGCGTGGTCGCCGAGCGACGACGCGGCTGTCGCGGACGCGTTGCGGACTGCGGGCGCACAGGGCGTTGAACTGGCTCCGTCGAAGGTCTGGCCGCGGGCGCCGCGCGTGGCGGACGGCGCGGCGGAATCATTGCGCGACTGGTGGCGCGACGCCGGCTTCGAGATCGTGGCATTTCAGGCCATTCTCTACGGGCATCCCGAGTTCGACCTGTTTGGCGAGGCGACCGGCGTCGAAGCCTTGCAGCGGCACCTCGTGGAGATGGGGGCGCTCGCGGCGCGGTGCGGCGCGCGTGTGCTCGTGCTTGGCGCGCCCGGAAACCGCAAACGCGGGCAGCGGTCGATGAACGCGGCCGTGACGGCGGCGGCGCGCGTGCTGCGCGGCACCGCCGAGGCGCTGGCGGCGTACGATGTTGCGCTGTGCATTGAGCCCAATCCGCCGCGCTACGGCTGCGACTTCGTGACCACCGCGGCGGAGGCGACAGTGCTCTGCGAGGCGGTCGCCCATCCGCAGTTCGGCGTGCATCTCGACACCGCCGCCCTCGCGCTCAGTGGGGAGGCGACGCTGGGAGCGCTCGCCCCGGTGATGCCGCACGTGCGGCACCTGCACCTGAGCGAGGTCGACCTCGTGCCGGTCGGGAGTTCGTCGTCAGTTCCCCACGCGGCCCTGGGCGCTGCGCTGCGCGAGGCCGGGTACGTGGGGTGGATTTCCGTGGAAATGAAGCTCGGGGAGTGCGACGACTGGCGCAGCGCGCTGCCGCGCGCGGCCGCAGTGGCGCGCGACTTCTATCTGGGCTAGGCGTCGGTGCGCTGCGGGCCGAGCGCCGGCGTGGCTGGCGCAGGAGTGGCTGGCGCAGGAGTGGCTGGCGCAGGAGTGGCTGGCGCAGGAGTGGCTGGCGCAGGAGTGGCTGGAGCAGGAGTGGCGGATGTGCGAACGCTGAGCGAACGAGCGTGGAGCGCCCACGCCGGCGCCATAAAGAGCGTGAAGGCTGCGGGGAGATAGAACGCCATCAGCCCCAAATGGTAGTTGGACGTCATGAAGTTCAGCGCCAACACCGGCCAGCTCAGTGAGCAGACGAGCGAAAAGGCGAGCGTCGTAGCGCCGGCACGCCAGGCGGCCGACGCGGCGCCCGTGGTACGCGTGGCCATCCGCAGAAAGGCGAGGCACGTCACCACCAGCAGCAGCAGGAAGAGCCAGAGCGGAAGCCGGAGCATCGAGAGGCCCAGCAGTTCCTGCGACGGGTACGCTTCCCAAAGCAGGGCCAGCGGGAATCCGGGATCCATCTGCACGGAGAGCGTGCGCGTCGTCGCGCGCGCTGCGAGCGCGGAGAGCGCGGCGCCAAACGAACCGCGAAGCGCGGTGAGCTGTGCCAGATGCACAGCGAGCGCGAGCGCAAAGCCAGCCAGCCCCGCCGCGCCCGTGAGGATCACGCGGCGCAGCGTGACGCGCCACGGATGCCCGTTGAGGGCGCCGTAATACACCAGGGGGACACTCGCGGCGCTGACCACACACGACAGAAATTCATATCCGGTGAGCGACTTCAGCGTGGTGAGTCCACCGATGAGCGCGCAAAAGGCCGCGAACGAAATACGTTGTACATACAGGGCCCGAGCGCCGAACCAGCCGGCAACGAACGGAGCAAACAGGAGCGGGGTGGCCCAGTACAGGTTGGTGGCCCAGCCGGCCAGCCACGGCGCGTTGGCGAGCAGCAGCACGAAGGCCGCGCCTCCGGCCACGCCCCACCGTTCCGCGATCAATGCACCGAGCAGCGCGAGCAGGAGCGCCGTAGCGACGAGTTGCGCCCCCTTGAGCGCGATGACCACGGCGCCCAGCGGACTGACCTGCAGGTACCACGCGTCGGGGTACCGCACCTTGGGCGCGTCGAGCAGGCGCTGCAACTGCGGAACGGCGTGCCGGGCGATGCCCCCCGCCACGAGCCCCTGCAACCCGCTGTGCATGGGGTAGGCCGTGTCGGCCGGCGTGACCAGCAGCAGCCCACCCGGCGGCGGCGCCTGATGCGCGGCCTGATACCGCATCTCCGCGATCACGAGCGCCTCGCTGACATCCGCGAACGCCGTCATTCCGCGCAGCGCCCACACCCCCGACAGCACCGCCGTGGCGACTGCGACGAAGAGGGCGGAGCGCAGGGAGGTCACTGGTATTGGATGTACAGCGGCCGCGGATTGAGCTTCAGGATTTCCGCAATGGTCGTGCGCGGATTGTCGTTGCGCGCCTTGTAGAACTGCTTCCAGCCGACGAACTGCACGGGCTCGGCCTTGATCCACGAGCGAAAGGTCGCGCGCTTGAGGCGCGGCGGCCCGAAGCCGTCCATATGCATCACCACCTGCACGCGCGGGTCGAGCTTGATCTGCTTGAAGTTCGTCACGCCCTTGCGCGTGAAGCGGTGCACCACGAGCACCTTGGGCGTCACCTTGTGCCGCGTCACGATGTCCTGCAAAAAGCGTGACGCATAGTTCACGTCCTCGGCGTCATACGTGCCGATCTTCTTGCCCGGGATGCCGCCGTTCTTCATCGAGAACTCCGGATCAATGCCCAAATGGAAGTTGGGCCGCGCCAGGAACTTTTCCAGTCGCGGCAGCTCTTCGGGCAGCGTGCTCTTGCCCACTTGGACGTCCAGGAAGACCAGTGCGTTGCGACGCGTGGCCCACGCGGCGACCCGCTCGATCAACTCGTCCGGCATGCGCGCGCGGTACTTGCCATCCGTGCCCGCCCCGGCCTGCGCCACCACGGCGATCAGATGGAGGGCCGGCTGCACGGGCGTCGCGGGGTCGGCGGCGGTCCACGCCTTCACCTCGGCGTCCAGCATGGAGAGCATCTGGTCGGGTTCGTACTCGCCCAGCACGCCCATCCGCTTGGAGAACGGATTGCCGTAGTAGGCGATGATGCGCTTGTTTGGCAGAATGGAGCCGGGCAGGGGCTCCGGCCCCTTTACGGGCCAACGGAGGTCGTACATCGAGTCGAGCTTCGCCTCGCTGTCGACCGCCACGACCGGCGCCTTGGCGCGCTTGGCCGCGTTCTTCTTGCGTGCCGCCGACTTGCCGGCTGCGGCCCCCTGTTTGGCCTTCGCCTGCTTTGGCGATCCCTTGGCGGACGTCGCCGTGACCTGGCTGTCCGGCGGGGACTGCGGTGCGGGAGCGGCAGCAGGCGGCGTCGCGCCCTGTGCGGACAGACACGTAACAACGCCACTCAACAGCGCGGCGAGACGAAGTGAACGAAGAAAGATCATGTGGGGGCGAGGGGATCAACGTCGAGGTGTGGTCAGCCGCGGCCACGGCAGCGAAGCGGACAGTCAGCGGCGACACCTGCGGTCGCTCGCCAACTGTCCACCATCTACCGTCTGCCTGATACCCAGAGACGACTATCTCCGCCCCCCCGCCACTACTTGTCGATGATCTCGATGCGGTGATCGGCGCGCAGCGGGTACTGCCCGGCAACCTCAATCTCCAGCTGCACGATGTAGGCGCCCTTCTTGAGGGTCGAGATGTCCAGCTGCACCGCGCGCGGCGAGGTGGTGCGACCACGGGCGGTCATATCGTTGACCGACACGCTCACCGGGGTGGCCTGGCGCACCAGCTTGAGCTGCTGGTTCTTGCGCTTCAGAAATCCGCCTTCCTCCAGCTCGCGCACCACCGTGACCGTCAGCTTGACCTGCTCGCCGTCGGGGTTCGTGCCATACGTCTCCCAATACACGCCGAGCGGCGCCGAGGCGCGCACGCGCTCGGTGGGGAGGGCGAGGGCCAGCGCCTCTTCCACCGACGTGGGCGGGGCGCCGGCCGGCTTGTAGAACAGCAGGTCTGAGACGGTCACACGGGTATCCACCGCATACGGCGGGTGCACGCCGTATCGCGCGCGCGCCACGACCGACGCGTCGCTCGCCCAGACCTCGCCGCTGAACAGCAACGGACCCCACGCACCGGTGACGGTCATCGTCCCCAGCGCCGGGGCTGATGCGACCGACGTCACGCGCGGCGCGGGCTGTTCGCCCTGGGCCACGACCATCGCCGCACGCCGCTTGGCGTCGCCGTTAAGTCCGGGGACGTCGGAGACGTCATAGGCCATCACGAGGAGGGCCGAATCGCCGCGGCGGAACATCGCCTGCTGATGCTCCAGCGCGACCAGTCGCTTGGCGAACGGCGGGGCATAGCGTCCGATGACCGGCGGCTGGTGCAGGCGCCACTGCGACGAGTCGGAGAGCGCCGGATTGCCGAGCACATTGCCGGCCGGCAGATACCGGTACGCCGGCGACGCTTCGTCGCTCACGATGCTGAAGCCGCCGCCGCGCGGGTCGCCCGGCCCCTTGGCCCAGTAGCGCGGCCAGCCAAAGCGCAGCAGCAGTTCGCGTTCGTCGTCGTCAAACCCAAACTGGTGTGCCCCCGGCGCGTCCTGGTACAGGCGCACCATCAGCTGTCGCGCGTTCCACTCGGTGCGCGAGTCATTGCCGCGCAATCCGTAGAGTGTGCGCGAGAACCACCAGATGCGATCCTCAAAGGCCTCGCGCTCGGCGCCGCACGGCATCTGCCGGTACGGCTGCCGGGTGTCGTCATCAATCAGCAGGGAGATGTCGCGCCAGGAGCACCGTTCGCGCGCCGGCATCTGTGCCTGCACCACGCGGAAGCCGCTGTCGGCGGCGGCGTACTCGCCGCGCAGGTGCTGGCTGAAGGCCGCCAGCGCGCTGCACCACCAGCCATCCGCCCGGCACTCGGTCGCGGCGGCGAGGGCGTCGTCGTAGCGCTCGGATTCCGCGAGATACCGCACGCGCTGGCCGGCGATCCACCGATTGACCGGCACCACGCCCGCGAGCGAGTCGAGGAGCAGCACCAGGGTGTCGCGCGCTGCCTTGACCACCGGCAGCTCGATCGACTTGGGTGCCCGCTCGTCGTACCAGTAGCAGAAACGGCCGACCTGCTCATCGCAGTTGCCGGGGCGTCCCGAGTGGGCGTTCGGCAGGTTGCTGCGCCGCTTCTGCTCAAAGCGAATCTGCGCAGCGCGGGCGCGTCCCTCGGGCGTTGTCGTGTCGCCGGAAAAGCCGGGAATCGCCGTCGGTTCGGAGCGAGCGCCTGGCGGCGGCCCGCCGGGCATGCCGCCTCCGGCGGGGTACGGGCGGCGTTGGGCATCGGCGGCTGACCCGAACAGGGTCGCCACGGCAAGCAGCAGGACGGTAGTGGATCGCATGGGAGTGATACAGTAACGGACCGCGGCGCGTTCCGTCAGGCACGCGGTAGATTACGGCGTCCCGCACTCCCCCTCCGTCCCCCTCGCGCCTCCACCGTCGTGACCCACATCGTTTTCCAACCCCTGCATCCTGACGTGGCCCCGCCCGTTCGCGCCACCGCCCATAGCGCCGGGTACGACCTGTCGGCCTACCTTACCGGCCGCACGGTGCGGGTTTTCTGCGACGGAGTGGCCTCGGATCGTCCTGTCGAGACACGTGACGGCCAGACGGTCCTCGTGCTGCGTGCGGGCGAACGGGCGCTGGTCCCGCTCGGCTTCCGCGCGCGGCTCCCGGAGGGGATCGAGGCGCAGGTGCGGCCGCGCTCGGGGACGAGTCTGAAGACCGACATCGTCATAGCGAATGCGCCGGGGACGATCGATGCCGACTACCCCGAGGAATGGTGCGTCCCGGTGCGGCACGGGGGCACGCGCGAACTGGTGATCACGCACGGCGAGCGTATCGCCCAGATGGTGCTCGCGAGGCACGAGGTGCTGGCCTTCACGCCGGGCGAGGTGAAGCCAACGACCGAACGGGCCGGGGGCTTCGGCTCCACCGGCAGGTAGCGGGCGGCGGGTTCCGGGGCGTCCGACGGCCCTCGGTGGAACTCGGCCGCCGCGCATTCCGTAAAAGGGGCCAACGGCACTAGCATTCGAGCAGGCCGAGCGGCGCAGTGGCGCCGCTGGCGCTGCCATCTTCCCTTCCATCTGCAGGAGCACGCGATGCGACGACTTACCGTGGCGCTGGCGGCCGCGTTTACGCTGTCCGCGGCCACGATGAGCGCGGCGACGCTGGGCGCGCAGGAACCCGCCCGCATCAAGATTGACGCCTACCAACTTCCCAACGGGCTGCGCGTGCAGCTTGTGGAAGACCACTCAAGCCAGGTGGTGGCGGTCGACCTGTGGTACGACGTCGGCGCCCGCAACGAGGTGCCGGGACGTACAGGCTTTGCGCACCTCTTTGAGCATATGATGTTCCAGGGCTCGAAGAACCTGAAGAAGGTCGAGCACTCCTCGCTCATCGAGAAGGCGGGCGGGCGCGACAACGCCTCCACCCAGTACGACGTCACCAACTACTTCGAGTTCCTCCCGTCGAACCGGCTGAACCTCGCACTGTGGCTCGAAGCCGAGCGTATGCGCGGACTCAACGTCACGGCGGAAGGGCTCAAGAATCAGGTGGACGCCGTCAAGGAAGAGCGTCGACTGCGCGTCGACAACCAGCCCTACGGCAAGGCCATCTGGGAAGAAACCCTGGCCGCGTTCGACGCGAAGAGCTGCTTCGCCTACGCGCACTCGAGCATTGGCTCGATGGCCGATCTGGAAGCGGCGAAGGTTGAGGATGTGCAGGCCTTTTTCAAGCTGTACTACGCTCCCAACAACCTCACGCTCACGGTCGTCGGCGATTTCAACCCGGCCGAGGCGAAGCAGCTGATCGCCCAGTATTTCGGCGGCATCCCGCGCCAGCCAACGCCGCCATCCGTCACGTGCGAGCAGAAGTTCAATACCGGCGCGGTGACCAAGGCCGTCACCGACGACAAGGCCACGCTGCCGGCGGTGCTCGCCATCTACAAGATCCCCGCC
>JARIEY010000108.1 GCA_031127085.1 Gemmatimonadota bacterium | reverse complement strand
CCTTGGAGTAGACGCCGTCGCCAAGTTCCACGCGCCGATACGAGCGCACCGCGGTGCGCAGCTGCAACCAGCGCGCGAGTTCGGCGCCGCCGACGAGGCGAGCAATGCGCAGGTTGGCCACGCCGAAGACGTCGGCGATGCCGTCGTACGAGTGAGCCGATCCGTACATCGTGCTGAGCGTCCCGGCGCGCGGGTCGGCGCCGCCCTTGGTGCCACTCCCGCGATCAAGGGCGAGTTGCAGCATCGGGGAGTAGCGCACGGCCTTGAACGTCATCGTCGCCTCGACCGCGTGGAACCAGGCCTCGAGCGGCTTGGCCCCCACGTACCCGCGCTGCGTCCCCACTTCGGCGTCGATCGCCGCCTGTCCACCGCCGATCGCCAGCGGCGTCCGCCATCCGCTGCGCAGCCCCACCATTCGGCGCTCGTGCCGCGCCCCAACCTCGGCCCGGTAGTCGAGGTAGTAGGCGTGCCACGACGCCGGGCGGAACGTCAGCGCGGCCGGACGATCTGCGCGCGACGACAACGCCACGGTCCGGAACCGCGAGGTCGAGTCCGGGAAATTCCAGGCGAGACTGCGCACGCTCATTACGCGAACGTCACTCACGTCCAGCACCGCTGGCCCCACCCGACCAAACGCGCGCACGCCGTGGAAGGCGCGCCGTGCATTGGACCAATCGGACACGCCGACGAAGCGCTCCTTGCCCACGCTCATCTCCTGTCGGCCGTAGCGCACGCCGTACGCGCCTGATCCCGCCTCGAGAAAAGCATTTTGGAAGTCGGCACGATCCAGTTCCTTGGTCGTCAGCCGCCCCGGCAAGGTGCGATTGAACGCCTGCGCATCGCGATACTCCGCGAAGGCCCGGGCATAGGGGCCCGTGAGGCGACCCACGCGGAAATCGCCGGCAAGCAGCAAGCGGCTCGCGGCGAACTGATCCTGCGCCGCTGGCGCGTTTGACATCATGTAGTTCGTGTTGAACTCGCTGCGCCAGCGGTAGGAACCGCTGAGCGTCAAGTGCACCACGTCGCCCCGCGCAATGTCGATGTGCTTCAGCGGGTCATCCCACCCACCCCCGCGTGGCGGCCGACGCAGCCAGGACTCCGCGAAGCGCGAGTTCTGATACTCAGGGCGTGCCACCGCCTTGGCACTCTGACGCAACAAGGCCGAATCGATGGGTGCTGCGACCTTGGGAGGCAGCACCGTCTGGAAGGCCCGCTGTGCGGCCGCGAGGTGAGGGGAGGCGAGCACCGCGAGGGTGATCGCAGCGAAGCGCCGGAAGATCGTCGTGGCCGATGCCAGGCTGTGGGAAACGCCGCTGGGTGCCGTGCTACATCGCAGGCGAGTCACACCAATTGGTATCGGCACGGTCCGCTAACTCTCGAACTCATCGCGTCTTACGGACCCTCCACGTCCGCAAAAGGCCTACGGTCGTGGCGCGATTTCTGCCCGCGAACCCACCGACGGGCACAAAAAAAGGCGCCCGGCCAAGCCGGACGCCTCTCCCATCTGTTGTCTCTCTGTTGTTTCTCTGTTGGTTCTCTTCTCAGAGCCACAGGTCGGGATTGAACCGACGACCGCTCGATTACGAATCGAGTGCTCTACCACTGAGCTACTGTGGCGGGTGACGCGACTCGAGACAGAGGCCTCTCGGCCTTCCGTCTCGCGCCTTCCGTCTTCCGTCTGACTTTATGCCCTGGCTCGGATTCGAACCGAGACGCGTTTCCGCACCACCCCCTCAAGATGGCGTGTCTACCAGTTTCACCACCAGGGCAGCACAAGCAAGAAAAACTGCAGAAAAACTACAGAGAAACGACAGAGAGAAAACAGACAGTTTCTCGTCACGTACTACGGGAGCGACGGGGCTCGAACCCGCGGCCTCTTGAGTGACAGTCAAGTGCTCTAACCAAGCTGAGCTACGCCCCCTGACTACAGACGGTGGATGGTAGATGGTCGACGGCAGAAACGCCATCGGCATCACCCTTCAACCGTGTCCTGCAAACTACTCGGTTGCACGCCGGCCAACTGCACTTCCGCCGGGCACTGCATAGCCCCAACGGGAGTCGAACCCGTCTCTGCACCTTGAAAGGGTGCCGTCCTAACCGATAGACGATGAGGCTGAGGTACGGCGTACGAAGTAGCGGTAACGGGATTCGAACCCGTGTTACAGCCTTGAGAGGGCCGCGTCCTAGTCCCCTAGACGATACCGCCAAAATATCTGAGCCCGTGCCGGTTTCCCGACGTGAGCCCAGTCGCGCTCCGATCGCCAGCCGGGTGTGCCGGCGCCGGGGTCTTTCACCCGCGGGCCGTGTCACACGGCTCGCGGCTTCGGATCAATCACTTGTCAATCAACACGTCCGAGCAGGCCAGGAAGGACTCGAACCTTCAACCGCCGGTTTTGGAGACCGGTGCTCTACCAATTGAGCTACTGACCTAAGTCAGCGGGAAGCCAGCCGAAGAGGGCGACTGACCGGCCCTCCAGTCTCGCTGCCTGCTGGATCAGGGTGACTGACGGGGTTTGAACCCGCGACCCCCGGAGCCACAGTCCGGTGCTCTAACCAGCTGAGCTACAGTCACCATGTTCCTCATCGCATCACCGCGGCAACGCTCACCGTGGCGATTTGGGAGAGGCCGAGGAAACTAACCCCGAAAAACAGCCAATTCAACCGGCATCCCGCGTCTTTCGCCGGCTTTGCCTTTCAGTTTTCAGCAATCCACCGCCGACTGCCTACCATCTATTCTCGACCGCTCAGTCCTTTGCGCGATCCATATACTCGCCCGTCGCCGGATTCACGCGAACGCGCTCGCCGGTGGCAATGAACTCGGGCACGTTGACCGTCACGCCGTTGGCCAGCACCGCCGGCTTGCTCGAGGCCGTCTTCGTCGCCGTCTTCATCACCGGCGCCGTGTCGACGATCTCCTGCACCACGTACTGCGGGAGGTCAATGCCGATCGGCCGGCCGTCGTAATACTCGGCCAGGATCACCATGTTCTCCTGCATCCACGGGGCGTTGTCGCCCAGCATCTCCTCGTCCATCTCGAGCTGATCGTAGTTCTCGGTGTTCATGAAGTGGTACGTCTCGCCACTCTTGTACATGAACTGGAGCTCGTGCGTTTCCATCGACGCCTTGTCGATGGAGTCGTCCGCCCGGAACCGATGCTCGAAGTTCGACCCCGACGTGAGGTCCTTCAGCTTGGCCTGCACCATCGCGCGCAGGTTACCCGGCGTGTGGTGGCGGAACTCGATGATACGGCACGGACGGCCCTCGAAGACGATGACCATGCCGCGGCGAATCTGGGTTGCTGGGACAGCCATAAGATGAACCTGACGAACGGGTTGAGCGGAGATTCTGGGTAGCCAAGAAGGTTAGCTACGCCTGAACCCAAACGGTAGTGCCACCGACGGCTGGAATTCGGGGGCCGCGCTCCGTCACCGCGCCGAAGGCACCAGCGAATCGAGCACCACTTTCAGCCCGCGATACACGTTGGCCGCCACCTGCCTTGCCCCCTCGGCCGTCGGGTGAATCCCGTCCTCCTGATTGAGCTCGGGATGCCCGCCCACTCCATCGAGCAGGAACGGCAGCAGCCGGACCCCCGTCCCCTTGGCCACCGCCGGATACACCGCGTGGAAGCGCTTCTGAAAGGCCGGCCCCAAGTTGGTGGGGGCTTCCATCTGCACCAGCACAATGGCCGCGCGCGGCTGCGCCGCGCGCGCCTTGGCAATGAGCGCCGTGATGTTGGCCGCCGTGCTGTCGGGGTCGAGTCCGCGCAGCCCGTCGTTCGCTCCGGTCTCGATGACGATCACCGCCAGACGCTGGCTCAGCAGCCAGTCGGCCCGGCGCAGGGCGCCGGCCGATGTCTCGCCGGAAAGCCCGGCGTTGACCACCTCAACGTCCAGCCCATCCGTCCCGGCCCGCCGCTCGATCACCGCGGGAAAGGCGCTGTCGGGATCGAGCCCCAGTCCGGCCGTCAGCGACGTGCCAAGAAACAGGATGCGAGGCTTGGCCGTTATTCCTGTTGCGGGCGTGGCCGAGGGCGTGGTTGATTCCACACCAACGGCGGCGCGAGACGCACTGTTCTCCTTTTGGGTGCCGCACGCGACTGCGGTCAACGCCAGCCCCACACGCGCCGCAGCGCGCCCCCAACTTCCGACAAAACTTCGCATGCTCGTTGCCCGTGACCTGACCAAGGAATATCAGAGCGGCTCGCAGACCCTCGCCGTCCTGAAAGATGTCTCGTTTTCCGTCCCGCAGGGCGACTTCGTGGCCATCGTCGGACCATCGGGGAGCGGCAAGACCACGCTGCTGGGTCTCCTCGCCGGCCTCGACGTGCCCAGCCGCGGCACGGTGGAGATCGACGGCGTGGGGCTGCACCTCCTCTCGGAGGACGCCCGCGCCCAGCTGCGCGGTCAGAAAGTTGGGTTCGTGTTCCAGGGCTTTCAACTCATCCCCACGCTTACGGCGCTGGAAAACGTGCAGGTGCCGCTGGAACTGCGCGGCGAGGCCGGCGCGCCGGTGCGCGCCCGTGAGCTCCTGACGCGCGTCGGGCTGGGTGACCGGCTCGATCACTTCCCCACGCAGCTCTCCGGCGGTGAACAGCAGCGCGTGGCCATCGCGCGCGCCTTCAGCAACCGGCCGCGCATTCTCTTCGCCGATGAACCGACGGGCAACCTCGACGGACAGACCGGTACCCGCATCGTGGAGCTGCTGACGGCGCTCAACCGCGAGGAAGGAGCCACCGTCATTCTGGTGACGCACGACCTCGGGCTGGCCAACCGCACGCAACGCATCATCCGCCTGGCGGACGGCGTGGTGGTGGAAGACCGCGCGACGGCGGCGGCGACGGCGGCGGGGGCGGAGTGAGCGGCATGTCGCTTGGTATGCTGTCGCGCCTGGCGTGGCGCGAAAGCCGCACGGCCCGCCGCCGCTTGCTCCTCTACATGTCGTCGATCTCGCTCGGCGTGGCCGCGCTCGTGGCCATCGACTCGTTCGCGACGAACACGCAGGACTCCATTCGCACCCAGTCACGCGCGCTGCTGGGCGGCGACGTGGCGTTCAGCGCCAACCAGAAGTTCCCGGCCGCCATCGACTCGATCTTCGATTCGCTCGCCACCGGCGGTCTGCCGATCGCGCGCGTGACCACGTTCGGCTCGATGGCCTTCGTGCCGCGCACTGGGGGGACGCGCCTCACGCAGGTGCGCGCCATCAACACGAACTTTCCGCTGTACGGCGACGTGGTGACGGAACCCGCCGGCGCCTGGGCGCGACTGCGCACGGCGTCGGTGGCCGTCGTCGATCCGACGCTGCTCATTGCACTCGACGCGCGCGTGGGTGACACCCTGCAGGTGGGCTACGCGAAGTTTGAGATCGCCGGCGCCGTGACGAGCGTGCCGGGTGACCCGGGGATCGCCAGCGCCATTGGGCCGCGCGTCTTCATCGCGGACCAGTGGATCGGCGAGACGCAGCTGCTGGGCTTCGGCAGCCGCGCGCAGTACGAGGCGTTCGTGAAGCTGCCGGCGGGCGTGAACTCGCCCAAGTGGTCCGCGCCGCTCCGCCCGAAGATGCTGAAGGCCAACGTGCGGATGCGCACCGTGGTGCAGCAGGAGATGAACTTCACGCAGGCCATCGGCCAGATGGCGAGCTTCCTTGGCCTCGTGGGGCTCATCGCGCTGTTGCTGGGCGGCGTGGGCGTGGCCAGTGGCGTGCACGCCTTCGTCACCCGCAAGGTCGACACGGTGGCCGTGCTTCGCTGCCTCGGCGCCACCAGCGCCCAGGTGCTGTTCATCTACGTGATGCAGGCCGCCGTGATGGGGCTGCTGGGCGCGGCGATTGGCGCCGCACTGGGCGTGGCCATTCAGTTCGGTCTGCCGCTGCTCGTCAAGGACTTTTTGCCGCTCGACGTGCAGGTGTCGCTCGACCCCGTGGCGCTTGGCACGGGACTGGCGATGGGGGTGAGCGTCGCACTGATCTTCGCGCTTCGACCGCTGCTCGCGCTGCGGCGCGTCTCGCCATTGCAGGCGCTGCGTCGCGACGATGCGGCACTCACGCGCGCGTCGTTGCGCGACCCGGCAACACAGGCGGTCAACCTGACGCTCGTGGTCAGTGTGATCCTGCTCGCGATCGCCCGCGCCGACACCGTGCCGCGCGGCTTGATGTTCGCCGTGGGGATTGGGCTGAGCCTGGTGGTGCTCTACCTGGCGGCCAGCAGCCTGAGCGAAGGGGCGCGGCGCCTGGTACGCGGCTCGTGGCCGTATGTGCTGCGGCAGGGCGTGGCCAATCTCTACCGGCCCGCCAATCAGACGCGCTCGGTCGTGATCGCGCTCGGCTTTGGGTCGTTCCTCGTGACGACCATCTATCTGGTGCAGGCCAACCTGGTGCGCCAGTTCGACATCACGGCCGCGGCCTCGAAAGGCAATCTGGTAATGTTCGACATCCAGGATGACCAGCGTCCGGGCGTGGAACAGGCGATCGCCGATGGCAAGCATCGGCTGATCTCGATGACGCCCATCGTGACGATGCGCATTGCCGCGATCAACGGGCAGGAGGCGGTGGAGCACGCGCGCCGCGCCGGCCAGGGACGTGGGAGTTGGGGGCTGCGGCGCGAGTACCGCTCGACCTATCGCGACACGGTCGTGGTCACCGAGAAGGTGGTCGCCGGCCGCTGGTTCGGCGAGCACGCGGCGAGCGACACGCTGCACGAAGTGTCGCTCGACCGCGACCTCGCGACCGAGCAGTTGAAGGTGAAGCTGGGCGACATCATCGCCTGGGACGTGCAGGGCGTGCGCATCGCCACCAGGGTGACGAGCTTCCGCGAGATCGACTGGGGGCGCTTCGATCCGAACTTCTTTGCCGTGTTCAACCCTGCTGCCATCAGTGCTGCGCCCAAGCAGTGGGCAGCGGTGGCAGCGATCGCCGACGAAAAGGCGATCGCGCCGCTGCAGCGGCGCGTGGTGGAGCGCTTCCCCAACGTGTCGAGCCTCGACATCTCGCTCGTGCGGCGCACCATCACCGACATCATCAACAAGGTGTCGCTCGCCGTACGGTTCCTCGCGCTGTTCTGCCTGGGGATGGGCGTCCCCGTGCTCTTCAGTGCCGTCGCCGCCACGCGGCGCGACCGTCTGCGCGAGAGCGTGCTACTAAAGACGCTCGGCGCGACGCAGCGCCAGGTGCTGCGGATCCTGTTCACCGAGTACGCGTTGCTGGGCACGCTCGGCGGACTCTGCGGAATGGGGCTGGCCACGCTTGGCGGCTGGGCGCTGGTGACCTTCGTGTTCGAGTCGCCGTTCACCTTTGCCTTTGGCCCCGCTGCGGCGATTGCCGGGGCGATGCTCGGCATGGCGGTGGGGATTGGCCTGCTGACGGCACGCGAGGTCTTCCGCGAGACGCCCATGGCGGCACTGCGCGACGTGTAAGGCGTGCGCGATGGGGCGCACGCCGCGCGCCGAAGCGCGGCGCTACTGCACGCGGACGATGGCGAGGCGGAGTTGCACGGGGGCCTCGCCCCCCGACGCATTGCGCAGGTCGAGAATCTGCGGCGCCGCCTGCGGCCCGCTGAGCAGCCACGCGGCAAAGGTCCCGGAGTTCATGTACGGCACCTGCTCGGCGAAGTTGCCATAGGCCACCGGGCGCGGTACGAGCGGGAACTCCAGGGGGAACAGCGTGGAAGTTGCTGATCCCCCGCACGGCCCGAAGTCGACGCACATTCCCTTGAACTGGTCGCGCAGGTTCCAGCTGGGGAAGCGCAGACGCGGGTTGCTGAACGTCACCCCGGGATAGTCGTCGGTGAACAGCGTCAGCGCCCACTCTCCGAACATCTCGTCCCACGCCTTCCCCGTGCGCGCTTCGAGATTGGCGACGCCCGTCAGGTTTGACTGCACGAGCGCGCTGAGGAAGGCCGATTCGTCCGCGGCGTAGTGGTCGGCCATCCACCGCGCGACTGACCACGACGTGGCGTAGAACGACGCATCGGTCGGCGAGATGCGCCCGAGGACGGTGTAGTTCTCCGGCAATCGCAAATAGTCGTAGAGGTCGTCAAAGTGACGGCGCATCAGCAGCGGCGTCCCGGCGCACTGTGGCGCCGAGGGCGACGCAGGGCGCACGTCGCAGTAGACGGAGGCGCGGTAGTCGACGTTCCCCTTCCAGGCCACACGGTACAATCGGCGGGCGAACTGCTCCTCGGCGTGCCGCGCCAGCCCCTCCTCGAGCCACGGCTCCTCGCCCGCCGTGTTGCGGGCGATCCGCTCCGCGTACGACACGATGTGCTTGGCTTCGTGGATGATCGTGGAGCGTATGCTGTAGTGCCAGCCGCCGCGCGTGCCGGCGTTCATGCCGCTGGCCGTGCTCGTGGGCATCACCGCGTAGAAGTACTGGCCCACGTTGCTGCTGGCGGCCTGACTGCTGGGGTAGAAGTCGCAACTGGCCACGAATCCTTCAATCGCGCCGCCGGCCATCGCATTGATGCGCGGTGAAAAGAGCATCACGACCTTGCCCAGCCGGCTCAGCTGCTGGTCCATCGCCAGCGGATTGCCGAACGTCTGCGTGAGGATGGGCCACATCTCGCTGTCGAACTCCTGTCCGACGAGTGCGTACAGCGAGTCCAGCGTGCCCTTGAGCGTGGGAACGCCGTTGAACACGCTCGTGGTATCCTCGACGATCACTACGCGCTGCCCCACATACGCGGTGCGTGCGCCGACCGAGAGATACGCACTGCAGAATGCGCCGGACGCATCGAGATTGGGAATACGCAGCGGCGTGATGGCACCGAGCGTCGCCACCTGATTGGCGGCCGCACCAGCGGTGCGTGCGGCCCCCTCGGTGGACGAGCGCCAGCGGCGCAGCGCCGCACCGGGAGCGCCGGCAGCGCGCACAAAGTCCGCCGAGCGCTCGAGCAGGCGGGCGTGCGCGGCGTTGCGCTGCGCCTCACGCGAGCGCTCGATCCAGCGGCCGAGACGCGCGGAGCCCAGCGCGGGATAGGACGGCTGCGAGGCGGTGACAGGCGCTGGACGCACGGCGGCCACCGCGCGGCGCGGCGCGGCCGATGCGTCAGTCATACCACTCGTCGCGGCCACGCCCATCAGCTGAAACGACGTCTCGTTACCGGTCGCGCGCGCCGGATGATAGACGGTGACGAGATACGAGCCACCCGTCACCGGCAGCTCGTTGCAGCGCGATTCGCTGCTCCCACTGAGCAGCAACGACTGCCCGACCGCGAGCGGGCGGGCAATCGCGGTGCGCAAGGTGGCGGTAGCGACGCCAATCTCATTGTTGGCGTTCACCTGCAGCGAGACGGGACGTTCGGCCGCGCATCGCCATCCGGCGGTCGGGAGCGTGACCGTCAGCTGCGTGGTTGAGGCCGCCGTGATCGTTACCGGAATGCCTTCCACAAGCACGGCGTTGCCGCCGATGGACGGGGCAAAGTTGGATCCGGTGATCGTCGCGCTCGTCCCGACGACGAGCGGTGCCACGGCCGTGATGCGGGGCGAGGTAGTGGTGACGTTGGCCGTAACCCGAACGCGCACCGTAGCCGCCACGCCATCGGCGCTGGCCGAGATGGTGGCCACGCCCGCGGCCAGCGCGGTGACGACGCCCAACTGCGACACCGATGCCACCTTGGGCGCATCGGTGCTGAAGAAAAAGGTGGGGTTGGTGATGGGTCGGCCGGTGGCGTCCTTGGCTCCGGGAACGAGCGTCACGCTCCCCGCGGGGAGCGTGATGATGGCCGAGTCACGGTCGAAGGCGATGGCGGCGACCGATGGATTCTTGACCGTGATGCTGACGTCCCCGGACCGGTTGCCGGCGACGGCCCGCACCGTCCCCTGCCCTGGCTGCAGCGCGGTGGCAATGCCCGCGGACGAGACGCTCAGCACGCTGGGGGTCAGCGACGTCCAGTTGACCGGCACGTTGGTGAGCGGGGAGCCGTCGGTGCCGGTGACAAGCGCCGTCAGCGGCGTTGTCGCGCCGACGAGCAGCGTGGAGACTCCGGCAGTCACGGTGACGTCGCGCACCGGTGTGCCGCCCGGATCGTCGTTGCGTCCGCACGCCGCCGCCATCAGTGCCACCACCAGCATACGCCGCATCACAACCAGAAGACCTCGTCGTCCGGGGGCCGAGTAATTATGGCGCACAAGCGGCCACGGCGTCACCTTTTCAACCGATGAGCGACGATCAGGTTCCACGCTTCGCCCACTGGCGCGATGACGCGCGCGACTGGTGCACCGGCCGCGCCTGGCCGTGGCGCGCCGCCGTGGCGCTGCTGCTGGCCTGGCAGGCGGGGCGCGCGTTTCGCGATGCGGAGGCATTTCACGTCTTCCGGGGCATCACCTTCGGCGCCCACGAGTTTGGGCATCTGTTCTTCGCCCTCTCGGGGAGTGAGTGGCTCACGGTCGCCGGCGGATCGCTGACCCAGTTTCTCGTGCCGATTGGGGCGATGGCGGTGATGCGTTACTACCGTGACTGGTTTGGCGTGGCGGCCTGCGGGATGTGGCTCGCGTCGAGTTTCGCCGACCTCGCGCCGTACATCGCCGACGCGCGCGCGATGGAGCTGGATCTGGTGAGCTTCACCGAGGATGGCGCCGGCCACGACTGGAACTATCTGCTCGGCAAGGCGGGGCTGCTCTTCCAGGATCAGGCGATCGCTCGGCTCGACCGATTCGTCGGCTTTCTCGTGCTTGTGGCGTCGATTGCGCGGGCGGCCTGGTTGCTGCGGCAGATGCATCGCTCGAGCGGGATGTCGCCCGACTCCGCGTAAACGCCGAGGGCGCGCCGGCCCCAGGGGGACCG
>JARIEY010000107.1 GCA_031127085.1 Gemmatimonadota bacterium | reverse complement strand
GGTGGCGCAGGCCATGCGCGAATGTCGCGGCCTGATCTTCCCCGGCGAGGAAGACTTTGGCATCACGCCACTCGAGGCGAATGCCAGCGGACGCCCTGTCATTGCCTACCGGGCGGGCGGGGCCACCGAAACGGTGCGTGATGGCGTCACCGGCGTGCTCTTCGACGCGCAGACGCCAGCCGCGCTGGCTGCGGCCGTGCAACGCGCCGAGACGATCACGTGGGATGCGGCGCTCATACGCCGGCACGCGGACGCCTACGCGGTGGATTTGTTTGAAGCGCGGTTCCGCGAGATCGTGGAGCGCGCCGCGCGGCGATAGCGTTCGCCGCATGTACGCCGCGCGTACATGCGGCGTCTGCACGTGTCAGCCCGCGCGGTGCCTCATCGCAGCCAACGTATTCTTGACGGCGCGCCGCAGCATCGTGTCGGCCTGCGCCAATCCGGCGAAAACGGGGGCAAAACCCAGTCGCAGCAGCAGCACGCGCCAGCGCACACGCAGCCCCGCGTCGAGCCCGTACAGCAGCGGCACGAGCTCCGTGCGCTCCTCGTCGGTGATCCACGGCATGAAGATCGCCGTCGCAAACCGCACCGCGACGCGGGTGCGGGCGCGCCGCACTTCACCCTGATTCCATCCTCGGCGCGCGTAGGCCTCGGGGAACGACCGGTGAAACAGCTGCGTCAGCCCGCGCAGATGCTCGGCCTTGCGGTGATGCCGCGTCCCCTGGGCATCGCCCCACACGCGGTACTGCGCCAGCACGTCATTCACGAAGACGTTGCCGTAACCGAGGTCGGCGAGCCGCACCGAAAGATCGTAATCCTCGGCGAAGTTGGGGCGACCGTGGTAGTAGTTGGCCCGGCGCAGCGCGTCGGCGCGGAACATCAGGATATTCGCGACCGTCTTGTACCCCTTCAGCGATTCCCGCAGTGCCGTGTCGCCGTCCACGAACTCGCGTGGCCGGAACATGTGACTCACGCTTTGCACCACGTCGTGCTGGTCGATGACCTCGACCGCCGAATGCGCATACCCGGCCTGCGGGTGCGCCATCAGTCGCGCGTACAGCACGCGCACGTAGTCCGGGAGCAGGACGTCGTCGGAGTCG
The DNA here is from genome assembly GCA_031127085.1 of Gemmatimonadota bacterium. Taxonomy (GTDB): domain Bacteria; phylum Gemmatimonadota; class Gemmatimonadetes; order Gemmatimonadales; family Gemmatimonadaceae; genus PNKL01. Next base: position 9,807 of record JARIEY010000107.1, on the reverse strand, counting down.
AGCCGGACCACGATCTCAGCGTCCGGCTGCTCCAACACCCAGGATGCGTTCTCGGCAATCCCGAGATTCTTCGGGTGCCGGTGATAGCGCACCCGAGGATCGCGCGCGCAGAGCGCGGTCATCACCTCGGCGGTGTTGTCCGTGCTGGCGTCGTCCGACACCCAGACGTGCAGGTGCGGAAAGTCGGTTTGGCGCAGCGCGCTGTCCACCGCGCGCGCGACGAACGCCGCTTGATTGTATGTCGGAATGCAGACCGCAATCGTGCCCGGCCGCGTCTCCGTCATCGCGTGATCCCGCGGCGGGTGGTCGTGGTGCGGCGCGTGCGAGTCACCTAGCGCCAGCCGATCCCCGCCGTCAGGCGGAACCACGCGCCATCGGGGCCAAGGTCCGGGCCACCAACGACCTTGTTGCCGTCCAGTTTCCACGCCGCGCGATTGGGCGAAATCTTCTTGCCAAGCCGCGCGCCAAACGTCACGCCCATACGGTCGCCCACCGAACGCAGCACCAGCCAATCGACGCCGATCGACGGCTCAAACAGGAGGTACGTGGCGTCGAGTTTGGACGAGTAGTTGGGATGGAAAACGATGTCGGTGAAGCTCGGGTCGACACCGCTCGGCGGCGACCCGCCGCCATTGCGATCGGAGAGCGTGACGACCATCGTCCCCGCGCCGACGCCCATCATCGGGTACGCATTGAAATGCCGCCCGGCGTAGACGGCGTAACCCACCTGCGCGAGATAGAACTGGCTGCGAAGCGCCGACGTCTTGCCGTTGGCCGGGTTGCCCTCTTCGCCGAACTCCGTCATCGCGAACTCGCCGCCGAGCACCATACGGCCGAAGCTCACGCGTCCGCCACCGCCGTACGAGATCGCGTCATTGGACACTGCGAAGTACTTGGCCGTGTCGAGTCGCGTGTTGAGGTCGCCGGTCGATGCGACGCTTCCGCCGGTCGCGAGGAAGATCGACGCGTACGGGAAGGTGCCGCCGGGGCCGACGCCTTCGCCGCGCGCGCCCTGGGCGTGCGCAGGCGAGACAGCGACAAGGAAGAAAGCGGCGAGCGCGGCGGCGCGCAGGACGACGGCGGACAGTCGAATCGGCATTCGCGAGTAGCTCCGTAGGTGACACCCCGCACTCGGCGGGGCGCTGGAAAACTAGCCTCTCGGCGTGCGCTTCGCTTCCCCATATCTACTGAGAAGGTCGCGTCGAAACCCGCTCGCAGACAAGCGGACGCGCGCCTGGCCTGACCGAAGGCAGTTCGCCCGCCACGCCCAAGCGCGTAGTGGGCTGTGCGTGAACGTGAAGAACGGCATGTTTCGGCGTCCAAATGCGCGAAATGTACTGATATATGCCTTATGATGTCGTGATACTGGCGCTAAATACAGCAAAGTTCTGCGCTTTTCGTAGCTTTCACAGATCCCTATGCTACCGATCATCATTGAGAGTGCGCTGTTCGCCGTCCTCGTGACGGCGGTCGGCGCGCTGTTCTTTGCCGCGCTGCTTCGGTTCACGCCACTTGGCGTGCGTTGGCGCCAAGTGCGCAATCGCCGCCTGCTGGAGCGCGAGGCGGCGCACAACTGCCCCCGGCACGGACTGCAGCGCGAAGGCGCGCTCGTGCGCCTGCGCGATGGACAGACGATGTGCCCCACCTGTTATCAGGAGATCCTCGATGGAAAGCTCGATTAGGTCGCGCCTCGATGAGTTCATGCCGCGCGGTTCCGTGCCGCGGCCGCTGATCATCATTGCGGCGGCGATGCTTGCGATCATTCTCGTTCCCACCACGTTCACGTACATCAACCCGGGGCACATCGGCATTGTCATCCATCGCGCCGGTGGAGGCGTGGATATGGTGCCGCTTGGTCCTGGGCTGCACATGCGCAACCCGGTCTTCACGGCGATCGAGGAGTATCCGACCTTCATGCAGACGCTCGTGCTGACGCGGGGGACCACGGAAGGCTCGCCGAACAACGACGAAATCAACGTGAACTCCAAGGAGGGCCAGCCCCTCTCGCTCGACGTCTCGATGTCGTTCGAGCTGGAGCCGCGCAAGGTGCCCGCGTTGTACCAGACGTTCCGTACCGACATCGCCACCATCCAGCACACCTACGTCAAGCAGGCCATCCGGCAGTCGCTGCAAGAAGTGACGGGCGAGGAGGCGATCGCGGACGTGATCGGTCCCAAGAAAGCCGAGGCGACGCGCCGCGTGCAGGCAATGCTCGAGAAGCGGCTCTCGCCGTACGGGCTGGTCGTGCGGCAGTTCACCATCAACGAGCTGCGTGCGCCGCCCACGGTCATCGATGCGATCAACACCAAGAACGTGATGCAGCAGCAGGCGTTGACGGCGGAGAACGAACTGCAGAAGAACACGTTCCAGGCGCAAGGTGACTCCATCAAAGCGGCCGGTCAGGCCAAGGCCATCATGGCGTTGGCCAACGCGCAGGCCGAGGCGAACCGCAAGTTGGCGGCGAGCATCACGGCGACGCTGGTGCAGTACGAAGTGGCGAAGAAGTGGGACGGCAAGTTGCCGCAGGTGACGTCAGGGGCGGTGCCGATGCTTCAACTGCCAAAGAACTGAGCCGCGACTGAGGACGGGGAATCCGGATTGCGATCGAGGATTGCGATCGAGGATCGCGAAGGGCGATGGGTGGATTGTTGATCAGCGAGGGGGCGGTGGCGCGAACGCGCTGCCGCCCCTTCGTCTCACGTCGCGGGTGGCGGGGAGCGCCGCTCGGTCAACAGCTTCACGGCCGCCGCGACCGCATCGCGGGTGCCGGCGAGCGCCAGCACGTCACCGGCGCGAATCTCGTCGCCGCCGCGGGGAATCAGAATGCGTTCGTCGCCGCGCGTGATGGCGAGCACGCCGGCGCCGGTGCGCGCGCGAATGTTCAGCGTGCGCAGCGTGCGCCCGGCCGAGAGGTAGTCTGCCGTGATCGCCACGCCGACGGGCGCCCCCATACCGGGCAGCAGCTCCTCGGCGTGCGGAATGGGTTGCGCCTCACCGGGCAGCGCGCTCTCGGTCATCTGGTGCCGGAGTGCGGACACGAGCAGCTGCGCCCCCGCCTCGGCGTGTCCCTGCAGGTTGCTGGCGCTGCGCCAGACCAGCGCGCCGATGGCGAGCGCGAGCAGCACCAGCGCCCCCGCGCCGCCGAGCGGCTCGAGGAACGGCTGGGCCACCGCCACCACGGGGACGAGGGCGAGCAGCAGGATGGCGCCCTCGAGCGTGACCGTGAGCGCGCGTCGCGGCGCGTAGCCGAAGTCGGCCCCACGCGACGGCACCGGGAGCGCGCGCTGGGCGAGCAACTCGCCGAGCCGCGCCGCAGTGCGGAAGAGGCCCAGCACGAGCGGCGCGGCGGCCAGCGCGGCGATGGCGAAGACAAGAAGCCGCGCCGCGACTGGACCGACGCCGAGCCACCGGTTGGCCAGGGTCATTCCGCGCGGCATTTCCACGGCGGCGCCGATGACGATGGCCAGCAGTACGGCGACATCGACGCCCAGCAGGCTGACCAACTGCCACACCCGGGAGCGCTGGGAGGGCGCCCCGCTGCCGCGCCGCATCGCCTCGAACCACGAACCGTAGAGCGCCACGAACGTCTGCAGCGGCGCGGGGAGCGCACGGTCGATGCGCGCCGCGGTGGCCGCCGACACGGCGATCATCGGCGAGGTGGCGAGCGTGGTCAGCGCCGATGCCGCAACAGCGACGGGCAGGATGTGGGAACCAATCGCCCCCGATGCGGCGCCGACGCCGGCAATGATGAACGAGAACTCGCCAATCTGTGCGAGACTCATGGCGCTGCTGACACTGGTGCGCACGCCGCGCCCGGACAGGAAGGTGGCGAGCGAGACGGTGACGATCTTGCCGGTCATCACGAGCGCGACGATCGCCAGCACGGCCCCCCAGTGCTGCGCGATGCGCGTGGGGTCGATGGACATCCCAACGGCCACGAAGAAGACGGCGATGAAGAAATCGCGGAGCGGGGCGAGCAGCGTTTCGACCTGATGATGCGTCCCCGATTCCGCCACGAGCGCGCCCATGATGAACGCGCCCAGCGCCACCGAGTAGCCGAAGGCGACGGCGAGCAATGCCGCGGCGAAGGCCAAGCCGACCGCGGTCACGAGCGTCGTTTCGTCGCGGCGCAGGCGCACGACGGCCCGCATGAAGCGCGGCACGAGAAGCAGGCCGACGCCGATGAGCGCGGCCAGGAAGGTTGCCAGTTGCAGCGCCGTACCGGCCAGCATCCCCGCCGAGAGCGCGCCACCGCCGAGCGCGGTGAGCGCGGCGAGCATCAGGATCGCGATCAGGTCTTCGAAGACGAGGATGCCGAAGACCGTCTCGTGCACGTCGGGGTCGGTGGGCCGTTCGCGGAACGCCCGCGCGATGATGGTCGTCGACGAGATCGCCACGATGGCGCCGGTGAAGATCCGCTCGCGCGGCGACCAGCCGAGCAGTTGGGCGGTCGCCACGCCCAGCCCGAACATCGCGCTTGTCTCCAGCAGGGCGACGAGTCCCGACACCGGCGCGAGACGGAGCATGCGCCGCAGCGAAAACTCGAGGCCGATGGAGAACATCAGGAGTACGACGCCGATTTCGGCGAGCGCGGCCACCGTGTCGGCATCGGCCACGAGTGGGACCGGGACGTGTGGTCCGACGATCATTCCCGCCAGCAGGTAGCCGAACACGACCGGGAGCCGCACGCGCTGGCAGAGCACCGTCGTCGCGGCGGCGACGCAGCAGACGACGGCAAGCGTGTAGAGCAGCGATCCGGGCCCGTGCATACCTGAAGAGAGTGGCGCGGGGTGACGCGGGATGCAACTGGGCAGGTGCCGTGGTGCATCGCGCCGCGCGATGCGAGATTGTGCGCGTGCCGGTACCGACAGAACCCACCCGTGGCGCGTCGGCGCGCATCCCGTCGCTCGACGGGTTTCGCGCCCTGTCGATCGCGCTCGTCCTGCTCTACCACGTGGGAAGCCAGGTGGGGGCGCCGTCGGTGTTGCGCCGGTTCGGCGACGTGACGCACGCCGGCGGCCTGGGCGTGCGGATCTTCTTTGCCATCTCGGGCTTTCTGATCACGTCGTTGTTGCTGGCTGAGCACGAGTCGCGCGGGGCGATTTCGCTTCGCCGGTTCTATTTCCGGCGTACGCTGCGCATTCTCCCGCCGTACTACGTCTACCTCGCCTGTGTGATGGTGGCGGCCAGCGCGGGGGTGGTGACGCTGCGCCCCGGGGACGCGCTGCACGCGTGGACGTTCACGACGAACTTCAACGCGCTGACGGCCGCGTGGCCGGTGGTTCACAGCTGGTCGCTCTCGATTGAGGAGCAGTTCTATCTGCTGTGGCCCGGTCTGCTGGTACTGGCCGGACCGCGGCGTGCCCGGCCGCTGTTGGTGGCCGTGATGCTCGCCGCCGCGGCGTGGCGGACCGGCGCGTACGCGCGAGTGCTTACGATCGGCGAGGAAGCGGCCTATGCGTTTCGCGGGGTGGCCGACTGGCTGGCGGGCGGTGCCCTGCTCGCGCTCTCGCGCCGCACGCTGCAGCAGCATCGGTGGTACCGGACGATGTTGGCGCATCCCGTCTTTCCGGTCGTCGCGGCCGCCGCGCTGATCGGGGCGTGGACCGGCTTGGGCTATTGGCGGCGGGCCGATCTGCTGATGAGCGGCGCGGTGGTGAGCACGGTGCTGCTGCTCGACTGGGCGATGACGCATCCCGGGCACCTGCTTGCGCGTCCGCTCAACTGGGAGCCGGTGGCGTGGATTGGCCGACTCTCCTACTCGCTGTATCTGTGGCAACAGCCGTTCCTGGATGAGTCGGCGGGGTCGTGGTGGGAACGGACCCCGCAGAATCTGCTGCTCGCGCTCGGGGCGGCGATGGTGTCGTACTACGTCGTGGAACGCCCAGCGCTGGCTTGGCGCGCCCGCTTGGAGCCGCGACTCGCCTGGCTGCGCCCCGTGCGTGGGGCGGAGCCGCGACGGTAGATTTCGCGCCACCCCGTCCCCCGTCCGACGATCTGACCATGCCCATTGTTGACTTCGCCTCGCTTCCCGCCGACGCTCGCGTCTGGATCTTTGGTGCTGCCGCTCCGATTGACGAGATTGACGAGCGTCGCGTGCTGGCGACCGTCGACGGTTTTCTCGCCACCTGGCAGGCGCACGGACAGCCGCTGTGGGCGGCGCGTGACTGGCGCGACGAGCGCTTCCTGGCCGTCGGGGTAGACACGTCCCGTGAAGGGGCGTCGGGATGCTCCATCGACGGGCTGTTCCGCGCGCTGAAGGCGATCGAAGGTGGCATTGGCACGACGCTGCTCGATTCCTCGCTCGTCTACTACCGCGATGCGGGTGGGTTTGTGCACGCGCTTTCGCGCGAGGATTTTGCGCTGCTGGCGCGCGGAGGGCACGCCGGACCCGACACGCCGGTGATGGACTTTTCCATTACCGACGTCGGCACGTATCGCGCACGCTTCGAGCGCCCCGTCCGCGACAGCTGGCACGCCGCGCTGTTGCCATGACCGGGCGTGACGGCGCCCCCGCGACGCGGATTCCCGCGCTCGACGGGCTGCGCGCCGTGTCCATCGTGCTGGTGCTCCTGCATCACGTGCAGGGGACACCCGGGGCGCCGACGGCGCTCGGGCCGCTGGCGCGGGCCCTCGACGCCGGCAACTTGGGTGTGCGTGTCTTCTTCGTGATCTCGGGCTTCCTGATCACCGGTCTGTTGGTGCGCGAACTGCAGGCGTCGGGGACGATCGCGCTGCGCCGTTTCTACTATCGGCGCACGCTCCGCATCTTCCCGCCGGCGTACGTCTTTCTCGCCGTGCTCGCGCTGCTCACCGCGGCGGGGATGACGCAACTGCGCAGCTGGGACATCGTGGCGGGGCTCACCTACACGATGAACTTCTACCTCGGCGAGTGGACGCCGCGGCAGTGGCCGGTGGGGCACCTGTGGAGCCTGGCCGTCGAGGAGCAGTTCTATCTGGTGTGGCCCGCCGTGCTGCTCTGGCTGGGCGTGCGGCGCGGCACGGCGCTCCTCGTTGCGCTCGCGCTCGTGGTGCCGGTGCTGCGGCTTGCCGCGGTCTTTGGCGTGCTGCCCGCACCCCTCGCGGCGGTCTCGCCGTTCCTGCTGTTCGCCGATTGGCTGGCCATCGGGGGGCTGATGGCGATGATGCTCCCGCGTGCGCTGCAGTCAGCCCGCTACCGGTCGTTGCGCGCAAGCGGGTGGTGGACCGTGGCGCTCGCGGCGAGCGCGCTGGCCGCCTGGACGGCCTTTGGCCACTGGCGGGTGCGCGAGCTCACGCTGATCTGGACGATCGTCGCGGTCGCCTTCATTGTCGACCAGACGACGATGGAGGCGCCGCCGCGGCCCATCCGGCTGCTAGCGTGGGCCCCGGTGGTGTGGGTCGGGCGCCTGTCCTACTCGCTCTATCTGTGGCAGCAACTTTTCTTCGACCGCTACAGCGGGCACTGGTGGACGGCGTTCCCGCTCAACGTGGTGCTTGCCTTCGCGGCCGCGGCGGCATCGTACTACGGCGTGGAGCGTCCCATTCTGGCGTGGCGCGACCGCGCGCGCCACGCCACGGCGGCCTGACTCAGGCGCGCTGCCAGTCGGCCTGCCAGTCCTTGATGGCGGCCTTGATCGCCTTCTGCTCGCGCAGTTCGCCGCTCAACACGCGCTTGACGAGCTCGGGGAGTTCGGCATCGCTCGCAAAGCGGAGGCCGACCATCTGACGCACGGTGAGCTTGCCGATGTCGGCGTGCATCGACGCCGGCAGCAGCTCACGCAGCTTGAGGCGCATCTCGAGCCGGATCAGGCGGTCCTGCACGGCGAGCGCCATCACGCGGGCGGAGCCGGCGAGGCCGACGAGGCCAATGGCCAGCGCGACGTTCCACCAAGCGTAGCGACCGCCTGCGTACCACGCATGGCGCACCTGCACGACGAGATTGAGCAGGATGATGGGCGTCCCCACGAAATGGTACATCGGCGACCAGGCGGTGTGGCGCTTGAAGCTTTGGGTCTTCTCGGACACGGGAAACCTCTGAGGGTGGGGGGACCTTCGCCGGTGCGGCTCAGGACGGGGGGGACATTTCGGCGAGCATCCGCCGAAGGTCAGCGAGCGGATACGGCTTGGCGAGCACCTTGGCGGCGCAATGGTCGAGGAAGCCGCGCACGTCGTCGCTGTCGAGATCGCCGCTCGAGAAAATGAGCCGCGGCGTCAGCGTCGGGCGTTCCTCGCAGACGCGTTGATAGAACTCCATGCCGGAGCCGCCCTTCATCCGCAGGTCGCACAGCACGGCGTGCACCGGTGTCGCCGCGGCGTGCAGCGACTCGATGAGCGTCCAGGCGTCACGGCCGTTCTCCGCCACGTGCACGGTGGCTCCTGAACGGCGCAGGTACGTGCCCATCAGCGAGAGCAATGCCGCATCATCGTCGGCAACGACGATAACCCGGTTGGCCAGCAGATTGGGCGGGCTGGGGTTGAGCGGATCGGTCAGTGGTTCCATGGGCGCCTGCTAATGCTATGGGTTCACCCGATCATGGGCAAACCTCGGCGAACGGGGGGCGCGGACTGGCAGGCCGGTCGTTCCGGCAGTGGGGCCTCTACCGTTTGCTCACGTCGTAGGAATAGTCCTCGGCGTACACCATGTAATCGGGGCTCCACTCGTAGTCGGGGCGGGAGAGCCCGTCCATCGTGACCTCGAATGGGCAGAGGTTGGTGAGATGTTCGTAGATGGTGTGCGTGGCGCGGTCCGTCACCCAGACGGTGAGGGTATAGCGCCCCATCACCAGCCGGAACTTGGGAACGTCGATGCGCACCGAGAAGCGACCGGTGGCGTTCCGGAATGACGGACCGTCGCCGTAGATCCAGAAGTGATTCACCGCGCGGTCCGTTTCGTCCATCACGTGCACGGAGAAGCAGAGCTGGCTCACCGGCTCTGGAACGTCGAGTGTGAAGTCGAGGGCGAACGCGTCGCCGTGCCGCTGCAGTCCGTCGCTGATGGACGCGACCACGCGTCCGTCGACGAGGTGTACGCCCGAACGCCCCGCCGGCGCGCGGTAAGCGTGCGCCGAGTCGGCGCCCTCGGCCTGCAGGGCGCGGTAGAAGGCCAGCCCGTCCGTGGTGGTGCCGTCGAAGGCCACGCGCCCGCGCTCGAGCACCAGGGTGCGCGAGGTGAGGGTGGAGATGGCATGCAGTGAGTGGCTGACAAACAGCACCGTTCGTCCAGCGCCCGCCACCTCGCCCATTTTGCCCAGGCATTTGCGCTGGAACTCGAGGTCGCCCACGGCCAGCACCTCGTCGACCACGAGGATCTCGGCGTCGAGGTTGGCCGCCACGGCGAAGGCGAGGCGTGTGTACATCCCGCTGCTGTAGCGCTTGACGGGCGTGTCGATGAATCGCTCGATGCCGGCGAAGTCGACGATCTGATCGAAGCGCTGCGTCACCTCTCGCTTGCGCATCCCGAGGATCGCGCCATTGAGGTACACGTTTTCGCGGCCCGTCAGTTCGGGGTGAAAGCCCGTGCCGACCTCGATGAGCGACCCGACGCGACCGCGCAGTTCCGCCCACCCGGTGGTTGGCGTGGTGATGCGGCTGAGCAACTTGAGCAGCGTGCTCTTGCCGGCGCCATTGCGCCCGATGATGCCCACGGCCTGGCCGCGCGGGATCTCGAACGACGCGTCGCGCAGCGCCCAAAACAGGTCACCCTCGCCGGCGCTGAGCGGGTGACGCACGGCGTTGACGAGCCGTTCGGCGAGGGTCGTGGCGCGCGGCCCTCGGCCAATGCGATACGACTTGCCGAGTCCCTTGGCCTCGATGGCGAGCGCGTCA
>JARIEY010000106.1 GCA_031127085.1 Gemmatimonadota bacterium | reverse complement strand
CTACGTTGGCAGCGAAGTAACCGTTGGCAGCATCCTGATCAACTACCTGAACGACCCGAGCGTGATGGGCATGCCAGAGGAGACTTCGGCGAAGTACCTCTCGTTCTACTGGGGCGGCACGATGATCGGTCGCCTCATGGGTGCCATCTCCCTGAGCGGCATCCAACAGTCCCGCAAGTATGTGTTCATGGTGCTCGCAGCAGTCGGCGCGACGGCCGTGATCTTTGCCAACGCAACCTTCAAGGAAAGCCTGACCCATGGTCATTACATTGATCCGGCAACGATCCTTCCCTACGTCGGCATGGTTGCTCTCAGCTTCGCATTCTTCGTTCTTGGCAAATCCAACCCAGGAAAGATGGTGGGACTGTTCGCCTTGGTTGCGATGGGTCTGACGGCACTCTCCATGGGCGCGAAGGGTGAATTTGCCCTCTGGTCGATCATCGGCATCGGCTTGTTCAATTCGATCATGTGGTCGAACATCTTCAGTCTCTCGATCCGTGGTCTTGGTAAAGACACCAGCCAAGGCAGTTCACTGCTGGTCATGATGATCGTTGGCGGGGCAATCATGCCACTTATCCAAGGCGCCTTGATGGATGCCTTTGGTGTGCGAACGTCACTTGCAATCGTGTTGGTCGGCTATGCATACCTCGTGTTCTTCGGCTTCTATGGAGCCCGAGCTGACGAGCCAACTGGCGATGCGGCAAAGTCGTTGAGCGCTGGCACCTGATGATCCGTACCTGAATACCGCTCACCAGTGTGAACGTCCCATGGACCTAACTTCGGATTCCAGAATCGTCATGACGCTCGATGCGGGCGGCACGAACCTGCGCTTTTCTGCGCTGCGCGGTGGCAAGCCCGTTTCGGAGACGGTATCGCTGCCATCGAATGGTGATGATTTAGAGCGATGCCTCGCCAACATTGTGGATGGCTTCAACCGAGTGAAGGCACTCTGTCCGCAGCCACCGTCTGCGATCAGTTTCGCCTTCCCCGGACCGGCTGACTATCCGAACGGCATCATTGGCGATCTTGGCAACCTCCCCGGATTCCGGGGAGGGGTGGCGCTCGGGCCGATGCTTGAGGAGAAGTTTGGCATTCCGGTGTTCATGAATAACGATGGCGACCTGTTTGTCTACGGCGAGGCGATCGGTGGTCTTCTTCCTCATGTCAACGGATTGCTTGAGAAAGCTGGCAGTCCAAAGCGTTACAAGAATCTCTTTGGAGTGACCCTCGGCACTGGCTTCGGCGGCGGCATCGTTCGTAACGGTGAAATCTTGCTTGGAGACAACTCGGCTTCGGGCGAAGTCTGGCTGCTACGAAACAAGCTCCATCCGACCATGAATGCGGAAGAGGGCGCCTGCATCCGCGCCGTGCGCCGCGTCTATTCAGAGCTCACCGGCACTGCCTTCGATCAAGTTCCTGAGCCGAAAGACCTCTTCGAAATCGCCAACGGCAATCTGGTTGGCAATCAAGCCGCGGCCCGCGAAGCATTCCGACGCCTGGGCGAATCCGCGGGCGATGCAGTCGGCAGCGCGCTCACGCTGATTGATGGTCTCGCCGTGATCGGCGGTGGTGTTTCCGGTGCGTGGCCGCTGTTCCTGCCAGCACTCGTCGAAGAACTCAATAGCACCTACACCAGCCCCGCCGGAAACACTTTCCGTCGCCTGATTCCCGCCGCCTTCAATCTTGAAGACCCGGTTCAGTTGGAAACATTTCTCAAGGGTGAAACCCGCACCATCAAGGTGCCCGGTAGCGGCCGAAGCATCGCGTACGACCCGCTCTTGCGCGTCGGCGTCGGCATGTCACGCCTTGGAACAAGTCAGGCTGTCGCCATCGGCGCCTATGCCTTCGCTTTGCAGAAGCTTGGACCCGGTTAGCGCCACTGGCAATCGACAACTCAGTGCGTGGGGCAACCCGGGTTGCCCAACGCACGTATCAATAGAGCACCTTCGCATTTGCCCCATGGGCATGCCTTCGTGCTGTCGGCTCGAACGTGGCTATTGAATTCAACCGCGGCGACGCCGATTGCCCACCAAACCAAACGCGCTCAACAACGCGATCGCGCCAGGGCTTGGCATCGCTGACAGTGTCACGATGCCCGAGATATCCGTGTTGGAGTCGGAGTTTTTGCCGCTGGCGCGTATGCCCCATGAGTAGCCCTGGCTTAGATTGAGCGTGGCACTACCTGACACTAATGCACCTGGGCCAACGTTGGAACTGTAAACGGTGTTTTCCACTACACCACTGGCGCTGTTTGCGAAGAATGTCAGTGACGCAGTTGGTAGATAAAACGCGTGAAACCATGCGTAACTCCAATCAAGGTTCAATGCACCTGTCTGCGTCGCAGTCGTGCTGAATGTGGCAGAGACTCCGCCATACACATCCGGCGAGTTGAACCAGTACACCAACTCGATGGCTGATGGGTTCGGATTGCGGATTTCGTATCGCGAGTTATTTGACGATGAAAGCGACGCGCTCCAAGCGGCTGGACTGACGTAGTCAGCCGTGACAGTGGCGGATGCAAATGCGCAGGCAGCAACGCTAGAAACAAAAAGTCTAGATGTCTTCATAGGGGGCTTTCGTTTGAGGTCGGGCGTAACTCACCAACAGGCTTACAGAGGTAAACGCAAAGCATGGGTGACACCCATCTTGCAAGGTCATGATTTATCAAGAAAGTGATATTGACCGAATAATGAGCCAGTGAATGCGATCAAAGGCAGGCTTATCGGATCCCGACTCAGATCATCAACGCTTTGAGTGAAGGTGAAGTGGACCGTCCAATGGCGGTCGAACATCCTTCCCGCGAATCGCGGCTCTGAGTCACTCGCCATAACGCTGCAAACCACCGGCGCTTACACCGAGATCAAACACCTGAAATAGAGAATGCGGAATCTCACTTACGCACGCCAACTACTTCGTGGACCCGTCTTGCGGTCACTTGTAGTGCGGAGTCGAGAGGTTACATGTAGCGCGGGTATTTGTGAAACCGCATCCTTGACCCGCCGCGCTCAGTGGTCATAATGACGCCCATGCGCACAGGCAGTTCTTTCGGGCATTCTCAGTCGATTTCTCACTTCGCCTCCGGGGCAGCAGCGCTGCTGTGTGCCCTGCAAGTCACGGCCGGCACCGGTGTATCCACTGCCGTGCGTCCCGCGCCGTCAGCGCAGGCAAGCCGATCAGCCCAGCCCGCGCAGGCAGCCCAGCCCGACCTCGGCGCCCCTGCGATCGCAGGGCAGGCCATCGACGAAGCAACTGGCCTGCCGTCGTACCTGGTGCAACTCCGCGCTCGCGCGCGCAACACCACTCCCGCCGCCGCAGCTGAACTCATCGACCGCGTGCTGGCCGACACCATCGGTGCCGCCCGCGCGCGCTTCCGTTACGAACACGCCGTCATCGGCTTCGCAGCATCCATGAACCCGGCCGACGCAGCCGCGGTGCGCGCGCACCCGCTGGTGGCACGCGTGGAGCCAGACATGATGGGCGCCGTCGTGAGCATGCCGGAAGGCGCGCCCGCCGATCCCAACACTCCCAATCCATGGGGACTGCGCCGCATCTCCCAAGCAAACGGACTTGCACCCGCCTTCGCCCCGTGCGGTGCCGACGGTACTGGCGTCACCGTGGTGATCATCGATAGCGGCATCAATCCGGATCACGCGGAGTTTGCGGGACGCGTGCAGCAGATCAAGAATTTCTATCCAGGTGCTGGTTCGAACGGCGGACGTGACATTCGTGGCCACGGCACGCACGTCGCCGGCTGCGCCGCGGGCGCAACCACCGGTCCTGCGCCGGGCGCGGGCATCATTTCGCTGGCAGTCACTGATGCAAAAGGAGATTTTGCATACTCCACCGCAGTGGCGGCACTCAACTGGATCGTCATACCCGGCAATGTGCAACTGCCGGCAGTGGTCAACATGTCACTGAGCGGCCAACACCGCGGCCTGTCGGCAGCAGTGTTTGAAGAGGCGATCTTTAGTGTCATGTTGCAGGGCATCCCAGTGGTGGTGGCGGCGGGCAACGAGTCATGGCCAGCTTCGTGGATGTATCCGGCTGCATCGGCGTTCACGCTGACGGTTGGCGCCACGGACGCGGACGATCATCCCGCGGTCTTCTCTAACTTTGGACCGGATGTGAGTATCTGGGCGCCGGGCACGGGCATCTTGGCTGCCGACTGGCTGCGCGCACCCAATGGTCTCAGATTGGATCGCGGAACTTCCATGGCGTCGCCGATGGTTGCTGGCGTCGCCGCGCTCTACCTGCAGCGCCACCCGCCTACCACCGAAGAACTCAGTGCGCCGTTGACGATCGCTTCGCGCACCTACGTCGCACTGATGTCCGCGGCCGCGCGCGGCAAACTCACTGACCTCACCGACCCCGCCCGCGTGGCGCCCGGTGGCAACGCCACACTCGCCGGTTCCGCCAACCGCTTGCTGCAAGCGTGCGATCGTGTGGCGCCGATCACGTGCGCTGACGACGAACAATGGATCGGTGACTCAAAGTCGATCATTCTGGGCGACGGCATCACGCCGATCGACGCATCATTTCAGTGCATACGCAACGTGCGTCATCCGTCTGGCCCGGTGTCCATCACAGTGAACGCTGCCAGTATCGGGATCGCATTCCAGAACGGCTCGCCGGTTGGCGCCGACGCGCGCCTCGGCATCATCGATGCAGCCACTGGCGCGGTACTTTGGAACAGCGATCTCGCTTTGACGCAGGAAGCGATTGATGTCATGGCAGCCCGCACGGTCCGCTCAAGCAGCGTGGCGGGCGTGTACGTGTCATGGCAACCCGTGGCAACATCGGGCACCGTTGGATTCGGTTACGCCATGACGGCCACCGTGGGCGGTGGCAGCAGTTGCATTGGTGACCTCGATGGAAATGGATCCGTGGACGGCGCCGACATCGCCAAGTTGCTCGTGGGTTGGGGCGCTTGCCCAGTTGCGCCTCCAGCGTGCATTGCGGACCTGAACGGCGACGCTGCGGTGGACGGCCAAGACATGGCCATGTTGCTTGCGCATTGGGGCCCATGCGTGGCAAGCAGTGCACCGGGGTACGTGGCTGATTGCAACGGTAATCCAGTGCTGCGCAGTTACTACGGCGACTCATTCCGTGACGGCCCGGGCCCGATGGTGCGTCCGATGCGTCCGGATCCGATCAACGCGCCGAACGTGGTCTATCCAGTCACGCTTGATTGCGCAGCGCTCGGTTGGGATTCGGATGCTGGCAATCCAAACGTGGTGTCCTTTGACGATCCGCGCACCGGTGCGGGCACGCTGAGCAACGGTCAGTGCGGCCAGGCAACCATGGCGCAGTGCTATCAGGCGGGTGCGTTCTTCTGGGGCCGCGGAACAAATTGCGTCGGCGTACCGGGACTTGCATCGCTCGCAACGCTTGTTGGATGCGGTGATGGTGACGTGAGTTGCGGTCTGCCGATTGGCTCTGGTCAACCGAGTGCCGCGGATCCTGCAACGTCGATTGTGCGGCAGACGGTGCCGGCCGGTATCACCTCGATCAGCAGCATTCGTCTGATCGGCAGTCCATTCAACATCGCCGGCTCGTCTTCGGTGAAAGTCACTGGCTACCAGTCGGCGCCAGGTGTACCGCGCTCCATGCCGACATCCGGCTTTGAAGTGCGCGTCACAGTTCGGTTCCGCGATGGCGGCGCGCCGCTGGTGGTTGATCGTCCAGCGATCATGCAGCCGTACGGAGCGGCCGGTGAGCAGGTGGGCGTTCCATCAGCAACTCGTTTGCTCACCGTGACTGGAATTCTGCCGCCTTCCGCGCGCGAAGTACTTTCAGTATCTGTGCAAGCGATGCCGGAGGGGATCGACAGCATCTCATCGATTCGCTACATGGAGTGGGCAGGACGCGTGATGACTGCTGATGAACCCGGCGCTGGCGCGGAATATTCGCCTGATGCGGGTGCCACGTGGTTGCCGCTCCTGACACCAGAGGGCGCGCGATTCCAAGCGGCGATGTGTGTCGCGAGATGATCGAGCAAGGCTTAGTGTGGTACTGCGCCAAAGCCGCGCAGATATTCGGCAAGCGGATTCGCGAGCAACCAGGGTGCTACACCAATCAGCACCAGTAGGCCAAACGTTGTAATCACCACGTATCGCTCTGGTTGGCGCAGATCGCCAGCCAGGGATGTGGCGGGTGGACCAAGAAAGATCTTTGCGAATGTGGCGAGCGATGCAACCGCAAGCAGTGCCGCCGCCACGATCATGATGAGTGAACCCACCACGCTTTCTTCCCAAAGCGCATGAAGCAAGAGATCGTCTGCAATGAAACCTGCAGTGCCTGGCATTCCAACACCAGAGGCCGCAAACAAGAGAAATGCAGCTGCTAAACGGGGCATGCCCCAGATTCTTCCGCCTTGGTCTTTCAGTAAAACGCGCCCGCAGCGATCTTCGACCGCCGCCACCATGGCGCCGAGTCCTCCCATGGCTAACGCAAGCGTGACAGTCACTAGAAGGGCGGCCGCACTGTGTCCATGTCCCGCCGCGCCGAGTGCGGCGATCAACATTCCGCCGTGCATGGCAACTACGCATCGGTAAAATCCGCGCAGATTCACCTGTACGAGCGCGGTGATGGCGGGCAATAAAGCAAGCACTGCACCAAGCCGTACCAAGGTAGAGGCCGCATCAAAGGCAAACTCCGTTGGCGCCACAAATCGAAGATAGGCAAATGTTGCCACTATGCATGTGGAAATTTGCTCAGCCATGGCAAGGGGTGATCGATCAATCACTCGAGCCGCAAGCCAATGCATAGGCCATGCGCCCGAAAGCGTCGCCAACAGCAACACCGCGGCAATCAGATTCAGTACGGGCCATTCGCCAGTCAAAGCGGCCGCCACCGCGAACAGGGTGGACACTATGCACGGTAGCTTTGGCAAATCCGTTCCCTGGTTTGCAAACAGTCCGCGCATCATTACGAGAACCGCAATCAGTCCAAAGGCAAGTGTGCCGGTGCTGCAAAATATGGAGGCCGTTGATAGTGCAAGCGCAACTGCTGCCAGAATGATTCGGAGCAAGCCAACGGGCCGAGATGAAACAATGACTGGAGCAAAAATTCCACCAGCGGCAAGCGTTGCCACAATGTAGGGAACACTTTCAGGCGTCATGAATCAACATCCTTTCCGCCGCCCAGAATCACGCGCACGCGTTGGTCAAATCGATCAAGCGCGCGTGCAAGCACCATGAATGGATCAATTATTGAGTCGATCCGATCATCAAGTCGAAGTCGGTGAAGTGCTGCGGCATATACGCGCCGCTCAAGAACTGATTGGGGTTGCGACTCCTCTACAGGGACCGCATGCACGCCGATGCGGTGAGCATCATGAATGGCGTTGGGTGCGCGCAGATACTGCCAAACACGCAACAGCGCGTGCCCACTGATGTGAACAAGTGCAATCGTGGTAAATCCAAGTGAGATCTCCGCAAGAATGAGACCGACCTGGCAAAGCGTTGCATGCGCCAGCGCACCCTTTGCGTCCGGATCGGTGCGCGCCACCGCTGCCGCGTAGATAGCCGTACTGATACCAACGACTGCGCCAACCACTTGAATGACTGGTGAAGCGCTGATGATTGGCGATATGCGCAACATTAAAAACAGCCCGGCGTGAAGTGAAATGCCTCCATAAAACAGCGCGCTTGTTGGAGTTGGTCCCTCCATTGCCCTGGGTAACCAACCAGAAAACGGCAACTGTGCGGACTTACCCATTACTGAAACTAAGAACAGCAGCCCGATGGTGGTGGATTCCCACAGTGGTAAATCGATGGAACCATCCAGCGCATTGATAGTTGTAGAGCCGAGAACTTCATGGACACACACCATTGCCATGAGGAATCCGGCGTCGCAGAGTCGGTATGTGGCGAATGCGCGCAGTGATGAGCGCACCGGCTCAGCTCGTTCGTGAAAGAAGCCAATGAACAGCGCGGAGCCAATACCAATCAATTCCCAACCCGCAAAGAAGATGTCAAGCGCGCCTGCCAGTGCGACCAATTGTGCGCCGGTGGCAAATCCACCAAGAACAATGAAGAACCGGAAGTAACCCGCCTCTCGATGCATATAGGTGCGTGAGAAACGAGCTACCAATAGCGTGAGAAACGTGCACAACAGTGAGAAGACAATTCCCTTCGAGTCGGCCAGAAGCACCGCTGGAATGCGGTATGTCCCAATCTCTAAGAGCGCTCCGTAATCAACAAGTGCTGAAGGCGCGGTGCCAAAAACTCCCGTGGCACCAATTGCAACGAGCGCGCTGAGTACAAGTGAGATTGTCAACGCAACTTCCAGTATGCGCGTTGCTGTGCGTTCGCTGGGGTAGCGGGAACTCGCCATGATGAGAAGACCCACCACGACAGAGGCCGCTATTGGCAAGAGAATCAACACCGGTAACGCGATGCGCTGCACGGCATCAAGATCAATATGCATCATGCCGTTGCCTTCGCGAGTGGCCGGAGATCGAGTCCGTCAAGAACCAATGCTGGCGAAACATATTCCCGCGATAATCCATGCCATTCGACTGACCGGTTAACAGATTGCAGAGGCGTGTTGTCGATGCGGCAGTCGTGGAATGCGCCGTTATGGAAACGTTGCATATGCCCAGTGGTTGGGTCCAGAGACACCAATTGAACCCACTCGTTTACAACCAACTCCCGAACTTCTGCTTGGCGGCCTGCAATTTCCAACAGAGCCGCGGGTGTGGCTTCGACCACAAGCAACAGCCGCATTGGTTCATGGATTTCCACCATTTGCAATGGAAGTCCGGTGCGCAAGTCACCGCGGTGACCGTTGCTGACTCCCAGTAATCCAGTGACATTGTGTGGCAGCTTTGTGCCGCAGCCAAATCGGTCAAGATCCACGGAGGAAAAGTAATACTCCAAGCTGATACCTGCGCCAACCGGACCAACTGCCGCAAGAATGCGTTCAAGAATGGTATTGGTTGGATCTGTGGTTGGGTCGTAGCTCACCAAGAAGGCGCGGCGATCAAGGTGTAGACCGCGCGTGTTGGAACGCCGTCCCACAAATGCGCAAGCGTTCGTGCAGTGGCCATACTCCGGACGTGGTTGTGCAAGATGGGCGGCGCGTTCTTCTACATGACGGAGCGCGTCGTCTGGCGAAAGTCCAAGTGGCGCGCTTTCAAATCGACGCACTCGTTCAAGGGCGCTGTGACGGCGAGCGATTTCAAGGGCTCGCCATGCGTCAGCAAACGGGGCCGCGCTGGCCGATGGCAACTCTTCTAAATCAAAGCACTGCACTGCATCATTTGCTGTGTCGTGAAGCGCGCCAACAAACCACGTGTCAGAGGGAATGTCAATTCCAATTGCTCGCAGTGAGTCACGCACATCGTTCCGATTGGCAAGATCGGCAAAGAGCCGTGCGTTTGCGCCACCGCGTCGACCACCACAGGCGCCGCAGTCGTGAGCAGACTCATGCGGATTATTCAGGCTGGTGGAGCCATGCCCAAGCACCAAAATAATTTTCGAAAAGTTTCCAACAATCCCAATAGATCGAAACATCCCAGCAACTCGATCAGTGGCCTCTTGCAGTGAGAAGCCCATGGGCTTTCCTGCTCGGGAAAGTGGCGCCGACGTTTCTCGTCGTATTCCACCAAGGCGGGTGTCTGGCCGAGGTGCCAAGCGTGTTTCAATTCGATCGCGAATATCCAGCGACGTGCGAGGCGCCAACACTCGTAGAACAGCGGCGATACCAGCAATCGGACCAAGTAGTAGTGAAAGACCAGCTCCACCCGTCAGCGTTCGTGACCAAGACGCCGCCGCACGTTCGATCCCATGCCACTGATCGCGCAGAACAGCGCGGCGCTCATGCCAACTGAGTTGCGTAAGGACCGGTTGCTCGTGAACTTCGTGCGCGGGTATGACAACGACGGGACAGTGCGCCGCTGGCTCATGGTCGTACAGACCGACATAATCAATGGCCATGCCAAAGAATCCCGCTGCGCCGAAAGTGACAAACGCAGAATCTTGTTCCTCAAGCGCACGGCGAATAGATTCTTCGCGCTCATCAATACAGAAAATAAATTGAGCGCGTGCACGTTGCACGAGTGTCGGTAATTCCATTCGGCGTCTACTGGCGACTGCGCCAAGAATAGCGCGGCGGTATCGACTTTCGTACGCCTCAAGCCACACCTGACCGCGCGCGCCATTATGAAAGATGGACGTCTCGTGCCAAAGCATGGCAAGAGACTCATCGTTCATTTCGTGCACTTGCTGCGGCCGCGCACCGGCGACACGGGCCAGATTCCATAGTAAAAATGCACTTGAAGCAGTGGCAATTGGTTCAGGCAGCGGAATCTGCTTGGGCAATAATTTCCAAGAAGTTGGAAGCAGCGCTTCGCATGCCGATCGCTCCGCCGCATGGCGATCAAAGACCATTCGTACGGCGATGAATTCAGCTAAAGAGATCGGGCAGTGTGCACGATTCTCTGCTGGATTCCGCTCAAGGCGAGAGAACATTCCCGCCCATCCAGGCAGGGCGAGCGCGGTGGCAATCACATACTCCGTGCGTTCATCTTCGGGGACACCAAGCGCGTCCAGTGCGGCTGCAATGACGATCTTTGCTGGGGTTCGTTCAATGGCGATTCGGCGGAAGTCATCCTCCGCACCACGGCAAAGACGAGGAACGGAAGCGCCCGAAGCAAAGAGCAGCGACACCGCCATCAAGAAACCTTCAGAGCGATTGGGGAGTGCGATACCGGCTTGCCCTTGATCTAAAAAACTTGAACAGAGCGCGGTGAGCTCATGCGTGACTGTAATGTCCGGATCGCGCGCGCCGCAAGCGATCAATGCGTCACGATGCCGAAGCGGTGGGGAGGCGATCTTGGTTGTAGGAAGCGGCCCGCGTGCCACGCGTTCCAAAGCGGCCTCCCACAGCGGCATATCAGCCGCTACCGGAGACGGACCGTTGCGAATTCGCCACAGCAATCCCGCCGCATCTTGATCATCGATATGTTCCACAAGCAACGCGCGGCGAAGTTGACGGCGCGAAAGA
>JARIEY010000105.1 GCA_031127085.1 Gemmatimonadota bacterium | reverse complement strand
CCCGTTCCCACACGAAGCGGCCGATCACCTCCTCAACGCGCCACGTCCGAGCCGGCTCCCCACCGGGGGCACCGTCTCGGACGCGGAATGGGCACTGACGCTCTGGAACGCCGTCGCGACGGCCTACTCACGCCGTCCGGTAGTGATCAACCACCTGGTAGGAGCGAGCGCGCAGCCCGAAAGCCAGCGCCGCCGCGAACGCAAACAGGGCGAAGAAGAACATCTGGAAGGCCGTGACGCCAAATCCCGTTGACGCGATCAGCGCCGTCACGGTCGCGTTCTTCACCGACGCGTTCACCACCAGCACCCACAGGTTGCCCACCGTCACCGTCAGCAGCCAGAAGCTCATCAGCGCCCCCTTCATCGACTGCGGCGCCTGACTGTAGGCGAACTCGAGCCCGGTCGCCGAGACGAGCACCTCGCCCAGGGTCAGGAAGGCGTAGGGGAGAATCTGCCACGCGATCGAAAACGTCTGGCCGCCGTCGAGCACCACCTGCATGCCGCCGACGATGATCCACGACGCGCCGGTTGACACGATGCCAATGGTGATGCGGCGCAGCGCCGTCATTTCGAAGCCGAACCGCTTGAGCGCGGGGAACAGCACGAGGTTGTTGAACGGAATCAACAACATCACCAGCGCGGGATTCAACGCCTGCATCTGCGACGACTGGAACCAGCTGGGCTTGCTCATCAGGTCGGCCTGCAGCACCCACGTGGAGGCTTTCTGGTCGAAGAGCGACCAGAACGGCGTCACCAGCGCGAAGAGCACCAGCACCCGAAGCACCGCGCGCACACCATCCACCGCTTCCGCCGGATGGTGCTGCCGGGCGCGATCGAGCTGCAGGTTCACCCCGAGCCCGCCGAAGGCGATGACGGCGACCAGTGCACCGCACGCCGAGATGACGAACCCAAACGTGGGCACCAGCGCGAAGGAGACGACCGCCAGCAGCGCGCCGAAAATGGCGAGCGCCAAGCCGGGGCCGCCCGACGCCAGCGCTGAGCGCGACACCCGCAGGAATGAATGCGGATCGGGCGGCGCGGGCGGAACCATCACGTACCTCTTGCGCCCGGCCCACAGGATGATCGTCGAGATGAACATCAGCACGCCCGGCACTCCGAACGCGATGGCGGGGCCGAGCTGCTTCAGGAAGATGGGCATCAGCAGCGAGGCGAAGAACGACCCGAAGTTGATGATCCAGTAGAACGCGTCGAAGACCACCTTGGCGCGATGCTTGTTGGTCTGGTCGAACTGGTCGCCAACGAACGCCGAGACGCAGGGCTTGATGCCGCCCGACCCTAGTGCGATGAGCGCGAGCCCGGCGTAGAAGCCGGTCCGGTTGTCCACGAAGAACGCGAGGAAGGCCTGCCCCACGCAGTACACGAGACTGAGCCAGAGGATGGTGTTGTACTTGCCCCAGAACCGGTCGGCAAGCCAGCCGCCAAGCAGCGGGAAGAAGTAGACGCCAATGACGAAAGTGTGGAACACATCCTTCGCGGCGCCGGCCCGATCGGCCTCCGGCAGATACGTCAGCAGCGACGAGACGAGGAACACCGTGAGGATGTTCCGCATGCCATAGAAGCTGAATCGCTCGCAGCCCTCGTTGCCGATGATGAACGGGATCTGCTTGGGAATCGGGACTTCGGCCGGCGCGCTGCCGGCGGGCGAGGTGCTCATAGAGGCAAGGAGGTCGCGGGTCGAACCAAGGGGAGATGCCAGATGACAGAAGATGGCGCGCCGACGCTGACCCTGCCACGGCACCCCCATAGCCAAGACGAGTGCCGCTGTCCAGAGGGACTGCGACGCCCGCTTGCTTGCCGACACGCTATCGGAGCGCCGATGACACGCTACAATTGGACGTATGCTCCTCGGCGTCGCAGGCATGATCGGCTGCGGGAAATCAACTCTCTCGTCCGCCCTCTCCAAACGCTTCGGCCTCCAGCTCGCGCTGGAGAGCGTCGACGCGGAAAATCCCTGGCTCGAGCTGTTCTACGACGGCGAGTCGGGGATGCGCACGTACGGGCTGCACCTGCAGCTGCATTTTCTGGCGACGCGCTTCGAGAGTATGCGCAAGATGCGCTCGATGGGCGGCAGCTGGATCCTGGACCGCACGTGGTACGAGGACGCGGAGATCTTCGCGCGCGGGTTGTTCGAGCAGGGGTATATGCACTCGAACGACTGGGCGCTGTATCAGCGTTTGTACGCCGAGTTGCTGCACGCGCCGGCCGCGCGCCCACCGCGCCTGATGATTTATCTGCACGGTCCCTTCGACACGATCCTCGACCGCATCCTCACGCGCGGACGGCCGAAGGAGAAGGACACCGATCCGGATTACTTCGCGTCGCTCCACGCCCGCTACGCGCGCTGGATCGACGGGTTCCGCCGCTGCCCCGTGCTGCGGCTCGATGTCCGCGAGTACGACCTCTTCGCCGACCCCAGTGCGGTGGAGGACATCGCCACGCGGGTGCGCCTCGAACTCGAAAAGGAAATCCCGCAGACCGAGCTGTGGCCGGCGCAGACGAAGCGCCAGGACGCGTTTGCGCAGAGCTGAGCCGGCACCGCGCCGTTAGGCGAGTCGGTGCTCCGTGATCCACGCCGCCATCGCCGCCAGCGACCGCTCCGCGTACAGTGCGCGCTTCTTGAGCTTGTCGCGCGGCGGCTCGGGCAGCTCTTCGAGCAACCCGAAGTTGGCGTTCATCGGTTGGAAGTGCGCGGGATCGGCCTCGCGCAGGTAGCGGTAGAGCGCACCCAGCATCGTCACGGGCGGCGGCACCACGGGCTCCTGGCCCGCGAGAAGCCGCGACAGGTTGATCGCCGCCAGCAGCCCGGTGGCGGTGCTCTCGGTGTACCCCTCCACGCCCGTCAGCTGCCCGGCAAACATCACCTGCGGGTTGTCGCGCAGCGACAAATGCGGCGTGAGCGCGGCGGGCGCGTTGAGGTAGGTGTTGCGGTGGATCGAGCCGAAGCGCAGGAACTCCGCCCCCTCCAGCCCGGGAACCATCCGGAAGACGCGCTGCTGCTCGGGAATGCGCAGCCGCGTCTGGCACCCGACGATGTTCCACATCCGCCCCGCCCGATCCTCACGCCGCAGCTGGACCACCGCCCACGGCCGACGGCCCGTGCGCGGATCTCGAAGCCCAATGGGCTTCATCGGGCCAAAGCGCAGCGACTCGCGCCCCCGCCGCGCCATCTCCTCCACCGGCATGCACCCTTCGAAGTACGGCGCCTTGTCAAACTCGTGCGCCGTAAACTGGTCGGCCAGCGTCAGCGCATCGATGAACGCCTCATACTGCACCTTGTCCATCGGGCAATTGAGGTACGCCCCCTCCGGCTCGGGGGAGGGAAGCCCCCCCTCCCCTTCCCCATCGCCACACTCTGCTCCCTTCCCCTGCCCCGAATCCTCCATCGTTTCTTTTCCCCATCGCGCCGCCCGAAACGCCACCGTCTGGTCAATCGACTCCACGGCGATGATCGGCGCGATGGCATCATAGAAGGCGAGCGACTGCACACCCAGCCGCGCACGCACACCCTCGGCCAGCGCATCGCTCGTCAACGGACCGGTGGCGATGATCGTCGGCGCGTCAGGGATCGCGGTGACCTCTTCCCGCGTCACACGAATGCGCGGATGGTTCACCACCCGCTCGTGCACGTGCACCGAGAAGACGTCGCGATCCACCGCCAGCGCGCTCCCGGCGGCAACGCGCGCCACGTCGGCCCCCTGCAGCACCAGCGAGCCCAGCAGGCGCATTTCGGCCTTCAGCAGGCCGTGCGCATTGGTGACCTCGGTGCTCTTGAACGTGTTGCTGCACACGAGCTCGGCCAGCCGGTCGGTCTGGTGCGCGGCCGTGCCGCGCACGCCGCGCATCTCGTGCAGCACCACCTGGTGCCCGCGCTCGGCTAACTGAAAGGCGGCCTCGCTGCCGGCGAGGCCGCCCCCCACCACGTGAATCACGGACTCGCTCACGCCGAGCCGACCGTCTCGCCCTCGGCGTCGGCCGGCGCCTCAACGGCCCACTCATTGGCGCACTTGAGGCACTTCCGGTAGTGACCGCGCGTCTTGTTGCTCTTCGCTTCGGCCCCCTCAAACCCGCACTCGGGGCACTTCTCCATCACCGGCTTGTCCCAGCAGACAAAGTCGCACGTCGGGTAATTCTCGCACCCGTAGAACGCCTTGCCGCGCTTCTTGCTGCGGCGCGCCGCAATATCGCCCCCGTCCTTGGGGCACTTCACGCCGGTTGGCATGGAGCGCGTCCCGCGGCACTTGGGGAAGGTGGAGCATCCCAGGAACTCGCCCGACCGGCCGCGGCGGATCACCATCGGCTTGGTGCAGAGCGGGCACGGATACTCAGTCATCACCGGCGCCACGCGCTCGCCCTTGAGCGGACGCGTGTACTTGCACGTCTTGGGATGATGCTCGCAGGCCACGAATGGCCCGAAGAAGCCGCCCTTGGGAAGCAGCGCCCCGCCGCACTGTGGGCACCGTTCCGTTTCGAGCGCGCCCAAATCGTGCGCCTCGCGGATCAGTCCTTCCACGTCCACATCATTCAACGAGCGCTCGAACGGTCCCCAGAACTCGGCAAGCACGCCCTGCCAGTTGATCCCGCCCCCTTCAACCTGGTCGAGGTCTTGTTCCATCTCCGACGTGAACTTCACGTTGAAGACGTTGGGGAACTGCTTCACCATCACCTTCTCCACGCTCTCGCCCAACGGCGTGGGGAAGAACCGGCGCTGCTCGAGCTCGGCATAGTGCCGGTCGGTCAGCGTCGAAATGATGCTCGCGTACGTGGAGGGGCGGCCGATCCCGCGCTTCTCCAGCTCCTTCACCAACGACGCCTCGGAATAACGGGGCGGCGGCTCGGTGAAGTGCTGGCTCGGCGTGATCGCGCGCACCGGGGCGCGCTCGCCCGGCTCGATGGCCGGCAGCGCCTGCTCGTCCTCGAGCGCCTTCCCCTCGCCTTCCTCACGCGCCTCTTTGTACAGCGAGAGGAAGCCCTGGAACTTCATCACCGAGCCGGTGGCCCGGAACAGATAGCGGCCAAGGTCGAAATCGACCGTCGTCGTATCGAAGATCGCCGGCGCCATCTGCGACGCCATGAAGCGCTGCCAGATCAGCGTGTAGAGCTTGAGCTGATCGGGCGTGAGATACTTGGCCACCGACTCCGGCGCACGCGACGGATCGGTGGGGCGGATGCCTTCGTGCGCATCCTGCGCATTGCTGTCCTTGCCGGCGCCGTAGAGCTGCAGCCCCTTGGCCAGGAACTCCTCGGAGAACTGCTGGAGCAGATACTCGCGCGCCGATTGCGCCGCGCTCTCCGCCACGCGGCTGGAGTCGGTACGCATGTACGTGATCATACCGACGGCACCCTCGGCTTTCCCGAGCTCGATGCCTTCGTAGAGGTTCTGCGCCAGACGCATGGTGCGCTTGGAACCGAAGCCCAGCTTCTTCGCCGCTTCCTGCTGCAACGTGGACGTCGTGAACGGCGCCGCCGGATTCTTGCGCCGCTCGCGGCGCTTGATGTCGGTGACGTCAAACGCGGTGCGCCCGGCAAGGTCGTGCAGAATCGCCTGCGCCGACTGCTCGTTGGGAATCTCGGGCTTCTTGCCGTCGATGTGATGGAGCTTGGCGGTAAAGGCCTGGCCTTCGTGCTCCAGCGTCGCCGCGATCGTCCAGTATTCCGTGGGCGTGAAGGCGCGAATCTCGCGCTCGCGCTCCACCAGCATACGCAGCGCCACGGTCTGCACGCGTCCCGCCGAGAGCCCCTTCTTGACCGTCTTCCAGAGCAGCGGACTCGCCTTGTAGCCCACCAGGCGATCCAGCACGCGCCGCGCCTGCTGCGCATCGACCTTTTTCTGGTCAATCTCGCCGGCGGCGTCGATCGCCTTGGTCACCGCTTCCTTGGTGATCTCGTGGAACAGCACGCGCTTGATGGGCGGACCGTTCTTGCGCACCACCTGGCCGCGCACATGCCAGGCGATAGCCTCACCCTCGCGGTCAGGGTCGGTGGCGATGAAGACGGAGCGCGCATTCTTCGCCGCGCTCTTCAGTTCGGCCAGCGTCTTCTCCTTGCCGGGAATCGTCACGTACTCGGGCTCGAAGCCGCGCTCGACATCAATGCCAAGCGTGCGCTCAGGGAGATCGCGCACGTGACCAACGGTCGCCTTGACGGCGTAACCGCTGCCCAGGTACTTGCCGATCGTTTTCGCCTTCGCCGGCGACTCAACGATGACGAGCGCCTTGCCGGCGGCGTGCGCTTCGGCTTCGGCGTCGATCGGTTCGTCGACGTCGGTGCGCTTGCGCACGGCGCTCTTTCGCGTCGCCGTCTTCTTGCGGGTGGTTGTCTTTTTCTTGGCGGCCATCGGTCTAGTGCAGGGTCCCGGGTTCCGGGAGCGTTCCAGTATCGCCGAGCCCGACGCTCTCCATTAGAGCGCGCAGGTCATCCAGAGCAATGCGTCCTTCGACCTGCGCCATCGCGCGCTCGATCACCTGCTCGAGCTCCACGGCGTTCAGGATCCCCGCGCCATTGAGTGCAAGGAGATGGCCCCACGCATCTGGCGCAAAGCGTCCACGTTCGTGCGGTCCAAGGACTCGAAAAGTCATCGTATATGGTAGCGAACAACTATAGAGGTCGTTTCGACAATGAGTTCATCGTCGGGCCTCAATCCTAGTCCCCTCGTCAAGGGCGGGCAAGCGTCACTATAGCGTCGACAACCTCATCGGGTGTCATCGTTTCTACGCTAACCGTATGATCCGATTGCAGATACGCCGCCTCGCGGGTCGCCAGAATCCCCGTGAGGGCCGCCAGCGGATCATCGCCCGCGAGGAGCGGTCGGTCCAAAACGCTCGCTCCCATCCGCGCCAGCGCTGACTGCGGCGACAAACGCAGCCAGACCAGCCGCGAGGGCGGACGCAGGAGCGCCACGAGTCCAGGCACCACGACCCACCCGCCGCCGGGGGCAACCACCATTGGCGCCTCCGCCGCGGCGATCTCCTCCGTTGCCTGCCGCTCCAACTCGCGGAACCGCGCCTCGCCCTGACTGGCAAAGATCTCGGCCACACTCAGCCCGGCGCGCGCCGTGATGCGCGCATCGAGATCCACGAACGGTCGCCCGAGCCGCGCAGCCAGCGCGCGACCGACGGTCGTCTTGCCCGCGCCGGGGAGCCCCACGAGGACGAGGTGGGACGCGCCGGCCATCTTAGCCGATCCGGCTCGCGACGTGCGTCAGGTACGCTTCGAGGTTGCGCGTCAGTTCCACCATCGAGTCGCCCCCGAACTTCTCCACCATCGCGTCGGCCAGCACCAGTGCGGCCATTGCTTCGGCAATCACGCCCATCGCGGGAACCGCCGTCACATCGCTGCGCTCGGCGACGGCCGCTGCCCCTTCGCCGGTCTGCGTGTCGATGGTGCCCAAGGGGCGCATCAAGGTGCTGATGGGCTTCATCGCCACGCGAACGACCAGCGGCTCGCCCGTCGTCATCCCCCCTTCCAGACCGCCGGCGCGGTTGGTGAGCCGCCGCACGTTGCCGCTGCGCGTCCGTCCGGGCGCCATCGCGATCTCGTCGTGCACCTCGGCCCCTGAGCGGCGAGCCGCCTCGAACCCGATCCCCACCTCCACGCCCTTCACGGCAGGGATCGAGAGCATCGCCTGCCCCAGCCGGCCGTCGAGACGCCGATCCCAGCTCACGTGCGACCCCAGCCCCACGGGGAGGCCATCCACGACCACCTCGCAGACTCCACCGAGCGTATTCCCCTCGCGCTTCGCCGCGTCGATGCGCGCGATCATCTCCCGCTCCGCCTCGGCGTCGAGCGTGCGCAGCGGCGAAGCATCGGCCGCAGCGTTCAGATCGGCCGGCATTTCGGCGGGACGCTGCGCATCGACCCCACCCAGGTGCACCAGGTGCGAGGCAACCGACACCCCGCACTCGGCCAACAGGCGCCGACAGACCGCGCCGGCGGCGACGCGCGCGGTGGTCTCTCGGGCCGAGGCGCGTTCCAGGATGTCGCGGGCATCATCGCGATCGTACTTCAGCAGACCCGAGAGGTCGGCGTGACCCGGACGTGGGCGGTGCACGGCGCGCTTGCGGGCCCCGGCTGCGTCGCCCTCGCGCGGCGCCGGGTCCATGATCTCCTGCCAGTTCTGCCAGTCGCGATTGCGAATGAGCATCGCCAGCGGAGAGCCCAGCGCCTCGCCGGCGCGCACCCCCGAAAGGAACTCCACCTCGTCGCGTTCGATCTGCATGCGGCGGCCGCGGCCGTAACCCTGCTGCCGGCGCGCGAGGTCGGCATTCACGTGCTCCGCGAGCAGGGGCAGGCCGGCGGGAACGCCCTCGAGGATGGAGACGAGGGCCGGGCCGTGGGACTCTCCAGCGGTCGTGAATCGGATGGGCACGAGAGTGAGGGCGGGTGGCGGGTGGTTAGTGGCAGATGGCAGATGGCAGACGGCAGACGGCAGATGTCCGATGTCAGACGTCAGACGTCGGACGTCGGACGTCAGATGGCAGATGGCCGAGCGGGGGCAACCGTGATGGCCGCCCCCGCTCAACTTAACCAGAACCGTCAGTTACGGCTTCTTCTCGACCGGGCGACCCTTGACCGTCTCGCCGTCATCCAGGATGTGCGGCGTGATGAGGATCAGCAGGTCCTGCTTGCGCTCGACGGTATCGACTTCGCTGAACAGCCGGCCAATCAGCGGCAGCGAGCTGAGCAGCGGAATGCCCGTGCGGTTCTTCGAGATCTGCGTCTGCGTGAGGCCGCCGATCACCGCGGTCTCGCCGTCAGCGACGAGCACCTCGTTCTTGGAGTCGCGCTTGTTCGTGTTGGGGCCGGCCGACGTGATGGAGACGAGCTGCTCCTGCGACGCATTGACCGTCAGGTTCAGCATGCGGCTCGCGGTCACGCGCGGCGTCACCTTGAGCGTGATGCCGATTTCCTTGGTCTGGATCTGCGGCGCCACCGAGTTGATCTGCCCGGCGGGCACCGGCGGTGTGAGCAAATACGAGATGGTCGATCCGGAGAACAGCGTCGCTTCCGTGTTGTCGAGCGTTGTCGTGCTCGGCTCGGCCTGAATGTCCGACAGCTGCTCTTGCGAGAGCGCGTCGAGGAACGACGTCAGGTTGAAGCCGCCCACGGCCATGTTGTAGATGAGGCTCAGCGCAGCGTCACCCTTGTACTGGCGACCGGCGTTGGCGATGCCGGTGAATGCATCTCCCGTGAGGTCGACGCGGAAGTCGCCCGGCACGACGCTATTGCCGACCAAACGCGGAACGAGCTTGTTCTGGAACGTGTTGGTCGTGCCGAGGTCGTAGCTGATGCCCAACTTCTCGGTCCCCGTGCGATCCACGGCAATGATCTTGGCCTTGATCGAGACGAGCGGCGTGCGCACGTCGAGGTCCTTGATGAAGCCCAGGACGTCGGTGAGGCGCGCCTGCGTCTCGGTGATGATCATCGAGTTCGTCTTGTCATCCACCGCCACCGACCCGCGGCCGCAACCGGCGGTGGAGATGGAGGTCGCCGCCGAGGCCGCGCCCGCATCGGCGGCCGCGCCTTCGCCGGCCCCACCAGCGCCACCGGCACCGCCGGCCTGCTGGAGAGCGCCGCCCGAGCCGCCCTTGCCGCAACCCGCACTAAGCAGCGAGTTGATGGTCGTGGCGAGCGTCTGCGCCTTGGCGTAGTTGACCGGCACGATCTGGCTGACCAGCGGCTCGGCCGCCTGACGATCCGCGAGATTCTTGCGGCTGTCCACCGTGATGATGCCCGAGGAATCCTCGACCGCCGTGAGGCCGGCCGACGACAGAATGGCGGCGAGCGCCACATCCCACGGCTTGTCCTTGATTTCCATGAACCCGATCTTCGCGTTGGCCGCACCCGGCCCGGCGACGATCGTCTTGTTGGCGAACGTGGCAAACGATCCGATCACGTCACGGATTTCCGTGTCTCTCTCGTACGTGACGGTGATGCGCGGCTGCTCGTACGTTGGCTCGGCGATGGGCAGCGCGGCGCGCGCCGGCGCGGCGGACTTGGGCGCGCTCGCTGGCGCCGCCGCCGGCGTCTGCGGCTCGGCGATGAGTTCAGCCGACGCCGCCTTTGGGGCGACGGCTACGTTGGACTTGGCCGCGTCACCCAAATGCCAGGCGACGAACTGATCGGGGCCGCTCACGGCGACGCGCACGTCGTGCTCGCCGCGCACCACCGAGTAGTCACGGTTGCCGTCGATGTCGAGCACCAGGCGCACCACGTCGGCGCGGTACTGCGCCACGCGCACGTTGGTGATACCACCGCGCGACACCTTGTCGTAGAAGCGCGCCGGCATGCCGAGCGTCGCGCCGCGGAAGTCGAGGACGATGCGCCTCGGATTCTCGAGCGTGAAGTCGATCACTTCGACCGCCCCGTCGATGGCGACGACCACTTCGGCGCGTCCCGCCGCGGGCACGACGCTGAGCGCCGTGACCGAAGACGGCGCGCGCGGCGTACCGGACGCGGCAATGGCGCTCTGCGCGCCGATGGTCAGCGCGGCCGCGATGGCGGCCAGCTGGAAGAATCGCCTCATGGCTTCCCCTTGGTCTGCTGGGTCTGCGTCGTGTTCAGCTTCAGGATCTCCTGCCGGCTGAACCCGTACTCATCAATGCTGAGCATTACTTCCTGCGGTCGAATCTGCGCGACCTTGGCGCGGCCGAGTATCTGGCCCAAACGGGCACGGTACTGCTGCTGCGTGCTCATATCGCGAAGCACCGCCACCGAGTTGCGGCCCGCCGGGTCGTAGATGATGCCGACCACCTTGAGGTCGGCAACCAGCGGGCGGATCGCTCCCGTCTCGATTGGCGACGCGAACGGATCGAGCTCACGTCCGACGTAGGTAAAGACCTCGCGCTCAAACGTCACACGCGTGGTGTCCTGTGCCGGCGCGGCGGCCGGCGCCTTGGCCGCTGGCTTTCCTGCCGCGGTCCCCTGCGGGGCGGCGGCCTTCGCCGGCGCGGCCTTGGCTGGCGCCGCTTGCGCAGGCGCCGCCTGAGCAGGCGCGGGCTTCGCCTGCGCGGGCTTCGCCTGCGCGGGCTTC
>JARIEY010000104.1 GCA_031127085.1 Gemmatimonadota bacterium | reverse complement strand
CGCCCACCTCGTGTAAGTGCACCTTCTCCCGCGTCGTTCCGTGTACCGCGGCCTCCACATCGGTCAGCTGCGTAAACGCATCCATCGCCACGCGCTTGACCGCCGCCGGCGCCGACGATCCCTCGACGATCGCCGCGATGTGCTTCAGATGCCGGCCGTGGGGCTGCGGCGGGATGGTAAAGTCCACTTTGCGGCAGGCAATCTCCCCCCGCCGCACGTCGCTGATGTTGACGGTGACGCCGTCCAGTCCGAGCGCCGCGGGCAATGCACGCAACCACTCCGCGTCGAGCCCCACGTCGAGCAGGGCGCCGAGCGTCATATCACCTGAGATGCCGTGAGCCGGATCGAGAATCGCGATGCGCATGGTCTAGAGAAAAGGAGGTGAGGACGGGCGCAGTGGAATGTTCGCACGCACGAACATTCGCGCACCGCGCGTTGCCGCTCATCAGAACCGGTAGCTCGCCCCCGATCCGGTATTGAACACGACGACAGTCGACTCGGGACGCAGGCGCCCCGTCTTCACCAACTGCGCCGTTGCGGCGAGTGCGCAGCCGCCCTCGGGCGCGGCATCAATCCCGCTACGCGATGCGAGCGAGAACGTCCCCGCGCGAATGCCGGCTTCGTCCACCGCCTCGGCGTCGCCGTGACTCTCCCGCAGCGTCCGCAACGTCCACCGATCACCGAACGGTCCCGGCACGCGAAGCCCGCTCGCGTGCGTGACGGGATTCTCCCACGGCGTCGCCTTGTCCTCGCCCGCGTGGAAGGCCCGCACCAGCGGCGCACACCCCGCGGCCTGCGAAATGATCATCCGCGGCTTCATCACGTCGCTGGGCACCCACCCCCACTCGATCATTTCACCGATCGCCTTCCAGATGCCAATCGTCCCCTCGCCACCGCCGGTGGGATACACGATCGCATCGGGCAGGTCCCAGCCCAGCTGCTCGGCAAGCTCGTATCCCATCGTCTTCATTCCTTCCACGCGGTACGGCTCCCGCACCGTCGCCACGTTGAAGAATCCGGTCTCCTTCGCAAAGGCCATCGTTGCCTTGCCGGCGTCACCGATGTGGCCGTCCACAAGTTCGAGCTCCACACCGAAGGCGCGAATGCTCCCGAGAATGGGAGGCGGTGTCGTGGCCGGTGCATAGATGCGGGCGGCAAGCCCCGCCGCCGCAGCGTACGCGGCCAACGCAATGCCGGCATTGCCCGCCGTGGGCACGCACACCCCGGGAAGCCCGAGCGCCTTCGCGCGCGTCACTGCCATCATCAGTCCGCGGGCCTTGAAGCTGGCCGTCGGGTTCTGCCCCTCGTCCTTCACCCACAGCCGGCGCACGCCGATCTCTCGGGCAAGTTCGGGGAGCTCCACCATCGGCGTGAGCCCTTCGCCCAGCGTCACGCGCGTTTCGCCAGGAGCGATCGGCAGCGCGGCCGCGTAGCGCCACAGCGACCACTCGGCGCTCAGAGCCGTTCGCGGCACCGGCGCATCGTAGTGCACCGCCAGCGGCTGGGCGCACTGCGGGCAGAGCGAGGCGAGCTTGTCGCCGGGCGCGGTGTAGCCGCAGCCGGTGGAGCAACGAAGAGTCCAGGACATAAGGCGGGCAGTAGACGGTAGATGGGAAACGGCGGAGGCAAATCGGTGTGGGACGGCTCCGGTGCCCCCTCGTAAAAGCTACGGCGTGGATTCCTCGGGCGCTGGCTCGGCGCCGTCTGGGGGTGACGCCTGGTCGTCCACGGCGGCCGGACGGTCAGGCGCCGACGCACGCAATGCCGCCAGCAAGGCCTCCGCGGACTTCGCCGAGAACCCCTTGAGTGCCGCCACTTCGTCCACGGTGGCGCGCCGCACGCCGTCCACGCTCCCAAAGGTCCGCAGCAGTTCACGACGCTTGGTCGGGCCGACACCAGGCACGTCGAGCAGCGCGGACGTAATCGTGCGAATCGTCCGTCGCTTCCGGTTGTATCCCACCGCCGTCCGATGCGCCTCGTCGCGCGCCTGCTGCAGCAGCCGAAGCGCGGGCGACCGCCTCGACAGGTGCAGCGGCTCCGCGCGACCGAAGACGAACACTTCTTCCTCGCGCTTGGCCAGCGAGACGAGCGGAAGCGCGCCCAGCGCGAGCTCGTCGAGCGCCTCGTGCGCGGCGGCGAGTTGCCCTTTGCCGCCATCAATCACCACGAGATCAGGCAGCGGACGTGCCTCGTCCACCCGACGCCGGAAGTAGCGCCCCACCACTTCCCGCATCGACGCGAAGTCGTCCGGGCCGTGCGCTTCGTCGACCGTCTTTACGCGCATCGTCCGGTACTCCGAGCGCCGCGGGCGGCCGTTCTCGAACCAGACGATCGACCCGACATTGTCCTTGCCCTGCGCCGTGGAGTTGTCGAAGCAGACCAGCGCGCGCGGGATCTTGGCGAGCCCGAGCGCGCGCCCGAGTTCGTAGACCGGATCGCCGGCGCGTTCGTCCGCCTCGTCCTCGGCGAGCTTGAACTCCTCCAGCAAATGGCGCGCGTTCTTCTCGGCGAGATCGAGCAACTCGCGCTTGAGGCCACGTTGCGGCAGCAACACGCGCGTGGGCTTCAACGCCGGCTCGAGAACATCCAGGTCCTCCGGCGCGAACGGCAGCAGCACTTCGACCGGACGCTCAGGAAGGGCGCGGTAGCTTCCCGCGAGATACGCGGCCAGCACGGCAGCGTCACTCTCGCCCTCGGCCTGCTCCAGAAAACGCTGATCGCGGGCCAGCAGCTTGCCGCTGCGCACCTTCAGCAGCGTTACGCAGGCGTCGTCGCCGTCGCGCGCAAAACCCACCACGTCGCGGTCGTGTCCCTCGACGTCCACGATGATCGCCGGCTCCTCGTACCGTTCCAGATGCCGCAGGGCATCGCGCATCTCGGCGGCGCGCTCAAAGTCGAGTGCCGCCGACGCCTCGTCCATCCGCTGGCGCACGCGCCGCATCACTTCGTCGGGCTTACCGTCGAGGAACGCCACCACCTCGTCAATCATCCCACGATAGTCGGCCAGCGACTGCGCGCCGATGCACGGCCCCTTGCATCGGCGAATGTGAAAGTCGAGGCAGGCACGCTCGGGCATTTCCGCGGGCATGTTCCACCGGCACGACCGCACCGTGAACACGCGCTTCACCACGTTCAGCGCGCGCCGCATCGCCCCCACGTCGGTGAACGGCCCGTAGTAGCGCGCGTGATCGTCCAGCACGCGGCGCGTCACCAGGACGCGCGGATACGGCTCCTGCACCGTGACTTTCACATACGGATACGTCTTGTCGTCGCGCAGCATCACGTTGAACCGCGGGTGATGCTCCTTGATGAGGTTGTGCTCGAGAATGAGCGCGTGCTCCTCACTCGGCACGACGATGGTCTCCAGGTCGGCCACCTGCTCCATCAGCACGCGCGTCTTCGACGTCTCCGCGTGATCCGTATTGACGTACGATCGCACCCGCGGCCGAAGGCGCTTGGCCTTGCCGACATACAGCACGGTGCCATCGCCCCCCTTCCACAGGTACACGCCGGGCGTGTCGGGAAGGTGGGCAAGCTTCTGCGTGATGACGTCTGGGTACGTGCGCATAGGGAGACGGCGCGAAATCTAGCGCCGCATCAGCGACCGCCGATGACCCGCCGCACGCGAGCGCCCATCGCGGCGGCCTCGGGTATGCGCATCGAGGCGGTCACTGCGAGATACACCGCGCCGTACAAGGGGAGCGCGATGATGCCAAGCGTGAACGGATGGCTGACTCCGAGCGCGAACTTCACCGCCCACGCCACCAGCGCTGCGGCAAGGGCCGCGCCCCACAGTCGGCCCTGATACGGCCGATCCACGCCAACATCTCCGATGCGCGGCACCAATGAGCGCCGCAGGAGCAGACATTCCACCCAGGCCGCCACCCCGGACGCGGCCGTCAGGCCGGCCACGCCCCACTTGGGGTCCACACCGATGACGCCTGGGAGCCAGAGCGACGCCACCGCGCCGAGCGTCAGCCCCAGCGACACACGCACCATCGCGAAGCGAAGCGGCGTGCGCGTGTTGCGCAGTGCGTACCACGTGGAGGCATACAGCCGCCCAAGCGTGCCCGCGAGCAGTCCGACCCCTGCCCCGGCCAGCACCCCCCACATCCACACGACGTCGGCGCGTCCGAAACGTCCGGACTGATACAGCGTGGCGCCCAGAATATCGCCGATGGCCACGAAGGCCATCGCCGACGGAATCACGTAAAACGCAATGCGATGCAGCCCGTCCGACAAGCGCCGCCGCAGCACGCGCGCCACCTCGTCGTCCGATCCCACCGTGCCCGACATCGCCGGCAGTTCGGCCGCCGAAACGCTCATCCCAAACAGGGAGACCGGGAGCATCGTGATGACCTGCGCGTACGAGAGCACGCTCACCGCGCCAGCGCTCACGAGCGACGCCAACAGGTTGTCCATATACGCGCTGATCTGCACCACGCCTCGTCCCACAAAGACGGGTGCGAACTGCCGCAGCACCACGCGCACGTGGCCGTTCGAGGTGTCGGGCGCGAACCGGAGCCTCCGCTCGATGCGCAGCACCGTGGGAAGCTGCACCAGCAGCTGCGCCGCACTGCCAACGACCGATGCCCACGCCAGAATGACCGCGAGTCCGGCCTGTCCCCCGGCATTCACGCCGAACGACGGGCCGAAGGTCAGGAGCGTCGCGATCATCACGATATTCATCGCGACCGGCGACACATACGGCAGGAAGAACCGACGGTGCGAGTTGAGTACGCCGAGCGCCCAGGCCGAGAGCACCAGCAGACCGACCCCGGGAAACATCACCTGGACCAGCTGGACGGTCAGCGCGCGTTTCTCGCCGGTGAAGCCCGGCGCGATCAGCGCCACGAGATATGGCGTACAGACAACGCCGACGAGTACCAGCACGGCGCTCGTCAGTGCGAGCAGCGTCCCCACGGCGCCGGCAACCCGTCCGGCCTCCGCTTCATCTCCCTCCGCCAGCAACTTGCTGTAGGTCGGAATGAACGAGGCCGACAGCACCCCCTCGCCGAAGAGGTTCTGCAGAACATTGGGAATGCGAATCGCTGCGTTGAATGCGTCGCCCGCATCGCTCGTGCCCAGGTAGTGCCCGAGCAGACGATTGCGGATCAACCCGAAGACCCGGCTCAACAGAACGCCGGCCGCCACCAGCGCCGCCCCTCCACGCTGGCCGCCGCCCGCCGCCGGAAGGGTGCCGGGCGCGCTCCCCGGCGCGCTCACGGGCGCTCCACCCACCACGCGGCCCGGACGGCCGACGTGTTCACGCGCCGCCGACGAGCTGTGCGGCGTGCGTCGCCGCGCCCGCGCGCAGCAGGTCGAGGAGCTCCTCGCCGTGCCGCGCGACCAGCGGCAGCGGATTCAGCACGCGCTCCTGACGCAGTCCCTCGGGCATCAGCGCAGCGCGCACCCCGCCGAGGTCGCGCACCGCCGAAGTCTCGGCCTTGAGCGCCGCCGTCCGGTACCGCCGTTCCAAGCGGTCAATGCGGAACTTGAGCTGGTGCCGCGCCCCTTCAATGGTGGACGGCTGCACCATCGCGGTCCCCTCGGCTGAGTCACGCAGTGCATTCAGCTTCGCGTCCACGTCGCGGCGGAGTGACTCCAGTGTGTCTCGCACGAACGCCGGCATTGCCCGATCACCCATCCGCCGCTCAGCCTGATGCGGCGGCTTGATGTCGTCGAACACCATCCCCAGGCGCCCCAGCATACGGTCAATGACCGGCTCGATGATCGTCGCCGACCAGCGCGGCAGCACCAGCGGCACTTGGTGCCCCAGCGCCTCCGCGACCGCGCCCACCTGCGCGAAGTACGCGACTTCGCCCGGACCACCGAAGTAGCCAATGGTTGGCAGGATCGCCCGTTCCACCACCGGGCGCAGCAGCACGTTGGCAGACAGCACGAGTTGCGGTTGCACCGCCACGTCGCCGGCCTGCGCAATCGGAATGCGTTCCTTGACGCCATTCGCCGAGACGCGGAAGACCAGCGAGAGTTTGGGTACGCGAGCGACCTGCGCGCGGAAACCGGCGCGCTCAATCGCCACGCTGCGCAGCGACACCGCCTCGTCGATGACCGGCGCGCGCCGCAGCGCCTCCACAAGCGTCGGCCGAGCCGCGTCGCGCACGGCCGGGTGCCAGGCGTCGAGCACCGCAATGCCCATCGGTTCAAGCAGGGCGCGCAGCAGCTCCACGTAGGCGCTGCCCACGGTGGCGTCCGCACGGTACGCGCGCCGCGCATGTTCGAGGAGTTCGAGATGCGGTGCCGAGCCTGCGGCGGCGGCGAGGTCGGCAAACTGCGCGCTCACGTCCCCGAGCGGCTGCGCTGCCATCACCTGGCCGTCAAAACCAACGCGCTCGATGCGCAACCGCCGCACTTCTTCGTCGAACGCCACCGCCGTCCAGCTCGCTTCGGCAAAATCGGCGTCGTCGGTCGCCGCCCAGAAGACCGGCGCGGCCGGAATGCCCGTCGCCTGCTCAATCCGATCCGCGAGGGCACGTGCACTGAGCGCCTTGAGCCACGTGTAGCCTGGTCCGCCGAAGAGCCCCGGCTGCTGGCCGGTGGTCACTACGATCCCGCGCCCTTGCGCCACCGACTCCAGCCGTCGCGCCGCCGCGCCCGTCGCGTTGAACGCCGGGGCTAGATGCGAAAGCCAGTCGGGCGAGCAGGCCGCGCGCACCGCTTCGGCGTGGGCCCGCCAAGCGGCCGCCCCGTGCGGCCGCGGCGCGTACCACCCCGCCGGTGTGCGACCTTCGACCGCTGCACGGGCCAGTGGCCCGCCGCCGATCGGCTCGGCGACGACACGCGGAGGCGTCACGCGACACCTCCGGTGGAGTATCCGTACCAGTGGCCGCCTTTACAGTCCATGCGCTCTCTGCCTCCGGGGGGTCGCCGGCGCCAAACAATGGCGTCGCCTCATAAGCTAACCGCTGGACAGGGGACGGCGGAATGCGCCGTTCGTCACTTGTGGTAGGGTTCGCGCCGCACAATCGTCCCCGCCCGGTAGAGCTGCTCGGCAAGGACCAGTCGCGCGAGCTCGTGCGGGAGCGTCCACGGCGCCAGTTCCAGCCGCACCGTCGCGCGCTTCAGCAGGGCCGGCGAGAGCCCGTACGCACCGCCGATCACAAAGGCGACGTCGCGGCCGCTCTCACGTTGCCCCTGAAGCCAGGCCGAGAAGGCCGCTGAATCGAGCCGCTTGCCCCCCGGGTCGCAGCAGACGATCACTGCTCCCGGCGGGATGCGCGCCTCGAGCCGTTCGCCCTCGCGGAGCCGCACCAAATCGGACGTCGCCGACTTCGCCGGCTCTTCGCGGACTTCCACCCGCTCGAGTGGCCAGTACCGCGCCGCGCGCTCCTCGTACTCCGTGGTAGCCAACGCCAGCGCCGCGTTGCGCGGCTTACCGACGGCGAGCACGAGGACCTTCACCTGACGCGTCGGCGACTACGCGTAAATGCCGCGCAGCTTGTGGAC
This sequence comes from Gemmatimonadota bacterium, assembly GCA_031127085.1. Lineage (GTDB taxonomy): Bacteria > Gemmatimonadota > Gemmatimonadetes > Gemmatimonadales > Gemmatimonadaceae > PNKL01. The sequence goes on along the minus strand of JARIEY010000104.1, from coordinate 3,594 downwards.
CATCGAGACGCGGCTGATCGACAGCATGTACGAGGCGGTGCGCATGTTCACGCGATGCAGGCGCGACAGCTTGAGCACCTCGGCGAACGAGTTGACCATGATCTCCTTCAGCCGTTCGTTCACCACCTGCTCGCTCCAGTAATAGCCGCCGCGGTTCTGCACCCACTCGAAGTACGACACCGTCACGCCACCCGCGTTGGCGAGGATGTCCGGAATCACGAAGATCCCCTTCTCGTCGAGAATCGTGTCGGCGCCCGCCGAGGTGGGACCATTGGCGCCCTCGCAGACCACCTTCGCCTTGATGCGGCTCGCATTCTTGGTGGTGATCACGTTTTCCAGCGCGGCCGGCACCAGCACGTCGCACTCGAGCTCGAGGATCGCCTCGTTCGACACCGGCTCGCCGACGTTGTAGCCCTCGAGCGTCTTGTTCTCCTCGACGTACTTGATGGCGTGCTTCACGTCGATCCCCTTCGGGGAATACCAGCCACCCGTGCGGTCGCTGATCGCCACCACCTTGCACCCTTCGTCCTGCATCAGTTCGGCCGCGATGGACCCCACATTGCCGAAGCCCTGCACCACGACCGTGGCCCCCTTCATCGACATCCCAAGATGCGTCAGCGCCTCGCGCGTGGTGATCATACACCCACGCCCCGTGGCCTCGCGCCGCCCCAGCGACCCGCCCATCGCCACCGGCTTGCCGGTCGTGACGGCGTTCACCGTGTGCCCGACGCGCATCGAGTAGGTATCCATCAGCCAGGCCATCACGCGTTCGTTCGTGTTCACATCCGGCGCCGGGACATCGGAATCCGGGCCCAGCGTGGCAATGATGCCCGTCGTGTAGCGCCGCGTCACCCGCTCCAGCTCGCCAATGCTCATTTGCAGCGGATCGCAGATCACGCCACCCTTGGCACCGCCAAAGGGGATGTTCACCACCGCGCACTTCCACGTCATCCAGGCCGCCAGCGCCTTGACCTCATCCAGTGAGACGTTCTTGTCAAAGCGAATGCCGCCCTTCGCCGGACCGCGGGACGTGTTGTAGATGCAGCGGATGCCGGTGAAGACCTCCACCTCCCCGCTGTCCATCATCACCGGAATCGAGACGATGATCGTCTTCTCCGGGTTGCGCAGCACCTTGTAGATGCCCGGCTCCAGGTCGAGCAGCTCGGCCGCGCGATCGAACCGCGCCATCATCGCCTCGAAGGGGTTCTCCTCGTGGAGAAAGCGGTCCTTATCGGGATGGACGATCGTATTGGTTGGCAGAAGAATGTCAGCCATGGGTTCGTTCGTCGGGCCGGCTCAGGCCGGCGTAGGGGGAGCCTCGCTGCGCATCAGCCGGTCAATGACCGACTGCACGCGATCGGCCCCCGTTTCAAAAACCACAGACTGGGAAAGATACCATAACGGTGGGCCCTCGGCGGGCCATAATGCCCCCAGCTTGACCGCATCCTTGAGCGTGCAGACCACGCGGTCCACGCCGCGCGCGCGCGCCACCAGAGCGGCCGCATCGGCCGGCGAATACGCGTGGTGGTCGCCGAAGGAGGCACCCTCCACCACCGCTCCCGCAGCCGCGAGTTGTGACTGAAAGGCGGCTGGCGCGCCAACTCCGGAGACGGCGAGCACACGCTGCCCTCGCATCGCCGCCACCGGCTCTCGGTCCGCGCCCGCCCACGCGCACAGCGCGTCAGGCGCCAGCGAGGCCACCGCGATTGGCACATTGGGCGCCACCTGCTTCAGCACGGCCGCCACGGCCGCTGCCCGCTCCGCCGCGACCGCTTTTCTGGTGACAATCACCAGTTGCGCGCGACGCAGCGCCAGCAATGGCTCGCGGAACGGCCCTGCGGGGAGGAGGCGCACCGGGAGATCCGACCACAGGTCGGCGCTCACCACCACCACGTCCACATCCCGCGGCATCTGCCGGTGCTGGAAGGCGTCATCCAGGACCAGCGCGCGCGCCCCCTTCGCGACCGCCTCGGCTGCGGCCGTGCGCCGATCAGGATTGGCGAAGACTGGCACGCCCGGGTTGAGTCGCGCGTGCACTAAGGGTTCGTCCGCCCCATAGCCGCGCATCAGCAGGGCCGGCGCACGGCCGCGGGCCAACAACTGCGCGGCGAACCAGGCGGCCACGGGCGTCTTGCCCGTGCCGCCAACAGTGAGGTTGCCGATCGAAAGGGTGGGCACCGTCGTGCGTCCCGCCGTGCGCGCGCGTTGCGCTCCGACCGCGAGACTCGCCGCCCCGTAAATCCACTCGAACGGCGTGAGCAATGCACGCGCGAGCAGCGCGTCAAAGCCGTCACCATACCAGACGGTGCGAATCAGCGCCTCACGCACGGGCCATCGCCTCCGTGGCATCCATCGCCGCCGCAAACCGCTCCGCCTCACCCGCCGCCAGCGCGTCGCCGTCGAACTGCGGAACGAAGGGTTCACCGATGGTGACGCAAACACGCGCGAAGGGCTTGGGAATCGCATAGCGGTCCCAGCTCTTCAACCGCCACACGCGCGCGGCGTGCATGGACATCGGCACGATGGGGACGCTCGCACGGTGCGCCGCGACGAACAGCCCGGGCTGCGCCACCCGCGCTGGGCCGCGCGGACCGTCGGGCGTGAACGCCAGCGAGGTGCCGCCGCGCAGGGCGTTGATCATCGTGATCAATCCGCGCACCCCTCCGCGCGAACTCGAACCGCGCGCCGGCGGCGCGTACCCCAGGCGTTCGAGGATCCGGGCGATGATCTCCCCGTCGCCGTGTTCGCTCGCCAGCGCCATGATGCCGCGGTTTCGCTGCGTCCAGATGGGGGCGAGCATCAACCCGTGCCAGACCGCGACCACTACGGGCCGCCGAACGCCGCCCTGTGTTGGCCAGTTCGGCTCGCCACGCAGGTCGATGCGCCACGTGCGCGCCAGGAGCTGCACCGCCCAGTAGCCCACGCGCGAGAGCCACCGCACCTTCCGCGCGCGCCGTGCCGCCTTGGCGGCGGCCGCGTCGAGGGGCGAGTGGGCCGGCGCGTTGCTGGGCGATTCAGCGCCGCTCATCGCGCGGGCTCAGGCGGGAGCATCGCGCTCGCCATCTCCGCAACGCGCGCCGCTGCGCCCGGCTGCCCGAGCAGACGGCGCACATCCTCCATTCCCTGCTCCATCTCGCGGCGCGCGGCACTGTCGGCGGCAAATAGGGGTGCCAGCGCGTCCGCCACGGCCTGCGTGGTAAACGCCTCCTGCACGAACTCGGGCGCCACTTCACGCCCCGCCACGACATTCAGCAGGCCGATGTGCGGAATGTTGACCAGCCGCCGCGCGATCCAGTACGTGATCGCGCTCGTCTTGTAGACCACCGCGCACGGGCACCCCGCCACCGCCGCCTCGAGCGTCGTCGTGCCGCTCTTGGTCAGCGCCACATCGGCCGCACGCAGCACGTCGAACGACTGCGCCCGAACCATCGGGTACGGGAGATGCGACGCATCCAACTGGATGGTGGGCGCCACGCTCACGACCACGCGCAGCCCGGGACGCCGCTGTTCGAGTTCACGCGCCACCGCTCCAAACGCGACGAGGTGACGCTCGATCTCCTGCGCGCGGCTCCCAAAAAAAAACACAAACACCTC
>JARIEY010000103.1 GCA_031127085.1 Gemmatimonadota bacterium | reverse complement strand
GCGCCGGCCAGCGCCGGCAACGGACGGACCGGGCCACCGACTGACACCGAGGGGGCTTCGTCAGCCGGCGATGCCTGCGAGCCGCGGCGCACATGGAGCACCAGCGCCGCAAGCGCCGCCGCGAGGTGCAGCGCCGCAGCGATCCATGTCGCAGCCCGCAGCCCCGTGAAGGCGAAGATCACGTCGACCAGCGCAAAGACGGCGAGTGCGGCCCCGAGAAACGCCGCGCACATCAGGAGGGCTGCGGCGCGGCCGGTCTCGCGCGGCGCGGGCCGCACCCACGCCGTCAGCAGTGGCAGCGCGGCACCGGTCAGCAGCGCCGGCAACGCCACCAGCGCGAGCACCCCGAGCACCAGCACGCCAAACGATGCCCCGGTCACCTGCGCGCCGGCGCGGTCCACCGCCCGGGCGCTCGCCAGCGCGTACACCGCGAGCGCGCCCTCGAGCAGCGCAAACGTCGTCAGCCGGCGCCCCGCCGCCCGGGCCAGGCGTTCGCCCAACAGCGCGCCCACGCCAACGCCGAGCAGTGCCGCCATGACGATCAATGTCACGGGCTGCATGGTGATGCCGAGGTGCCGGACGAGCATCCGCTGCCAGGTGAGGGCGCCAATCATCGAAGCACCCCACGCGGACAACAGCAGGCCGGCGGCCAGCAGCCGCGCGCGTGCCCCCGCGTCGCGCGCTCGCACGGGGCGCGCGCCGCGAATCACCAGCCACTGCGCCGCCACGAACAGCGCAACGATCGTCCACAGCACCGGCGCGACCAGCTGCACGCCCACGGCCGTGGCGAGGGTCAGGAGAAAGACCGCATAACTGTTGGTGTCGTCGCACTCGTAGGCGTCGGCGACGGCGTGAGACGCCGTGACGCGTCGCACCAGCCACCGCAGTCCGGAACGCACCACCCAGAGCAGCGCCGCGCCGCCCTGCGCGGCGACGGCGACCTGAATGAGCACCATCAGCCAACTGGCGCCCAGCGTACCCGGTGCAGACGCCAGCCGAGACAACGCCACGCACGCGCCACTGACCGCGCCGATGACCACCAGCAGGCGGTCGGCGTGCGGGGATTCAGCGGCGGGATGCGAAGCGGATGCGATCACAAGAGGAGTCAGGAGGAGACGCCAGCGCGCGGCGCGTGGGCGCTCGCCGCCGGCACCGCGCGCGGCGCTTCCGGCCTACGCTGCGGCGTCGACCGGCGGCTGGTCCGGGAACTCGCCCTCCCACCGCGCCATCACGGCGGTGGCCAGGCAGTTGCCCACGAGATTGATCGACGTGCGCGCCATATCCATAATGGCGTCGACGCCAAGGATCACCGCCACCGCTTCGAGCGGCAGCCCAAACATCGTAAGGGCGCCAGAGAGAATGACGAGCGATGCGCGCGGCACCGCGGCCACGCCCTTGGATGTCAGCATCAGCGTCAGCATCATCAGCAGCTGATCACCAAAGCTCATATCGATGCCGCCCGCCTGCGCCGCGAAGACCGACGCGATGGCCAGATAGAGCGTTGACCCGTCGAGATTGAACGAGTAGCCCGTGGGCAGCACGAACGCGATGATGCGCTTGGGAATGCCGAACGCCTCGAGCTGCTCCATCGCACGCGGCAGGGCGGCCTCCGACGAGGCCGTAGAGAACGCGATGAGCCACGGCTCCTTGATGTAGCTCCAGAACCGGCGAATCGGAATGCGGGCGAGCAGCGCCACCGGCAGCAGCACGATCACAATGAACACCGCCAGCGTGCCGTACAGCGTCAGGACGAGCATCGCCAGGCTCTTCAGCACGCCGAGACCGCTCTGTCCCACCGTCACGGCGATGGCCGCGCCAATGCCGAACGGCGCGAACGACATCACGAGCCCGGTGAACTTGAACATCACTTCGCTCAGCGACTCGCAGAAATCGAGCATCACCTGCTTGGGCTTGCCCTGCACCCGCGAAAGCCCGACCGAGAAGAGAATCGCGAAAAAGACGATCTGCAATACTTCATTATGCGTGGCCGCCTCGAAGAAGCTCTGCGGCACCATATGCTCGATCACGCCGGCAAAGGTGATCTTGGTCTCAGCCAGCTTGCTCGCCGTCTCCACCTTGGCGCCCTGCAGGTTCACGCCAACGCCGGGCTTCACCAGATTGACCGCGGCGAGGCCGAGAAAGAGCGCCAGCGTGGTCACGATCTCGAAGTAGACGATGGAGCGGAACGCCAGCCGCCCCACTTTCTTCATATCGTCGCCGTGACCGGCAATGCCCACCACCAGCGTCGAGAAGAGCAGCGGCACGATCAGCGACTTGATCATCCGCAGGAAGACGGAACTCGTAGCCTTGGCGGCCGTGAAGAGCGCAGGATACTCGGCGGACGGGAACGCCCAGCCGAGCAGAATGCCGATGACCATCGAGATTGCAATCCACTGCGTGGAGCTCAGCTTCTTCATGCGAACCTCGGCACGTGATGCCTGAAGGGAACCGCTGGAACGAACGTGAACGATGCGGTGGCCCAGCCGCTTCCGACGAGGCGCCGCGACCAGACTATGCCGCCTTCTCGGAACCCCGACGCAGGGTGCTGTGCCGGAAGCCATAGGCGAAGTACAGCGCCAGCCCCACCGCCAGCCAGAAGCCGAAGCGCACCCACGCCTCGGCCGGGAGCCCCTTCATCACGAACAGGCAGGCCGCTGCCCCCGCCAGACATACGCCCCACGCAAAGGGGACGCGGAACGGACGCTCGCGGTCGGGGTCGACGACCCGCAGCACCAACACGCCAATGCAGACAATGGCAAAGGCGAAGAGCGTGCCGATGTTCGTCAGATCGTAGGTCTCGCCGGCGTCACCGACGAGCGCCCACAGCGCCACGAACAGCCCGGTCAGCACCGTGGTGATGTGCGGCGTGCGGTACTTGGGATGGATCTTGGCCGCCCACGCCGGGAGCAGGCCGTCGCGCGCCATTGCGTAGAAAATGCGCGGCTGCCCGTACTGGAAGACGAGCAGCACGGCGCTCATCGACACGACCGCGCCCAGCGAGATGAACCACGTGAACCGCTCGAGCCCAGCCCTGTCGAAGGCGGCGGCGAGCGGATCGTTGGCCAGCAGCTGCTGGTAGGGGACGAGTCCCGTCGCCACGGCCCCGACGATGATGTAAATCAGCGTGCAGATGGCCAACCCGATCAGGATACCGCGGGGCATCGTCCGCTGCGGATCCTTCACCTCCTCCGCCGCCGTCGAAATGGCATCGAAGCCGATGTAGGCGAAGAAAACGATCGCCGCCCCCTGATGGATGCCGCGGAAGCCGTTGGGAGCGAACGGATGATAGTTGGCCGGGTTGATATGCTGCGTGCCGACGATAACGAAGACGGCCAGCACCAGCAGCTTGATGCCGACCATCACGTTGTTCACGCGCGTGCTTTCCTTCACGCCAATCACCAGCAGCCAGGTGATGGCCGCGACGATGACGAACGCGGGCAAGTTGAGGAGCACCGGCTTGCCGAAGAGGTGCGGCGCTTCGGTGATGAGCGCCTTCAGCGGGGAGTCGGGCGCCGCGAGCATTACTTCGCGGTAGCCGTGCACCAGCCACCCCGGGAACTCAACGCCAAACCCGCTGAGCAGCGACACGAAGTAGCCGCTCCAGCTAATGGCGACCGCCACATTGCCGACCGCGTATTCAAGAATCAGGTCCCAGCCGATGATCCACGCCACCAGCTCGCCCAGCGTCGCATACGAGTAGGCGTACGCGCTGCCGGCCTGCGGTATCATCGACGCCAGCTCCGCGTAACAGAGCGCCGCGAGTGCGCAGACGAGCCCCAACAGCACGAAGGAGACGATCAGCGCCGGTCCCGCTCCGTACCGGATCACGGTCACGCCGTCGGCCGCGAGCTGGCCGGCCGCGGCCGTTCCGATCGAACTGAAGATCCCCGCGCCGATGACCGCGCCGATCGAGAGCATCACCAGGTCGGACGTGCCCAGCGCGCGGCGGAGCTGCGGCGTGTGGCCGTCCCCCTCGGGGATGAGCGCGGCAATCGGTTTACGGGTAAACAGACCCATCGCAACTCCTCTCGCCGGGCGTTCGCGGCCGCCGCACATCACCGCCCAGCGTTCATGGTCCGGAAATTGGCGCGGGCGCGCCGGCTACTTACCGCTGCGCGCCCGCCGTCTTCTTGCCACCGTGCCACAGCAGGTACACGGGGACTCCAAGCAGCACGATCACGAGTCCGCTGAGGGCCTGCACCCGCGTCTTGTCGGCCACCAACAGCGTCACGGCCACCCCCGCCGCCGCCAGCACGTACAGCGCGGGAAGCACGGGGTAGCCAATCGCCTTGTACGGGCGATGCTCGTTGGGCTTCTTCTTGCGCAGCATGAAGAGCCCCACCGTGGTGAGCGCGTAGAAAATGAGCGCCGCGAAGATCACGTAATCGAGCAGCTGATTGTAGGTGCCCGACAGGCAGAGCAGACTGGTCCAGAGCGACTGCACCACCAGGGCGAAGGCGGGCACGCCCTTCTCGCTCAGCTCGCCGGCCCGCGCGAAGAACAAGCCATCGCGCGCCATCGCGTAATACACGCGCGCGCCGGAGAGGATCAGGCCATTGTTGCATCCAATGGTCGAGACGATGATCGCCCCCGCCATGATGAGGGCGCCACTGGGCCCGAAGATGCTTTCCATCACGGCCGTCGCCACGCGATCCTGCGTGGCGTGATCGATGCCGCGTGCCATGATCGTGGCGCCATCCGCGGCGCCGTGCAGCGGCAGCACCACCAGATAGGCGAGGTTCGCGAGTACATAGAGCCCCGTCACCATCACCGTGCCAATCAGCAGCGCGCGCGGCAGGTTGCGAGCGGGATCCTGCACCTCGGCGGCCGCAAAGGTCGGCGCGTGCCAGGAGTCGGCGGAGAAGAGCGACCCCACGAGCGCCGAACCAAAGGTCACAACCAGGAGGCCAGCGAAGTCCGGCGTGCCGCCCCAGAAGTTGCCGGCGCCGAAGTTGGCCGCGATGGCGTCAGCGTTTCTGCCGAGCGACAGCGCGAGAAGAATCAGCGCGGCGAGCGATGCCGTCTTGAGGAAGGTCAGGACGGTCTGCACCCACTTGCCTTCCTTCACGCCGCGCAGGTTGACCCAGGTCAGCACCCAAACGGAGATGAGCGCGGCCACACGCTGCCACGACAGACCGAGCTCAAGCGTGGTGCCGCCCGTCTTGATGTCGACGGCCAGCGCCCATCGATCGGCGGTGACGGCCGGAAAGAGCACGCCCAGGAACTTGCCAAATCCCACGGCAACCGCGGCGATCGTCCCCGTCTGAATGACGATGAACAGTGTCCAGCCGTAGAGAAAGCCCATCAGCGGGCCCATCGCTTCACGGAGGAACGTGTACATCCCACCGGCACGCGGATACATCGCCGCCAGTTCGCCGAAGGCAAGCGCTCCGAGCACCGTGACGATGCCGGTGACCACCCAGGCCAGCAACAACCAGCCCGGCGAGCCCAGCGTGCGACTGATGTCCGCCGACACGATGAAGATGCCGGATCCAATCATCGAACCCGCCACCAGCATCGTCGCGTCCGTGAGCGTGAGAGCCTTCACGAACTCGGCGTGGCGCGGCGTGGAGTGGTCGCTCATTCGGACCTCGCGACGAGGGGGGAAGCAGAACCACCGGGAAACGGCCAGAATCCGCGTAACTTAGGGGCAGGAATAGAGTTGGGCCAGAGGTTCGTTTGTCCGTCTCTAATGTTTGTTCCCCAGGGCACGCCACGGCGACCGTACACACTCTTCGAAAAACAAAAAGCCCCGCCGGTGGCAGGGACTGAGCGCACGCGCTGGCACCGCCGTGCGTTGCGCTACCGCGCCTCGGCCGTAATCCAGGTCGTGTCACGCACAGGTGTGCCATCGGCTCGGACGGCCGGACGGAAGCGGAACTCCAGCAGCATCTCGCGCACCTTGCGGTTGTACGAGGCGTCCTTGGACGGGGTGAACGAGAGCAGCGTCGTGTTCCCCCGTTCATCCACGTCGAAATAGGCCACCAGCGTATACGGCTTCACCTTGGACGGCACGGGGATTGGCAGGATCACCAGATTGGTCGGCGTGGGTGGATAGACCTTTCCCGAGCCGCCCCCGGTGCCAGGGCCGATGCCCGTGCCACGCCCGGTGCCGATGCCCGACCCAACGCCGCCGCCTGAACCGGGGCCTGAACCCGCGGTTCCGTCATTCCCTGTCCCGCCTCCGGTGCCGGTCACGAGACTGGCGTCCTTGGGCGCTTCCTGCGGCGCCGCAGGTTGCGGGGCCGGCGGGACCGGTTCCGGCTTTGGCTGCGGTGGCGGAGGCACCGGCGGCTTGATGACTGGCACCTCCACCTTGGCGGCTGGCGCCGGCGCCGGCATCATCTGCACGAATCTCACGCGTTCGCGCAGCATGCCGCCGGTTCCACGATTGCCGCCGCCCCCACCACCCGCCGGGCCGGGGCCCCCAGCGCCCTCGCGCACGGCGAGCAGCGTGTCGTGCATCCAGATGGGGCCCACCACCAGGAAGAGGAGGAAGGCGTGTAATAGTACCGACGCCAGCACGCCCGACCACTTCCCCTCTTCACGAGCGGGAAGGCCAACGGGCGGGCGAAGCGAACGGCGGGCGGGCGGTGTTGGTGCGGTCACGGGGGGTCGTTAGGGACGAGGAGCCATCGAAATGGCGGCACAGCGGACTGCTCCTACAAGCTATAACGGTTTTGACAGGCCGTCTGGTTTCGGCCCGCCGGCTACCCAGCAATCAGGACGGCGGGCGACCTCGAGAGGTTCGCCCGCCGCCTGATACCCTGTACGAAGGAGCAGGTGCCTTACTTGGCCGCTTCCTCTTCCGGCGCCGCCTTGGGCGGCACGCCGATCACCTTGACGCCAGCGCCGCGCGCCGCGTCCATCGCGAAAATGACGTCCTGATAAATGACCTGCGGATCGCCCTTCACGAAGATGATCTTCTCCGGACGCGGATCGTACAGTTCCTTGAGGAACGGGTACAGTTCCGCCTTCGTCTTCGGCTGCTTGTTCACCGCGAAAATCCCGCCCGGCAGGACCTCGAGCACGATCTGGTCCGGATTGGGCTTCGCTTCCTTGTCCTGCGGCGTCGGATCGGGGAGCTGCACGTCCAGCGCCTTCCGGCTCATCGGAATGATGAGCATGAAGATCACCAAGAGCACGAGCAGCACGTCGATCATCGGCGTCAGGTTGGGCTCAGCATTCAAGCCGCCCTGGGCACCACCAGCACTCATGCTCATAGTCAGTTCCCCCCGCTCTTCATCGGCGACAGGTTGTCCGTCTCGATCAGGGAGCGCGATCCCGGGATCTGGTCGGTGATCATACCCGTCACGCGTACGCCGTTCTTCGCGGCGATGTCGAGCGCGTCGATCACCTTCTCGTACTTGAGCTGGTTATGGGCCTTCAGGAAGAGAATCTTGTCCTCGGTGCGCTGCTCATAGATGGTCTTGAGCAACGTGGCGAGATCCTCGTTCTTGATCGGCTTCTTGTTCAGGTAATAGCGTCCTTCTGCGTCGATGCCGAGCACCTGATCCGCATCCTCTTCAGGATGCGGCTTCAGGTTCTGGCCCTGCGGCGGGACTGCGTTGAAACCCGCGTTGATGGCCGGCACGACGAGCATGAAGATGATCAGGAGCACGAGCATCACGTCGATCATGGGTGTGACGTTCGGTTCGGCCTTGACGCCGGTCCCTGAGTTCAGGGTCATCCCCATCGTCGTCCTCCTTAATGGGTGAGGTCAGGTCAGACCGGGGACTTGCCGGCGTTCTGCGCCGCGGTGTTGAACTCGCGGGTGAAGCGCGAACGGCCGAACTCGCCCGACACGCCCTTGATGAGGTAATCGATCATTTCCTTCGACGAGTACGTCATCTCAGCCGTGATGTTGTCGATCTTCGTCTGGAAGTAGTTGAACGCCCACACCGCCGGGATGGCCACGAGCAGGCCGAACGCCGTCGTGATGAGGGCTTCCGAAATACCAGCCGCGATCGAGCTGATGCCACCGCCGCCGCCGGCGGCCATGCCCTGGAACGCGTTCACCACGCCCATCGTCGTGCCGAGCAGTCCGACGAACGGCGCCGTGGCGCCCGTCGTGGCCAGCATCGCCAGGCCGCGCTTCATCAGCACGATCTGCATCAGCATTTCGCGCTCAACCGCACGCTCGGCCGAGTTGATGTCCGACACCGTCACCGAGCCGTCCTGAATGAGGGGCTTGATTTCGGAGAGGGCGCCGCCGAGCACCTTGGCGACGTGCGACTTCTTGTAGCCCTCGGCGAGCTTGATGGCTTCGTTCAGGTTGTCTTCTTCGAGGAACTGCGAGAACTCAGGGGCAAACTTGCGGGTCTGCGCCTGCGCGCTGCGCAGGTACCACCACTTCTGGACCATGATGGACAGCGACCACACCGACATGATGAGCAGGGTGTAGACGATACCCTTGGCAAACAAGCCCATCGACTGCCAGAGTTCAATCATTGACATAAAGCAAAACTCCCGCGGTTCAGAGGTGGTGACAGACTACTTCTGGATGGCGAAGACGAACGGCTGCTGGACGAGCTGCTTCACACGCTTTCCGCCCACTTCCGCCGGGAGGAAACGCATGCCCGGCAGGGCATTCTTGACGGCGAGGGCGAAGAGTTCGTGCGAGGTCTTGAGGACCTTGAACGAGCCAGTCTCAGCACGGCCCGTGGTGTCGACCGTGAACTGGGCGAGCACCTCGCCCTCCACGCCGGCCGACTTGAGGATTTCCGGATAGCGGGGCGCCGCAGATCCGGGCGCCTGCACCACCGGCTTTTCAACCTGGAACTCGAAATACGTCTGCGACTGGTCGGTCGGGACGATGCCGCCCTTCACGCCATTCGCCACACCGCCCTGCACGCCCTTGCCGGAGAAATCCGCTTCGTTCGTGACCGCGCGGGTCAGATCGATCTCAGGGATCACGTCCGGGATGTTGATGGGCGCCGTGAGCACCTGGAAGCCCTTCACCACCGGAACGGCCTGCTCCATCTTGGGCTGTTCCTTTGGCGCTTCCTTCGGCTTGTCCTTCTTGACTTCGACGAAGTCAACCTTCTGTTCCTTGGCTTCCTTGAGCTTCTGGCCGGCGTTGGCGGTCGCCACGACGGCGGCCCAGACCAGCAGCACGTGCATCACGCCGCTGATGAAGCCCCCACCAAAAAACTTCTGCTTCTGCGCCTTCGATTCAAGCAGGTTGTTGAACACTACGCACCCCGTTGGTGGCTGCGGTGAATCTGTTACGGCGGTTCGTGGGAAAGATTCTACGAACCGTGGATGAAGGGAGTAACCGCAGGAACATTAAGTTTCGCTTAATGCGAAGTTAGCTTTCCCCGTCGCCCACCGGCCGTGCGGGGACAGCGTCGGGCGGTGCCGGGACGACGACGGCCACGGGAAGCCCCACCGTAAACGTCGAGCCGCGCCCCAATCGCGAGGCCACCGTGATCGACCCGCCGTGGGCGTGGGCGATCCACTGGCTGATGGACAGCCCCAGCCCCATCCCGCCACGCTCCGACTGCCGCGACCGCACGCGGTCGGCCCGCCAGAAGCGGTCGAAGACGTAGGGAAGGTCGGCGCCCGCGATGCCGATGCCCGTGTCGCTGACGGCGAACTCCACCAGGTCGCCGCGCCGCACCAGCGTCAGGTCCACGCGCCCCCCGCGGCTGGTGTACTTGACGGCGTTGGTGACCAGATTGAGAAACAGCTGCCGCAAGCGCAGCGGATCGCCCATCACCGTGGTGTCTTCCAGCGGCCCAACCGTCACCCGCAGGTCGGCGTCCTCCCCCAGGATTTGTGCCGTCTCGGCCACGTCGAGCACCAGCGGACGCATCTCAACCGGCTCCCGGTGCAGGTCGAAGCGCCCCTCGTCGGCGCGCGCGAGCGTCAACAAGGACTCCACGAGATCGGCCATCCGGGTCGTCTCCTGGAGCGCTTCCTCCAGCGCGATGAGCCCTTCCGTGGAGCGCGGCCCGGCCGACATCGCACGCTCGATATCGGCGCGCAGCACGGTGAGCGGCGTCTTGAGCTCGTGCGAGGCGTCCGCCGTGAAGCGCCGCAGCCCGGCGAACGACTGCTCCAGTCGCGCGATCATCGCGTTGAGGGTCGCACTCAACCGCGCCAGTTCGTCGTCGCCCTCGGCCTGCGGCAGCCGCCGGTGCAGCGACCGGCCGTCGGTAATGGCCGACATCTCCCGGATGATCTCGTCAACCGGCGCGAGCGCGCGCCCGGTGATGAGAAAGGCCACGATGACCGAGAGGAGAATGACAAGCGGTGCAATGAGCACAAAGACACCGAACTGCTCGCTGCCTATGAAGTCGGCCGACGCCACGGAGCTCGCGGCCACCACGCGGCGCACGGGACCCGCTTCGCCGTGCTCAAAGCGCGCAACGAGCAGCAACTTGTCAGAGGAGAGACGCACCGTGGCAACGTGGCGTTCTTCGGTGAGCAGCATCGACGCGCGCAGCAGGGCGTCGAGGTCGTCCGGCGCCAAATCCCGTACGGGCGCGGACATATACAGCGCGCGCGTGGAGTCGGCGACCACCAGATACTCGGGCACCGCGTCCAGGCGCGCCCGCAGCAGCGGCTGCAACTCGGGCTCCCGCGCGGCGTTAGTGGTGTCCACGACCACGGGATTGTTCTGGGTGCCGGCCTGGGTCAGCACCAGATGGCCGATGTCGGCCAAGGTCGACACCCGCACCTGCAGGTCGCGCAGCACCGCCGCGCGTCGGGCCGTCCACAGCGCGGCGGCAAAGGCCAGCATCGTCCCGAAAAGTGCCAGCGCGTACGCCGCCGTCACACGGGAGCGGATGGACGCCACCGCGGCCGCCTAGCCCTTCACCACGTAGCCGACCCCACGCACCGTGGCGATCAGTTTCTTCTCGCTCGGCGCATCGACTTTCTTGCGCAGGTGGTTGATCACCACGTCCACGATGTTGGTCCCCGGATCGAAGTGGTACCCCCACGCGTACTCGGTGATCAGCGTGCGGCTCATCACCCGCCCGCTGTGGCGCATGAGGTACTCGAGGACCAGGAACTCCTTGGGCGTCAGGTCGATCAGCCGCTCCCCGCGGCGCACTTCGCGGGTGTCGAGGTCAAGGGTCAGG
>JARIEY010000102.1 GCA_031127085.1 Gemmatimonadota bacterium | reverse complement strand
CGCAGTTCTTCAGCTGGGTAGTGCTCATCTATCTGGGGATCAACGTCGTCTTCGCCGTGCTCTTCATGATGTGCGGCGATGCCGCGCTCGTCGGGCCGGGCGCCGCGACCATGGGGGGCACGTTCGCACGCGCCTTCTTCTTCTCCGTCGAGACGTTTGCCACGATCGGCTACGGGAACCTCAGCCCGTCGGGCACCCCGGCGCACCTGATTATGACCGTCGAGGCGCTGGTCGGGGTGCTGGCGCAGGCGCTCATCACCGGCCTCTTTTTCGCGCGATTCGCGCGCCCAACCGCGGCGATCACGTTCAGCCGTCGCGCCGTCATTGCCCCATTCCGCGACGGGACGGCGCTGATGATCCGGATGGCCAACCGGCGGAAGAACGAGCTCATCGAGCTCAAGGCCTCGCTCTCGTTCTCGTACATCGACCAGCACGAAAAGACGCCGGTGCGGCGCTATCGGCCGCTCACGCTCGACCGCGCCGAAGTCACGTTCTTCCCGCTGGCGTGGACGATTGTGCACCCCATCACCCCGGCCAGTCCGCTGTGGGGGCTCGACGCCACCGCCCTGCACGACAAGGACGCCGAGATCCTGCTGCTGCTGAGCGGCACGGATGACACCTTTGCCACGACGGTGCACGCCCGCACGTCCTACAAGCCGGAGCAGCTTGACTGGCACCGCAAGTTCACGAACATTTTCAACCCGCCGGACACGGATGGCGTGATGTCGCTCGACATCAGCCGGCTCGACGAAACCCAACCCGTCGCCTGAGGTCCCCCCGGATGCGCCTCCCCCGCCCCGCACGGGCCGTCCCCGCACTGACCGGCACCGCGCGGCGCCGCGCCCTGACCGTCGCCCTGCTCGCACTCGCCGTCGGTGGCGCCGCGTACGCCCCGGCCAGCGCCCAGGCCCCATCGCGCAGCGCTCCGCGCGGCTCACCGGACGCCGACCTCGACGCGTATATCGCCAAGGGACTCCGCGACTGGAAGATCCCGGGACTTTCGATCGCCATCGTGAAGAACGACGCTGTGGTCTACGCCAAGGGATTCGGCGTCCGCACGCTGGGCGATGCAGCGGCCGTCGACGCGGGGACGCTCTTCGGCATGATGTCCACGACGAAGGCAATGACGGCGCTGGCCGTGGCCATGCTCGTCGACAGCGGTGTGGTGGCCTGGGACGACCGGGTGACCAAACACCTGCCGTGGTTCGCCCTGCACGACCCGTACGTCACCCGCGAGCTCACGGTGCGCGACCTGCTGCGCCACAACGCAGGCCTCGGCAACGCCGACCTGCTCTGGGTGCGCGGCGATTTCACGCCGCGCCAGATCCTGGAGCGCGTTCGACACCTCCCGCTCGCGTACTCGATGCGCGACGGCTTCGTCTACCAGAACGTGATGTATCAGGTGGCCGGCGAGGTAGTCGCCGCTGCGTCGGGCATGCCGTGGGACCGGTTCGTGAAGACGCGCATACTGGATCCCCTTGGGATGACGCGCTCGCAGCCGACGCTTGCGGCGTTGCGCGCCGCCAACGACCCCAACGTGTCGTCGGCGCACTTCGAGATCGACGGCACCACGCGCGTCATCAGCGAGTCGCCGGTCGATCCGGTGCCGGCAGCCGGCGCGGCGTGGTCGTCGGCCGACGATGCAGCCAAGTGGCTGCGCTTCCTGCTCGACTCGGGGCGAGTCGGCGGGCGGCGGCTCGTCTCGGAAAACAGCTTCCGCGAGCTGCTCAAGCCCCAGGCGTTCGTCCCACTCGGCGAGTTCTATCCCACCGCCACGCTCACGCGCCCGCACTGGATGACCTACGGGCTCGGCTGGTTCCAGCAGGACTACCAGGGCAAGTTCGTGGCGATGCACACGGGGTCAATCGACGGCCGCACGGCGATCATCGCGATCTTGCCCGAGGAACGGCTGGGCGTGTACATCTTCGGCAACACCGACCACGCCGAGTTCCGCCACGCGCTGATGTGGCGCGTCATCGACCGGTACATTGGCGCCCCGCCACGTGACTGGAGCGCGGAGTTCCTCACCCTCTACGGCGACCGCAAGGCAAAGGGAGAGCAGGCGCGCATCGCACGCGAGGCCAAGCGCGTCACCGGCACATCGCCCAGCCTGGCGCTCGCGCAGTATGCGGGCACCTACGAGCACCCGGTCTACGGCGACCTCACGCTGTCGTTCAACGACGGCGCGCTTGGGGCCGCGTTCGGCCCCGCCGCCGAGAATCGCGGCCGGCTGGAGCACTGGCAGTACGACACGTTCCGCGCACGGCTCGGCGACGGCCGCGGCGGATGGACCTACTTCTCCTTCAGACTGAGCGCGGGCGGCACGGTGGCCGCGGTGCGCTTCGACGATCAGGCCGACCTGGAGTTCGCGCGACGCCAGTAGCTGACGCCTAGCGCGCCTTCTTCTTTTCCGTGTGGCGCGCCGCCGCGTGATGGACCCGCTTCTTCGCCGGCTTCTTCGGCGCGAGAATCGTGCCCCGGCACTTCTTGGCCCCGCAACGGCAGGCGTACCGCGCCTCGTCCTCCGCCGTCTCCGTGCCGTCTCGCTCGTAGCCGTAGTCGTACGCCAACTCCGCGCCCGAGAGAATCGGCTTGCGCGCGTAGATGAACACGCGGCGCTGCTCGATGACCGCCTCGCAGTTCGGATCGCACGAGTGGTTGATGAACCGCGCATCGTTGCCGCCCACCGAGGCGTCGATCACCGTCCGGCTGGAGACGGAGAACAAGAACGTGTGGTGCGACTTCATCGACTCGTCGTCGTACTTGGCGTCGGCCACCGGGTGCGAAATGCGCTGACCGACATACTCGATGAGGCACTCGCCCTTCTTGATGTCGCGCGTGGCGAAGGCGCCGCGACCGGCGATCGCGGACCGGCGGATCTTGAACGGCGCAGGGACGGCTGGACGTGCGGGCATGACGTGAGGGGCAGGAGGAAGGTGGAAGCTAACCACGGCGTGACCCACCTCAAACCCGCGCGCCCATGCGATGCGCAAGCGTCGCGCACACCCCGCGCACACCCCGCGCACACCCCGCGCGCGCGGCGGACTGGCGCCGCGTGCCCACATCGCGCATCCTGACGGTATGCCACAGTCCAGTGTGAATCCCGCCACCGGCGACGTGCTTGCCGTGATCGCCGATCACTCCGACGCCGACGTGGAACGGCTCGTCGCGCGTGCCGCCGCAGTCTTCTTGCGCTGGCGCACGCGTGCGACAGCGGAGCGCACCGCGATGCTTCGCCGCGCTGCTGATTTGCTGGACGCACAGCGCGAGCCGCTGGCCCGTCTCGCCACGTTGGAAATGGGCAAGCCCATTGAGGCCGCCCGTCAGGAGGTCGCCAAGTGCGCCGCCGCCTGCCGGTACTACGCCGACACGGCGCCGGCGATGCTCACTCCCGAACGCGTGATGCGCGACGGACAGGAGGACGGGGCGGTTCACTTTCGCCCACTGGGCACGCTGTTGGCGATCATGCCCTGGAACTTCCCGTACTGGCAGGCCATCCGAGCGGCCGCTCCCGCGCTCGCCGCCGGCAACGTGGTGATGCTCAAGCACGCGTCCAACGTGCCGCAATGCGCGCTCGCCATCGAGCGGCTGTTCGCCGAGGCCGGCGCCGACGACGGGGCATTCACCACGCTCCTCATCAGCGGCGCTCGCGCCGGCGCGCTCATCGATGATCCGCGCATCGCCGCAGTCACGCTGACAGGCTCTGAAGCGGCGGGGCGCGATGTGGGCGCGCGGGCAGGTCGTGCGGTGAAGCCGTGCGTGCTCGAGCTCGGCGGCAGCGATCCGTTCGTCGTCCTCCCCAGCGCCAACCTCGACGCCGCAGCCGCGACAGGCGCCCGGGCCCGCTGCATCAACAACGGGCAGTCGTGCATCGCCGCCAAGCGCTTCATCGTGCACGCGGCCGTGCACGACGCGTTCGTCGAGCGCCTGACGGCTGCAATGCGCGCGCTGACCATCGGCGATCCCGGCCTCGAGGGTGTCGACATCGGTCCGCTGGCCACCGCGGCGATTCGCGACGAAGTCGACGATCAAGTGCAACGCACCATCGCGGCCGGGGCGCGCGCCCTCTGCGGCGGAACTCGGCCACAGGGGGCCGGGCACTTCTACCCGCCCACCATCTTGGTGGATGTGCCGCGCCACTCGGCGGCGGCGGTCGAAGAAGTCTTCGGCCCGGTCGCGGCTGTCTTTCGCGTGGCGAGCGTAGACGGGGCGCTCGCGCTCGCCAACGACACCCCATTCGGCCTTGGAGCTTCCGTCTGGACGCGCGACGCCCGCGAGGCCGAGCGCTTCGCACTTGGCATCGACGCCGGCTCGGTGTTCGTCAATGCGATGATGGCGTCGGACCCGCGCTTTCCCTTTGGCGGCGTAAAGGCGAGCGGCATCGGACGCGAGCTCGCACGCGAAGGGCTGCGCGCGTTCGTGAACGTCAAGACCGTGCGCGGCACGGTGTAGCGCTTAGCCGCCCTCGCGCCGTCTCGCGCACGCGCCTCGTGCGCGCCGCCTACGCGGCTGCCGCGGCTACCGCGGCTTGAGGAAGAACCGCTTCACGGACTTGCGCCAGCGCGCCCAGCGCGTGGCGCGCCGCTCCTGCCGCGCCAGTTCGCGCGTGAGCGAGCGCCACTGACGCTGCATGGAAGCGGCGTCGGCAAATCGATGGTCCGGCTCGGGCTTGAGCGCGCGCTCCAGCCAGTCGGCCAGTTCCGGCGGAAAGGCGCTCAGATCCACCCGCCCAGCGAGCTGCTGCGCCAGGATAGTGCGCGCGTCGCCCGTGCCGAACGGCAGCGCACCGGTCAGCGCGAAGATGACAATCCCCGCCACCGCAAAGAGATCGGAGCCCACCCCCTGCGCCTCGCCCAGCAGCTGCTCCGGCGCCGCGAAGGCTGGTGTTCCCGACGCGCCCATCCGATCGTCGAGCGCGTTCGCGATGCCGAAGTCCGAGAGCCGCCACCGACGGTAGCGGTCGATGAGAATGTTCTCCGGCTTGATGTCGCGGTGAATGATGCCGTTGGCATGCGCCAGCCCAAGTCCGTCGAGCACCGCATCCACCTGCGGTGCAATCTCCAACAACGTGCGCGGTCCCTGGCGCGCCACGAGGTCCGCCACGGAGCCTTCTTCCTGCAACTCCATGATGTACCACGACACGTCGCCCTTGGCGTCCCACGAATAGATGGGGACGATGGCCGGGTGCTTGAGTTGCGCCGCCAGTCGCGCCTCGCGGCGGAACCGCGCCACCGCGTCCTCGTTTCGCGCGATGTTGGGGTGGAGCATCTTCAGCGCGACTTCGCGCTCGAGCGACAGGTCGCGCACGCGCCACACCGAACCGAACTGGCCAGTGCCCAGCGCCGCCAGCACTTCGTAGTCGTCACCCGTCGCCCAACGCAGGCGGTCTTCTTCAGACACCGCTTTGTACTCGCCCGACGACTGGTCGACACCGACCACCAGCGGCGTTGCCGTGCCCGAAATGCGTTCGATCTGGCGCAGGAGCGCGGAGACGTTGGCAAACCGATCGCTGGGCGAAGGCGCCAGCGCCGCATCAATGAGCTCTGCCACGCTGGCCGGACAATCGGGGCGCACGTAGCGAATGGGCGGCACTTCGGTGCGCGGCGGAAGCTCACCCGTGAGAATCGCAAAGCAGACCGCCCCCAGCTGCCACTGATCGCTCTGCGGCGTAGGCACCCATGGCCCCGACGCCAGCTCGGCTGGCGTAGGCACCCACGCGCCGTCAGGACGCAGGCCCGCCGGCATCTCGTTGCGCGGCACCGCCCACTGCCAGCCAAGGAGGTAGAGGCGTCCCGTCGGCGACATATAGATGGTGTCGGGCGCGATCGCGCCGTGCATCGTCCCCGTGTCATGCAGGTACGCCAGCGCCGAGCCCGCCGCGCGAAGGACGCGCAGCATGTACGGCACCGTCTCCGTGCCGATGCGGCGCAATCGCGCCCCAACGGTTTCACCCGCCACCCACCGCCGCAGATAGCCCGGGCCGCGCCGGCCCTCGCGGTACGACTTCCAATAGTGGTACGTCGTGGGAATGCTCGGATGATTGCGATGCGCGAGATGCCGCGCCTCGGCGAATAGCCATCCCGCGTGGGCGGGGTCAGGCGCCGTCACCAGCGCCAGCGAGCGCCCAAAGGCATCGATCACTTCCATCGAATGCCGGAACGGCGTGTAGACCCCTTGATCGCCCCAGCGCCAGCCAGGCGGCAGCTCCCACCGGTCGATATGCGGCGGGATGCCCTGCAGGTTGCGTTGCAGCGGGGTCGACGAGAAGGCGTTCATGGCTTCGTGAAATGTGTCAGGCGGTCCCCCTGCCGACCAGCCGGATCGTCACGATCGTCCCCTCGCCCGGAGCGCTCGCCACCTCAATCCCGCCGCCCCACCCCTCGATCAGTCGTCGGCTGATGGCCAGCCCCAAGCCGCTGCCGCTCGTGCGCGTCGAGAAGTGCGGTTCGAAAACGCGCGGCAGGACGTCGGGCGAAATGCCATGTCCATCGTCGCGCACCACGATGCGCACCACGCCGCCGCTCTTGACGAGCGAGACGCGCACCTGCCGGCTCTGCGCGTGCCGCGCGTTCTCGAGCACATTGAGCAGCGCCTCGCGCAACTCGGGCTCCCGGGCCTGCGCCGTCACCGACGCGCTGGTGCCGTCCATTGTCCAGACGACGTCGCCCGCCCCCAGCTGTTCCAGCCGCACCACGTCTTCCACGATGCCGGCGACGTCGACGTCCCCCGGCGGCGCCAGTTCCTCGGGCACCATCCCGTAGCGGCTGAAGGCGCGCGCAATCTCGTCGAGCCGGTCGATCTCGGCGAGCATGCGTTCCACATTCTGCTCGAGCACCTGATCGAAGTCCACGCGCGCGTCGCGACGCGCCCGCCGCAGGTGCTGCATCCCCAGGCGCATTGGGGTCAGTGGATTCTTGATCTCGTGGGCGACCTGACGCGCCATCTCACCCCAGGCCAGCACACGCTGCGCCCGCGCCAGCGCGCTCAGGTCGTCGAGCGTGATGACCGCCCCCCGCGCCCCACGCAGCAGCCGGGTGAGCCGCACGTGCAGCTGCACACCGTCGGGGCGTTCGATGTCGAACTCCTCCTGCTCCGCCACGCCGGCAAGGAACCGACGCAACCGCTCGGCGAGCGCCGCCTCGAGCACGCCGTCCGCAAGCGCCCCCGGCAGAGCACCGGCGGGGAGCAGCGCGACGGCGCGCGGGTTGATGAGCGAGATGAGCCCGTCCGCGTCCACAGCCACCACGCCGCTGGCCACGTCGCGCAGCACCGCAGCCAGCCGCCGCTCTGCTGCCTCGAGCGCATCTCGGCTCGCCCCCAGGTCAGCGGCCATTTGGCGGAAGGCCGTGAAGACCGGCTCGAACTCCACGGGCGGACGCGCGTCAGGCAACGGCTCGCGCGCTCCGCTGGCTACCGCGAGTGCGCCGCGGCGCAGCGCGTCGATGGGGCGCGCAAAGGTCCGCGCGGCGATGCCACTCAGCCAGAAGGCCGCCAGCGCCCCGAGAGCCGTGACGACCAGCACCAGCACCGCGACGTCACGGCGCCGGCGATCCAGCGCGAGTTCGTCACTACGGGCCGGCGCCGACAGCACCAGCCGCACGCCACTCGGGTCAACCGCCGCCCGATAGCCGAAGCGCACCGTCGTACTCCCCACCGCCTCGTCCATGCCGGCGATCAGATCGTCGTTCGCGCCAAAGGCGCGCACCACGCCCGGCGGGAGCAGCCGTCCGACCGGCGCCAGCGCGTCGTACAGTGCATCGCTGGTCCCCAGCAACAGCCCGTCCGCATAGAGCAGCAGCGGGGTTTCGAACCGCGCCGCGGCCTCGCTCAACTTCACACTATCCGAACTCGTGGCCACGCCGCGCAGCGTCTCGCGCACCAGCAGGTCGCGGCTCTGCCGATCATCGGCCTGCAAGCGGCGATAGGTCCACGCGGCAAAGCCGCCCGCCGGCAGCACGAAGAACGCGAAGAGCGCGAGCGAGAGGCGCAGACGGTAGCTCCGCGGCCACCCACGCACCCACGCACGTACCCAGCGCTGCGCCGTGCCCTCCGCGGCAAAGAGCGCGCCCCAGAGCAACGAGACCAGCAGCAGATTGACCATCACCAGCAGCGCGCCGCGCGGGGCCAGCACTTCCAACCCGCGCAGCTCGACGCGCGCGTGCACGCCCGCCGCCCCCGCGTCACCCACCGGCACGGCCCAGTCGCCGTGCAACTCGTCCGAACGGCGGGTCCAGCGCTCACCAGCGGTCGATCCCTCGCGGTCGTCGCCCAGCTGCAGCGAGTACGGCGGCTCGGCCGTCGACGCCTGTCCCAGCCCCAGCAACCCGATGAACGGATCGGCCGGCACCAACTTGGTGCGCGGCGAAATCACGATCGTCGTCACCTCGCCACCCGCATGCGGCACGGCAAGCACGAACTGCGACACGGGGGCCGCGGTCGTCTGCCGCAGCACCGGCGTGCGGACGCGCCGCGCTTCGGCGGCAAAGGCGTCCAGCCCGATCGTCGATCCCGCCGCCATCGCCACGCGCAAATCAGCGACCGCGCGCCCTGCGGAGTCCCACGACGTCAGCTCGGCTGGATAGCCGGCAGCCCCGAGCTCGCTCGCCGCATAGCGCGCGAGGAGACCGACGCGCGTGGGCGCGGGAGCGTCCTGGGCCAGCTCAGCCGCCATCCGTTGCAGCAGGGACTGCGCGTACGGGTCCGGGGCGCCCAGCCCGGCCACGTCCCGTTCCGCCAACTGCACGCGCTGCCGCACCGACGAGGCCCACACGAGCGTCACCGCCCCGCACGCCGCCACGAAGGCCGTGCGCAGGAAGGCGCGGCGCGCACGGCGCGCGACCGCGAGGGCACCGATCGCCGCGATCCACAGCACGGGATACCACCCCGGCAGGCGCGCGGGTGCCTGAAGCAACACCGGTGCCATCAACGTCGAAATGGCTGCGATGAGCGGCGCGAGCCAGCCAGGCACGCCGCGGCGCGCACCGATCCCCGCCTGCCCCGCAGTGACCCCGAGCAGCAGCGTGGCGAAGGCAGCGAGGAAGACCGAAACCTCCCACGCGAGCCACAGTTCCGTCGTGACCCCGCCGCTCGGGACGCGAATGCCGCGCGCCAAATCGCGCAACAGGAACGGACTGACGGCAGCGACCACCACCAGCACGGCGATCCACGTCCAGCGCGTGCGAGGGCTCGGCGGGCGCCGCAGCACGGCGAAGAGCGCCATCAGCGCCAGCGCGCTGACCGTCGCGAGCGCCGCGACGTTCGCGGTCAGCGGCCCCAGCGTGGGCGTGTAATACAGCCCGGCGTCGAACCAGCGGGAGAAGTTGGAGTACGCGCCGAGCGGCAGCACCGCGACGGCAGCGACCACGGGCGTCAATGCGGCGTGCCGCGTGAGCAGGCGATTGTCGCGTCGCCACGCGGTGGCGATGAAGAGCAGCGCCAGCAGCACCCAGAGCGCGCCGCTCCGCAGCGCCGTCCGCTCGGCGGCCTCGAGCGCCACCACGCCGGGCGGCGCCACGATCGCCCGCACGGCCAGCACCGCGTCGCCGTCCACCAGCACGCGCCGCACCGAGTCGCCCTCGGCGTTGGCCGGCCCGAACATATAGCCGGCAACGCCCGGCTCACGCGCCGACGCCACATCAAGCGGCTGCGTAAACGCGCTCGCCGGCGGCTCTGCGTGCAGCAGCGCCGTCGCGATTGCGGTCACGTCCCCCTCGCGCTCAGCGACGTAGAGCGCAAGATAGAAGGGGGTCACCATCACGCCGTGCGATGCCGGCAACGAGTCGATGGGCAGGTGCAGCCGCCCGGCCCACGCTTCGGCCCGTCCGCCCTTCGCGCGCAGGATCGCGCGTTCCGGGTGCCCGCGCACCAGTTGCGCGAGCACCGACCAGCGCGTGTCGGCGTTCTCCACCGACGCCCCCGACGCGGCGGCCCGCGCCGCCGCGCGCAGTTCCCGCGCCGTCTGCTCAATGCGCAGCGCGAAGGCCTCGGTGGCACGCGCCGCCGTCCGCGCGCTCCACGATGGCCAGTCGGCCTCGCGCCGTACCCGCTCGAAGCGCGAACGCATCCCCTCGCCGATGAACAGCACGGCCAGCGCCAGAAAGACGACCTCGCGCCCCACGCGGCGCGTACGTCCCAGCGCCGGAATCGCGACGAGGACGGCCAGGGCGCTCATCCAGAGCCAGACCGGTTGCTGCGTGCGAATCCACGCCGCCGCCATCAGCACCACGGCGGCAGCCGACACCAGCCAGGCCCAGCGCGGCAGCGACCGCGCCGAGCGGGCGGCCGATGAGATCGGGATCGAGGTAGGCACTCGCGAGGATAATACCCCGAAGCCGGTCGCGCGGCGATCCGTTGCGCGCCCGTTCGAGGCGGCGCGTTTGGCCAAGCGGCACCTCCCAGGAGTCGCAGGGTACGCTCCCAGAGCCTACTATTATGGTCTCCCGATGAAACGCGCTCTCATCTCTCTCCTGCTGGCGGTCACCACCGCGGGCACCGCGCAGTCCCAGGCAACCGTCGTTGACGATGGAAGCTTCACCATCAGTCGCGCCGGCGAGCGCGTGGGCCGCGAGGACTTCTCCATCCGGCACGTGCCCACGACGGCCGGAGCCTTCGAGACGCTGACGCGCGGGGTCGTGGTTGCGGGCACCCGGCGCGTCACCGTCGACCTGAGCGCCGACTCGGCGGGCTTCCCGTCCCGGTTCCAGGCCAAGCGCGTCGACGACGGGCGCCCGGTCGAGAACTACCGCGCCGAGGTCGCGGGGCGTCGGTTCAGCGCCCGCGCCTCGCGGGGCTCTGGCGAGTCGGCCCGGGAACTCCTGCTCCCCGTCGGTGCGTTGATCGTCGAGGACGGCATTCTGCACCCGTTGCAGTTTGTGGTTGCTCGTGGTCGCGGCACGGTATCGGCCGTCGTTCCCACGCGTGGGGTGGTGGTCACGCTCACGGTGGAGGACGCCGGTCAGGATCGTGTGTCGATCGCGCTCGAGTCGGTTGAGGCACGCAAGTTCGTGGTGCGTGAGGGGACTGCGGGGATTGTGCGCGAGGTGTGGGTCGACGCGGCGGGCCGCCTGCTCAAGGTGACCGTCCCCGCGGACCAGCTGATCGCAGTCCGGGATGAGGCGCCTCGGGGATCCCCCC
>JARIEY010000101.1 GCA_031127085.1 Gemmatimonadota bacterium | reverse complement strand
GGCGCGCCACCGGCCGGCTGCCGTCGGGTCGCCGCCCACCACACGGCGCACGTGCTGCACGAAGCCCGGGCCTTCGCGCGTCCCGACGAGCAGCGCCCACGTGAGATAGACCGCACGCGACACGAGGCCGCGTCCCTCGAGCATCTCCACGGTCTCGTTGTGCACGGCATTGCGCAGCGGCGGCTCCGAGAAGATGCCGCGGTGCAGATTGTCGTCGTTGTGCCGAGGGGCGACGTCGTGATGCACGGCCACGGCCGGGTCGTAGATGAGCCGCCAGCCGGCGCGCCGCATGGGAAGGCAGACGCCGAGTTCCCAGTACATCTGCGCGCCCTCGCCCAGCAGCCGCGCGTCGAACCCCACCGCACGCAGCAACGGCGCGCGAAATGCGCAGTTCGCGCCCTTCAGCACGTCGACGTCGCGCGCCGGGCCGGCGCCGAGATGGTGATTGCCAATGACTCGTCCGAACCACTGCACGATGCCGACGCGCTGCACGTCGCTCCGTTCGTGCGGCTGCCAGTCGCGTCCGCCGACGCCGCCGACCGTTGGTGACGACGCAAAATGGGCGAGCAAGCCGGCTATCCAGTCCGCGAACGGCCGCGTGTCGTCGTCGGTGAGCGCAATGATGTCGCCCGTCGCCGCATCGAGCGCGGCCTGCATCGACGCGACCACACCGGTGCGGTCCGTGGTCGCTATGCAGACGGTGAGCCCAAGCTGCCGGGCCGCTGCTGCCGCGTCGGCCGTTTCCGTGTCGCCCTCGCGCACGCCGACGACCACCTCGTCGGGAGGACGCGTCTGCGCGGCCAGCGCGGCGAGGCAGCGGGCGAGCGAATCGGGGCGACGATAGCTCGGCACCAGCACGCTGACGCGCTCCACGGAGTGCGTCATCATAGGGCGCGCCGCTCCGGGAACTCGCGGGCGCTTTCCCGCTCCCACGCGGCGCCGTGCCGCAGCACGTACCAGCACTCGGCGCCCAGCGCCCAGAGCGCGCGCAGCGAGTCGAGCCCCTTGGGCCGGGCACGGATATTCACCAGCCGGCTCAGCACGACGTTCCGGAGCATTCGCCAGCGCACGGGACGCGGCGCGCCGTACTTGTAGAGGTAGCGCACTTCGGATTGCCGATAGCGCCCGAGTTGCGTCCCTGACGGCAGCCGGCGCGGCGGATGATCGACCCGTGCATCCGGCACCCAGACTAGCGCGTGCCCCGCGGCACGCAGACGCTCGCGCAGATCGGCGTCCTCCATATGCGGAAACGGGAACCCTTCGTCGAAGCCGCCGATGGCGAGAAACGCCTCGCGACGCACTGCAATGTTGCAGGACCACAAAACTCCGCCCGTCAGATTCTCCGGCGAATGTTCGCGTGGCGAGCGAAGGCCGGCCTCACATGTCGTCTTGCCTTCGAGCACCGTCCCCTGCTCGGCCATCGCCGCAAAGCCAGCGAGCCAACCCGCGTCGGGCACGATGTCGTCATCAGCGAAGACCAGCCACGGCGCAGCACCCTGGCGTGCGCCGGCGTTGCGATTCGCCGCCGGCCCGCGTCGCGGCCCGCGCACATGCCGTGCCCACGGGGCGTCCTGTTGCAGCCACGCCTCGGTAGCGGCGAAGTCGCCGTCATCAGTGACGATCACCTCGTACGCCGACGCATCGAGCGTCTGTGCACCGGGGGCCAGACGTGCAAGACAGACGGCGAGCTCTCGACGTCGGTCGCGTGTCGGCACAATCACCGACCACCGCAGCGCGTCGCTCACGCGTCGCCCCAGGCCGGGCGGTGCCCAGCGGCGAAGGCACGCAGCATCTCGGCGTAGCGTGGCGCCAGCGCGTCCCAGCCGAACTGCGCGCGAACCCATGCATGCCGGGCCGTGCGCTGCGCTCCCGTGGCCGGCTGCGCCAGGGCCCGCTGGAGCTCGGCGACGGCGACGGCCGGCGATTGCGTATCGCCGAGGAACGCGTGCTCGCCGAACAAGTGCCGCGTCCCCGGCGTGTCGTGCGCCACGCACGGAAGTCCAGCGCCGAGCGCCTCCACATAGGCCAGCCCAAACCCTTCGCGCAGCGAGAACAACGCGAAGGCGTCGGCCGCTTCATACGCATCAGCCATCCGCTCAGCCGGCCAGGTACCGATCCAGACACGTTCCCCAAGCTTTGCCCGCGCCTGCGTGCGCAGTACCGCCGTCTCGCTCGTCTCCTGCCCCAGCATCACGAGATGCGGGCGTCCCTCGCCAAGCGCGGCGACTGCATCGACGAGCGCATCCATTCGCTTGATGGTGCGGTCCAGCATGCCCACGCTGAGCAGCAGCGGCACCCCATCGGAGGCGCCGACGGCACGCCGCGTTGCCGCAACACGGGCCGGGTCGCGCGACGCAAGCGACGCCGGGAGCGTGATGCCGTGCGGCAGCACGACCATACGATCGCGCGCCTCGCCACGCCCCACGGCCTCGTCGAAATGCGCCGGCGTCAGCTGCTGCACCCAGTCGCAGCGCGTATAAGGACGCGTCGTGGCGCCGCCGTTATAGAAGAGCAGTCCGAACCGCTGCCCCGTCACCCGCCGCCAGTGCCACAACGCGTTGCCGAGGTTGAGATCCGCGAAATAGACCAGATGCGGACGCGTGACGAGCAAATGCGGCAGAAAGCCGGCGAAGAAAGTCGCCTGCTCCACGAAGTACGGTCCGCGCCCAGAGAGTGCGGCCAGGGTGCGCGCGGCGGAGGAGTCGCGCGGTGTGTTCCAGACCGCGTGCTCGCCGGTGCGGACATCGCCGCCGCCCCCATACACGGAGAGCGCGAGGCCCGGTGCGTCGCGCAGCACAGCGTGGAGTTCGCGCGTGAACGCCTCAAAGCCGCGCCGCTGGCGCCCAAGGCCCGTGCAGGGGAGCGCCACGCGCATGGTGGCGGGTGCTGCGGCGCCGCTCATGCCGGCTCCGCGGGTACGCGGCGGCCCACCCACATACGGTGATCCGTCAGTCGGTCCTTCCAGCGCTCCCACGCGCTGCGATCATAGTTGGCGTCGTAGAGCAGATAATCGCGCACGAGCGCTGGCGTCACACCGCAAGCCGCCGCGCGCGCTTCCACCAGCGGCCACTCGATGTGATCGTCGGGCCAGATATGCAGGTCGCCTTCCGGCATCCAGCGCGCATCGAACCAGCGCTGCCACTGCAGCAGGGGGCGCAGCCGGTTCCAATAGTTGCGGGGCTTGATGAAACGCGTCCAGTGCTTCGGCGGAAAGACCCACGCCTCCGTCACAAACTGATCGCGCGCCGCATCCCGTTGCCACGAGGCGTCGTGCCGTTCGTGATCGAGATAGACCAGGCCACCGGGCCGCACGACGCGCGCCATCTCTGCCACGAGCGAGAGATAGTCGGGCACGTGATGCAGCACGGAATAGCAGGCCGCGACATCGAACGAGGCGTCCGCAAAGACGCCGAGCGATCGGCCGTCGATCTGCTGCACACGGTGCCGCCCAGTCGCGCCGAAGCGCTCCGCGGTGACGCGCAGGCAACCCGCCGACACATCGGCCGAGACCACGGCGGCGCCTGCGTCGAGAAACCGCCCTGTCAGGTTGCCTGTCCCCGCGCCCACGTCCAGCACCAGCGGAGGCGAGGAGGCGCCGGGGCCGACCAAGCCGAGCACGTCTCGCACGGACTCGGCGAGGCGCGCTTGCTCCACGTCGTTGAAGATCTCGGTGTGCACGCCATCGTACGACCGCGCCACGCGGTCGTATGCCGCCGCATTGCGGGCGATGTCTCGGTCAGCAGCGCGCGGTGTGGCTGGCATCGCTATTCCTCGAACCACCCGTCGAGACGCCGCGCAAACTCGTCGGCGCTCCACGCCTGAATCGCGAACCGCGGCACCGACGTCGCGCGGTCCCACCGCCACGCTGCGCGTGCATCGGTGGTGAACGCCGCGTCATAGCCGGCCGCGCGCACGGCGCGTTCGGCGCCGGGCCCGACATCTCGGCCTTCGCCGAACGGATAGGCGAAGTGACGGGGCGGCGCGCCCAGCCACTGGGCCAGGGCCGCGCGGCTCTCCGCACACTCGAGATGCTGCTCGTCGGCGGGGCGGCGGCCGAGCACCGGATGCGTCACCGAGTGGCCGCCGATGGCAATGAACGGCGAGCGGGCGAGCGCCTGCAGCTCGTCGACGCGCAGCCGGCGATGCGCCTCGGGGGCCTCGGCGTCGACGCCGCTCCAGGCGATCAGTTCTGCTACCGCCGCCGACTGGTGCGCCGATGGCAACGCACGGAGCCAGGCCGACAGCGCCGCGTACAACGGCCGGCGAGGCGATGTGGACTGATCACCGCTGGTGTCCGGCAGCGCCGACCGCACCTCCGGCCCGAGCGCCTGAACGAAGCGTGCGTCCCCTGCAATGAGCTCAACCGTAGCCGGCAGCGCGTGGGGCGCGAAGACCGCGCGGGCCAGCGCATCCCACCAGAACTCACCGGGCGCGCCCACCCCCGCCGTCGTCACGAACACAGTCGCCGGCACTTTGTGCATCTCGAGCGCTGGCAGCGCCGAGTGCAGGTTGTCCGCGTAGCCGTCGTCGAACGTCACCGCGACGGCGCGCGGCGGCAGGGCGCCTGCGCGGCGCGCCTTCTCAAACGCGTCCAGCGGCAAGGGCTGCGCCGACGTGCGGAGGATGTCGCAGTGGACCGCGAAGTCGTTGGGCGAGACGTCGAGTTGGGCGGGATCGAGACGCGGGCCCGCGACGCGGTGATAACAGAGCACCACACCGCGCGGCGAGCGACGGCGCACCAGGCGCCCGAGGCGCGCACGCCAGCGGCGCATCGCCTACCTCGGCGCGACGGCGGGGGCGCGCCCGTGAAACTGACGCGCGATCTGCCGGGAACGCAGCCCCTTTCCGGTCGCGAAGTTGTATGCGTGCGCGCTGCACGCGAAGCCATAGGCGCTCCAGTACATCGCGCCGATCGCGCCGCTGAAGATGTCGCCGATAAAGAGTACGCTGAGCAGCGCCCAGAAGACGGCGCGTGCCGAGTTGGCAAAGGCGTCCTCGCGCGAATCACGAAATCGCGCCAATGTGATCAACTGACCCAGCAACCCGAGCATTACCAGCGAACCCCCGGGCCATCCGAGCACGTAGAACACTTCGAGGAAGCCGTTGTCGATGGAGGCTTGCCGCCCCTGCACCGAGCCCAGCTTGGTGCCGCCGCCGGTCGCCCCCAGCCCTTCGCCCTCCGCGCGCGCGCCAAGCGCCTGCGTGGCCAGGTTGGACAGCACGAGACGCTGACGCACCGAACTGTCTTCCTCGAGCGAAGCGAGCGACGCGATGCGGTTGAAAATCGTGTCGCGGAACACGTCGAGCGACAGCACCGGCATGGCCGCCGTCACCATGAACAGCAGGAAGAACCAGTTGCGCCCCATGCGACGGACCGGTCCCATGAACTGTACCACCAGCAGCCCGACGATGAAGGCGGCCCAACTGGCGCGTGTGCGGGTGAGCAACAACGCCATCAGGCCGATGGTCAGCGAGATCATCATGCCCCGTCGCGCCGCACCCAGCAGATAGATCATGCCGATGAGCACCACCACGGCGAACGGTCCTGGCGAGTTCATCGTGCCGAACGCACGGAATCCAAACCGCACGGGGAGGCCAATCGACCAGACCTCGGCCATCTCCATCCAGTAGCGGTCCCACGCCGGGAGCATCACCACTTGATAGATGCCGTAGCCCGCCACCACGGGGAGCGCCCACTGCAGGAAGTCGAGGAACGAGTCGCGCAGGGCCGGCATCAAGCGCCAATTCAGGATGAGGTGCATCGCGAACGCGATGGGCCCCAGCCAGGTGATCAGCGCATACGTGGCAGGAAACGCGCCCGCCTTGATGAGTCCGATGAAGAACCCGTAGAAGACGCCGCTGAGCGTCAGGATGAACGGATAGAGCAGCGCCCCGCGCAGTTCCTTCGCCCGGTAGAACAGCGTTAGCACCGCAACCATCGTGGCGATGGTTGGCGCAACGAGCACCGGGTTGGCCGGCTTGAACCCGTTGTGCAGGTCGACGACGCGCCGCACGAACGGCGTGAAGAACCAGAGGAAGAAAACGAACGAGACGTAGCGCGCCGGCGCGCGATAGTACGCGATGAGCGCGGCCAGCGCGGCGCTCCCTACGTACGCGATGGGAAACAGCCCACCGCCCACCCCCGCCAACCCGGCGGCGGTGACCGCCGCGAACCCGAGAAAGGCGAGCGTCGAGAGGGACGCGTGACTGCGGCCGGCGCGCCCAGCGGGCGCCGCCAGCGGACGGGCTGCGGCCACCTCCGTCATGGCGTCCGCGCGCTAGTGAGGCGCACCGCTATGCCGCGAGCGATGCTCCTCGAACTCACGCGACCGGCGCGCCCGCTTGATGCGCCGACGCGCCGACTGGAACGCGTAGGCGAGCAGCGCCACCGCGATGGTCGACGCCGTGCCGTGCGCGAAGAGTGAGAAGGGGGCCACGCTGGCGTCCGACATCGACGGCAGTTCGGGCGTGGCGCTCGCGCCGGTATCGATGGGCCCCTGCATGCCGTTCATCTTGGCAAGCAGCGAGACGTCGATGCCCAGCATCATGTTGGGAAGCGTCGCGCTGAAGCCGGGGCTGAGGCGCGGATCGCTGGCGCGGAAAACAAACATCGTCGTCAGCCAGAGCCCCATCAGCATCAGCGTGCTGAGATAGACCACGCGCGGCTGCGGCAGCCACCACTTGCGCGCCGACCGCGCCGAGTGGCGGCGACGACGCCCGGCCCACGGCGCGTCGAGGATCCACCACGTCAGCGCCGAGACGAGCACGGTACAGCCGAGGATCAGCGGGGCAACGAGCATCTCGGTGATCGCCAGCAGCATTCCCGAGATCATCGCCGCGCTGAACTGCCCCGACGACGGCAGCCGGTCGGTGCCCGTGTCGAAGATGTCGGGGACGAGCTCCGACTGTTTGCGTTCGCCGCTTTCTGAGTGTCTGGCCATGATTCGTCCGGGTTCTACCTGCCGTACTCGTAATAGTAGCCGTAACCCTGACGGTAGCGCGACCCACGCCGCAGTTCCACGTCGTTGAGCACCGCGCCGGCCAGTACCACCTGGACGTTGCGCAGCTGGGCCACCGCGAACTTCAGTTCGTCGCGATCGGTCTTGTCCGAACGCGCCACCAGCAGCAGCGCATCGGCGTTGGAGGCGATCAGCGCCGCATCCGTGAACAGATTGAGCGGCGGCGTATCAAGCAGTACGTAGTCGTACTGCTGCCGCAGGCGGTCGAACAGCGGCTGCAGACGCGTGGCGACCAGCAGGTCGGCCGGGTTCACGCTCGGCGGGCTGCCGAGCGGGAGCACGTCCACCGATCCACCGGTCTCCATCGACACGCGCCGGATGCACTCGCCCGGCGAGGCCTGGCCGTACATCAGGTCGAAGAAGCCCGGAGCCGGCGGGATGCCGAACGCCTCGTGCACCGTGCCGCGGCGCGTTTCCGCGTCGATCAGAATGACACGCTGGCCCTGCTGCGCGAGCGTGATGGCCAGGTTGACGACGGTCGTCGTCTTGCCGTCGCCCGGCAGCGCGCTCGTCACGACGATGACGCGCGGCGCGCGCGGCGGCGTGAGGTAGTTCAGGTTGGTGCGCAACGCGCGGTACGCTTCCGCGGCCGGCGTGTGGTACTCGCGCGCCGATCCCGGCGCCGAGCTCCCCGACGCGGCCGCACGATCGCGCGCCGGCTCGGTGCGTCCTTCCGCCTCGGTGGGCGGCAATCGATAGGCGCCCGACCGCGACTGCTGCTGCAGGTTGGGAATGATGCCGACCACCGGCACCCCAACGATGGCGCGCAGGTCGCTCTCGTCGTGGATGGTGGTGTCGAGCCAATCGCGGAGGAAGGCCACGCCGACACCGACGAGGAGGCCCGAGAAGATGGCCACCGCGAAGATGAGCGTCTGTGACGAGTTCGCCTGCTGGTCCGCGCTCACCGCATCGTCCAGCAGCGACGCCGAGGAGTCGGGCACGGAGGCGGTGATCTCCGCCTCCTTCAGGCGGCCCTGCACCATCCCCATCGTCTCCTGCAGCACCAAGCGGTCGCGCTCGAGGCGCTGGTAGCCCATCGCTTCTTCCGGCATCAGCGCGAGGGCGCGCTGCAGCGAGTCGACGCGGTGCTGCCGGTCTTCGACGAGTGAGTTGCGCTGGCTCAGGAAGGCCGCGGCGCGGTCCTGAATGCGCTCGCGCACGACGTCCATTCGCGTGTTGAGCGACTTCACGTCCGGATCGTCGGCCGTGCGGCGCTGCAGCAGGGCGTCGCGCTCGGTGCGCAGCCCCTGCAGGTTGCCCACTTCGGTGGTGGCAATGCCGAGGAACTCTGGCGTCGCCATGGCCCGGCGCAGGAACTCGTCGGCGCCGTCCACCCCGTTCTCACGGAGCGGAGCGATCGCGCGGGCGATCGCGTCACGCTCGAGCGTGATGTTGGTCATGTTGCTGCGGAGCAGATTCAGCTCGGACACCAGGTCCTGAATCTTGCCGTCGATGCTCGAGACGCCGCGCGAGAGAAGATAGTCGCGGATCTTCGTTTCCTGCTCGTTCAGCTGCTCGCCGACCACGGCCACCTGACGCTCGAGGTAGCTGACGGTCGACCGGGCGCCACTGGCGGCCAGGTCGATGCGGCGCTTCACGTAGGCGCGAGCCAGCACGTTGGGGACCTGCATCGCTTCCACGGGATCCTTGCCCGTGTAGGCGATGCGCAGCACGTTGGCGTCGCGTCCCGCCTGCGAGACGCGGATGGCGTCACGCAGCGCCGAGGCGACGTCGTTGCGCGGGAAGACCGTGAAGACCAGCCGGTCGTAGCGCGTGGCGCCGCCCGCAAGCTGGATCCAGCCGCCTTCGATGGGAATCGGGAGCGAATCGGGGAAGCTGCCCAGCACCTTCTCGCTCGGCAGCAGGCGCACTTCGCGCATGCCGCGTCCGGTGCGGTCGAGTCGATAGGCCTGCGAGGGCGCGTCGGCGCTCACGTGCGCCAGGCGGACCACTTCGCTCTTGAGCCGGCGCACCGGCTGGTAGAGGCCCAAACGCATGCCCAGCGAATCCACCACGTCGTACGCCAACTGGCGGCTCGTGAGGATCTGCGTGGCCGTGGCGAGGACGTTCGTATAATCCGCGGCGAAATACCCGAACGCACTCCCCCCCTGATTCTTCTCCTCGATGCGCACCGTGGCGGAAGACGAGAAGACCGGGTCGATGCGCCGGACCGCGAGCATGGCCGCTGCGGTGGCGAGTCCGATACAAATGACGATGATCCAGGCGCTGCGGGCGACCGTCTGCCAGGCGCGCCGGAGATCGATCTCCTGGTTCGCGTCGCCCGGATCGGCAAGAATGGGAAGCTGTTCCACGGGTATCCTAACGCTTCGAGAACAGGAGCATCGTCAACACGATGTTGATGACGGAGCCGAACTGATTGAGCGTCTGCGCCCAGGGCGACCAGCGCTCGATGAAGGACGGGTCGACCACGATGATGGCGTCGCCTTCCTCCAGTGAGACGCGGTCAAGGCGCAGATCCGCCGCCAGTGAGTAGCGGCTGCCGTCGCGCCCCTTCTGGAGCAGGAAGGTTGGCGTCTGCAAGCTGGTGCCGCGAATGCCGCCCGCCTTGGCCACGATCTGCTGCACGGTCATCGTGGGTTCGGCCTGGTAGATGCCGGGGCCGTGCACCTGCCCGAGCACCGGCAGGGAGCGCAGAATGCCCACGTCGACGATGGCGTCGAGAATGCGCTTGGAGTAGCCGGCGGTGATCAGCCCCGAGAGCGAGTCGGCCGTGAGCCCCGCCGCCATGATGCGGCCGAGTCCCGGGACGAAGACTTCGCCCTTGCCGTTGACGACCCACTGGCCGTTGAGCTCAGGTTCGCGATAGACGCGCACCTTTACCTCGTCGCCGGGAAGCACGGTCCAGGGCCGGTCGGGGAGCGGCGCCAGCGCCACGGGAGTGCGCGGATTGCAGGCCGCGAGCAGCAACAATGCTGCCGGCAGGGCGCGACGCACGAGTCGATTCACGGGAAGACGCACAGTCGTGGGGAAGGCGAAGGGGAAGACGGGTATCCGAGACAAAACGATCAGCGTAAAGGCGGCGTCACGGCGCTAGAAGGCGCCCTTCATGGAAATGACGGCGGGAACGGTGCGCAGCAGGATCACCAGATCCCGCCACAGCGTCCACCCACGCACGTAGTTGGACTCGAGGCGAACGACCTCCTCGAAGTCCTTGATGGCGTTGCGACCGCCGACCTGCCACGGGCCGGTGATCCCCGGGAGGACCTCAAAGCGCACGAAATGGTGCGGCTCGTAGCGCAGCACCTCCGAAGGGAGGGCCGGGCGCGGCCCCACCAGCGACATCTCACCCCGCAGCACGTTCCAGAGCTGGGGCAGTTCGTCGATGCTCGACCGGCGCAGGAACTTGCCGACCGACGTCAGTCGCGGATCATTGGGGAGCTTGAAGATGCGGTTGCCACCGTCGTGAATATTGTCCCGCACCAGCTCGGCCTGTCGCAGTTCGGCATCGGCCACCATCGTGCGGAACTTCAGGCAGACGAAGGGATCGCCGCCCAGCCCCACGCGCACCTGCCGGAAGAGCACCGGCCCGGGTGACGAGAAGCGGACCAGCAGACTGACCAGCCCCAGAATCGGCGAGAGCACCACGAGTCCCACGGCGGCGCCCAGCAGGTCGATGACGCGCTTGAGCACCAACTGCGAGCCCACGAGCGCCGGGCGCGACAGCAGCATCAGCGGCTCCGACCGGCGCAGGACAAACGATGGTTCGTCAAACTTTCGGAATGCCTCGCGGCGCGTGGCGTACACACGCGCGCCGGCGCTGGAGGCGGCGATCATAACGCTCTGCAGCGCCGTGTCCGACACCGCACCAACCAGCACCAGTGCGTCGGCGTTGGAGTCGGCAATTCGGTCGTACAGGGCGGGCATTCCTTCCTGTCCAGGCTCGCCCCAGTTGGCCGACAGCTCGTACACCGCCGGCATCACGCGGCTCTCCATTCCAGCCGACCGATCGCGACGCAGCCGCTCGATTTCAGCGGCCGGCCCTAGCACCAGCGTGCGCGCGGCGTCGAGCCGGCGGGGATCGATGGGGCTGAGCGCCCGCGCGAGGCCGCGTCGTTGAAGCGAGAGCGCGAGCCACAGCGTGGCGAGAACCACGCCCACGG
>JARIEY010000100.1 GCA_031127085.1 Gemmatimonadota bacterium | reverse complement strand
GAGGAACGGAGATAGAGGATCACGGGGAAGGGGACGGGAGCAGGGTGTGGGAAGGGAACGGGGAAGGGCGGGAAGGGGCCCGTCCATCCTCTTCCGACCCCCTTCCGCTTCCCCTTGCCACACCCTGCTCCCTTCCCCTTCCCAGTGATCCTCTATCTCCGTTCCTCTGCCAACCCCACGATTCGCCCCACCTGCTCATCCTGACTGATCCCGGTCGTGTCGATCCACACGGCGTCAGCGGCGGGCTGGGTCTGCTCGCGATCCTTCAAGTCGCGGGCCTCGAGCTCGGCCGTCTCGGCGGCCAGTTCCTCGGCGTTCGGCGCTCGGCCGGTGCGCTGCAGCACGCGGCGGCGCGCCCGTTCGGCGGGAAGCGCCACGAGCCAGATCTTGAGGCGCGCATCGGGAAAGACTGCCGTCCCCATATCGCGGCCATCGACCACAATCTCGTGGGCGGCCGCCGTCTGGCGCACCAGCGCGTTCACCCACGCGCGCACGTGCGGCATCTTGGCGACCAAGCTCACGAGCGCCGTGACGGCCTCTCCGCGAATCTCCGCTTCGCAGTCCACCCCGTGGAGCCGTGGCACGAAGCTGGTCTCGCCCGGCGAGAGCGAGACGGCGCGCGCCGCCTCGAGCACCGACTGCTCGGTCCAAAGCTCCGGGGCGTCTCCGCCGCGCAAACGGGAGGCGGTGACGCTGCGATAAATCATTCCGCTGTCGACGTGGCGCACCCCGAGGCGCGCCGCGACCAGCGTTGAGGTGCTCGACTTTCCCGAGGCGGCGGGACCATCGATGGTGACCACCAGGGGCGACCGATCATACGACGACACGCGACAGCTCCTTCCAAAACGTGGGGAACGACACGGCGGCGCACGCCGGGTCGTCCACGGTGATTGCGCTCCCGGGAACCACCCCGAGGACGCCGAAGGCCATGGCAATGCGATGGTCGGCGTGCGTGGCCACCGCACCGGCGAACGGACGCCGGCCGGTCCCGCGCACCACAAATCCGTCGGGGAGTTCCTCGGCCTCCGCGCCGACCGCGCGGAGGTTGTTGACGATCGCCTTGATGCGATCGCTTTCTTTCACGCGCAGCTCGGCGGCGCCGGTGACGCGCGTTTCCCCCGTCGCGCAGGCGGCAACGCACGCGAGCACGGGGAGTTCATCCACGAGCGACGGCACGTCACGCCCCTCAATGACGGCGCCGCGCAGCATGCCCGGCGAAACGACGACGGTCGCGACCTCTTCCCCGCCCTCGACGCGGGCATCCTGATATCGCACCTGCGCGCCCATTCGGCGCAGCACCTCAAACGCTCCGGCCCGCGTGGGATTGATGCAGACATCGTGCAGGGCGAGCTCTCCGTCATCGGCGATCGCCGCGAGCGCAGCAAAGAAGGCCGCGGACGACGGGTCGCCCGGCACCAGTTGATCCGCCGCGTCGAGGCGAGCGGCCGGCACGAGCGTCACCGCATTTCCTTCGACCCGCAGGTCGACGCCGCGGCCCACCAGCATCCGCTCAGTGTGGTCGCGCGTGCGCTCCACCTCGTGCACTTCGGCGGGCACATCTCCCACCAGGCCGGCAAGCAGGATCGCGCTCTTCACCTGCGCGCTCGCCGTCTCCATATGCCAGGTGAGTCCGCGCAGCGGGCCACCGTGCACCGTCATCGGGAGACCGTCGCCGCTGCGCCCGAACTCGAACCGGGCACCCATCGCCGCGAGCGGGCGCGCGATGCGCCCCATCGGGCGCCGGCTGAGACTCGCGTCGCCAACGAAGCGGCCACTGAGCGCCGAGCCCGCCACGATGCCAGCCAGCAGGCGCGTGGTGGTGCCGCTGTTGCCGCACTCGAGATCGGCCGCGCCGGCGCGCAGTCCTCGCAATCCAACGCCGTCGATGACGATCTCCTCGCCGAGCGCGGGCACCGCGACGCCCAGCGCGCGCAGCACCCCCGCCGTGCTGTGCACGTCGAGCGATTGCAGGATCCCGCGGACGCGCGACGGACCAGTGCCGAGCGCGCCGAGCATCAGGGCCCGATGCGAAATCGACTTGTCACCGGGGACGCGGAGCGCGCCGGCGACGCGCATCGCACTCACCGCAGCCAGCCTTCGAGCGCGGTGGCGGTGTCGGTCTTGTCGTCGCGGTACTTGACGATGACCGGCGTCTGGAGCGAGAGCCCCTGCTCCTGCCCCCACCCGCGCCCTACCTGCCGCGCGCCGGGGACGACGACCGCGCCGGCGGGGATTTGCAGCACGCCACCGGGCGGCGCGCGAAGCACCCGCTCCTGCACGAGGTCGAACACCGGCGTGCCGCGCGTGAGCACAACGCCGGCGGCGAGCACCGCGCGTGCGCGGACCACTGTCCCCTCGTACACGCCGCAGTTGCCGCCCACGACCACATCGTCTTCGATCACCACCGGCGACGCATTCACCGGCTCCAGCACGCCGCCGATTTGCGCCGCCGCGCTCAGGTGCACGCGCTCACCGATTTGCGCGCACGAGCCGACGAGCGCGTGCGAATCCACCATCGTCCCGGCGCCCACATACGCCCCGACATTCACGAACATCGGCGGCATGCACACGACGCCGCGCGCCACGAAGGCCCCGCGCCGAATGGACGATCCCCCGGGGACCACGCGGATGCCGTCGTCGAGCGTGAGGGCGCGCGTGGGGTAGGTGTGCTTGTCGAAGAAGGTGAATGGCCGACTGACGCGGGCGTCGCCGAGCACCGACTGATCGACCATCCGCCCCACGCGGAAGCCGGCGAGAATGCCGCGCTTCACCCACGGCACGGCCACCCACTGCTCGTGCTCGTCGCGCACCGCGGCCCGCACCAGCCCGGCCTCCAGCGAGGAGAGCAGGAGATCGATGGTCTCCTCCGCGTCGTCGGGAATGGCGAGCTGCTGCGGGATGGCGTACAGCGCCTCGATGCGCTGCGCGAGGGCAATGAGATCGACGGTCGGCGTCATGCCTGCTGCACTCCGGCGCTGGCGAGGGCTGCACGTAGCAGCGGCTCGTGGCGCAGATCGAGCGGGATCAAGGGGAGGCGCAGCACGTTGCCGATACGCCCCATAAGAGCGAGCGCCGCCTTGATCGGGATGGGATTCGACTCTACGAAGGCTGCGCCGAAGAGCGGTTCCAGCGTTCCATGCAGGGCGCGCGCCGCAGGGAAGTCGCCACCGGCGGCTGCCACACACAGCGCGCGCATCACGGCGGGGACAGCGTTCGAGACCACGGAGATCACGCCATTGCCGCCGCGCGCGATGACGTCGAGCGTCAGCGCGTCATCGCCCGAGAGCACGGCGAAGCCCGCAGGACGGTGCCGGATGATCTCGGCAATCTGCTCGATGTTCCCTGAGGCTTCCTTGGTTGCCACGATGTTGGGATGCTCGGCCAGCGCCAGCTGGGTGGCGGCCTCCACGTTGCTCGCGGTGCGCCCCGGCACGTTGTACAACACCACCGGACGCGGCGCAGCATCGGCCACGGCGCGGAAGTGCGCCAACAACCCGCGCTGTGGCGGCTTGCTGTACATCGGCGACACGTGCAGCAGGTGCGTGGCCCCTGCGGCGGAGAGCACGCGCGAGTTCTCGATGGCCGCGGCGGTGTCGTTGCTGCCGGCGCCGGCGATCACCGGCACGCGACCGTGCACCACCTCGGCGGTGATGGCAACCACCCGTTCGCGCTCCGCGAGCGAGAGTGTGGCGGCCTCACCGGTCGACCCCACCGGCACGAGGCCGTCGATTCCCCGCTCCACCTGCCACGCCACCAGCGCACGCAGCGCCGACTCGTCCACGCGGCCGTCGCGCGTGAACGGCGTGACCAGCGCAGTGATGGCGCCTTGCAGGGTGCACGATCCCATCACGAACCTCCCGAAGTGGCCAGCATGTCATCCAACCGCAGCACGCCGTGCCGTCCCACCATCCAGCGAGCGGCGGCCAGCGCGCCGAGGGCGAACACCCGTCGGTCGCGCGCTTCGTGAACCAGCCGCAACTGCTCAAAGGCGCCATCAAGTATCAGCTCATGCGTTCCGGGCACCGCGCCGACGCGCACCGAGGTGACGGGCACCACGGCACCAGAAGCCGCGTGCGCGGCCTGCGCGAGATGACGGGCCGTCCCCGACGGCGCGTCGAGCTTGGCCGCGTGATGCGTCTCCACCATGTGTGCGTCAAAGCCGCCCGCGATGCGCGCCCTGCGCGCCGCTTCTGCGACCAGCGCCGTGAAGATGTGCACGCCAAGCGAAAAGTTGGGGGCCCACATCAGCGCGCCCCCAGCCGCGCGCACCTCTTGCTCCACGACCGCGCGCTCATCGTCCCAGCCGGTGGTGCCGCACACCACAGCGCAGCCAGCCGCGATCAGCGCACGCACATTGGCCGCGGCAGCGCCGGGTTCGGTGAACTCGATCGCCACGTTCGCGCCGCCGAGCGTCTCCCCGCTGATACCCGAGGCAACCACCTCATCGCGCCCCAACCACGCGGTGACCACCACCCCTTCCTCGACGGCCAGCGCGTGCACGAGCCGCCCCATCTTGCCGTCGCCAATCACGGTCAAGCGCAGGGCGCTCACGCAGCCTCCTCGAAGAAGGCCCGATGCAGGCGGCGCATCGCCTCGTGCACCTGATCGCCGTCGACGATCAACGTGAGGTTGATGGCGCTGGCACTGAGCGCGCACAGGTGTACGCGCAACTCACCAAGTGCGGCGAGCGCGCGCGCCATAGTGGGCGTATGGTCGCCGAGTCCGGCGCCGACAATCGCCACCGTGCCCTGGCCGCGCGTCACCGTCACCTCGCCGAAGGCGCGCAGTTCCGTGAGCACGGCATCGAGCCTGACATCGGCGTCAATGGTCACCGACACGCTGACTTCGGACGTCGCGATGGCGTCGACCGACAGTTTGAACCGCTCGAAGACCGAGAAGATGCCCCGCACCACCCCTGGCGTGCCGAGCATCGCGCTCGATTTCACGTTGACGAGCACCACGTTGCCGCGCCCAGCCACCGCGCGCACCGACAGGCGCGGTGCGTCGGCGGTGATCCGCGTCCCCGCCGCCTCCGGCCGGTGCGAGTTGAAGATGAAGACCGGGATGCTCCGCTGAACGGCCGGCGCGATGGTGCTCGGATGGAGCACCTTGGCGCCAAAGCTCGCCAGCTCCGCCGCCTCGTCAAACCGGATGTGCTCGATGAGCCGCGCGGCGGGAATCACGCGCGGATCGGCGGTCAGCATTCCGTCGACGTCGGTCCAGATCTCAATCGCCTCGGCGTCGAGCGCGGCACCGAAGAGCGCCGCGCTGTAGTCGG
Source organism: Gemmatimonadota bacterium (assembly GCA_031127085.1). GTDB lineage: Bacteria > Gemmatimonadota > Gemmatimonadetes > Gemmatimonadales > Gemmatimonadaceae > PNKL01. Next base: position 5,988 of record JARIEY010000100.1, on the reverse strand, counting down.
AACCGCCGCGGCCGAGGGTGGTCGTGACGCCTTCCGTGGTGGCGCCGATGTAGCCGCCCAGCACCGGCACCTTGCCCTCGTGCAGCAGCGGCAGCACATGCCGCCGCGCGGCCTCGGCGATCGATGCGCTCTGCGGCTGCGCCTTGCCGTACTCGGCATCGGTGATCATGACCTTGCGCGCGTCGACCCACACGGCGGGAATGCCGCGCTGCGCGAAGGCGGCGGCCACGATGGGCGACGAAAGCCGCTCGCCGTAGGCGGCCACGGCATCAACAGAGCGCGGGCTGAGGTCGCCCAGCACCGACAGCGCCTCGCCCAAGTGCGCGAGTTCGTCGAACAGCACGCTGACATCAGCGGCGACTTCGGCGGCGTCTGATCCGGAGCCGAGCAGTTCCGTGACGACCGCGAGGTGGCGTTCGCGCAGCGCTTCGACTCCACGCAGCGCATCGATGAACTGGCCAGCCGCTGAACGCGCCGCGAAGTCGAGCAGGGCGTTGGTCGTGCCGGCCAACGCGGAGACCACCACGACCGGGCGACGCGGCAGCCGACCGCGCACGATCGATGCTGTGCGCTCGATGGCGGCGGTGTCGCCCACCGATGTGCCGCCGAACTTGGCAACGATCATTCGACGCCCACGCGGCCTGATGCCACCAGCAGTTCAGCGTTGAGAATGGAGCCGCCCGCAGCCCCACGAATGGTGTTGTGTCCCATCGCGACGAACTTCAGGTGGAAGAGCGGATCGCGGCGCAGGCGCCCCACCGACACCGTCATCCCGCGACCGCGCATCACGTCGCGGCGGGGCTGCGGACGGTCATCGTTCGCAAAGAAGTGCAGCGGCACGTCGGGTGCCGACGGCAGTCCGCGCACGGCCTCAGCCCCCTTCCATCCGCGCAGGGTATCGGCCGCATCGGCGAGCGAGGGCTCGCGCTCAAACTCCACCGAGAGGCAGACCGTGTGGCCGTTCTCCACTGCCACGCGGTTGGCGTGCGCGCTCACCACGAAGCCCGCGGCATTGACGGCACCGCCAGAAACGACGCCGAGCATCTTCTGCATCTCGCGCTCGATCTTGGGCTCTTCCTCGCCGATATACGGAATGACGTTGCCGAGAATGTCGAGTGACGGAACGCCAGGATAGCCCGCGCCGCTCACGGCTTGCATCGTGGCCACGAACACGCGGCGTGCACCGTACGCCTGGTGAAGCGGCGCCAGCGCCATCGCGGCCATCGTGGCCGCGCAGTTCGCGTTCGTGACAATCCCGCCCGTCCAGCCTCGGTTCGCGCGCTGCACATCGAGCAAGGCCAAGTGATGCGCATTCACTTCCGGGATCACCAACGGCACGTCGGGTTCCATCCGGTAGTTCTTGGCGTTGCTGAGCACGAGGCGCCCCGCCGCCGCGAACTTCGCCTCCACCTCGCCAGCGACGTTGCTGTCGAGCGCCGAAAAGACGATCGGCGCCGCGACGACGGCCGGGTCGCACGCCTTCACCGTGAGCTCGGCAACCGCGGGAGGCATGTCCCCCTCGATCCATCGCGTGACTTCGCGATAGGTGCGGCCGGCCGAGCGTTCCGACGCCGCCACGTCGGCGAGTTCAAACCAAGGATGTCCTTCGAGCAAACGGACAAAAGTCTGTCCCACGGCGCCCGTGGCGCCGAGCACGGCAACTTTGGTACGGGGGCGATGTGCGGTCATGAGTCGAGCAGGGTGCGGACGAGGCGTTCGTAGGCATCCACCGAATCACGCAGTTCATCGAGCGCGATGAACTCGTCGGGGGTGTGGGCAACGTGAATGGAGCCGGGGCCGAAGAGCAGCGGCGTCCCCCAGCGCGGGAGCAGCGGAATGTCCGAGGTGTAGGCCATCGGCGCCGTGTCGAAGCCCGGGACGACGGTGAAGTGCTGCGCGGGAATGAATGATCCGAACGAGAGCTCGGCGCGCCCCGCGGCCCAGCGCTCGAGGGCCTGCTGCACCGGGGCGCGATCGCCCACGAGACGCACCAACAGTTCCGCTTCGCACTGCCCGGGAATGATGTTCGCCGCCGTGCCGCCCTGAATCAGCCCGACATTCACCGTCGTCGGGCCGAGCGCCGCATCCACGGGAAGAACGAGCGTCTCAAGCTCGGGGAGCAGTTCGCACATCGGGATGATGGCGGTGGCGCCGAGCTCCGGGTAGGCCGAGTGCGCTTCGCGTCCGTGGGTGCGCACGGTCACGCGCCAGGCACCCTTGCACCCCGTGGCCAGGCGGCTTTCGGTCGGCTCGCCATTGATGAGGTACCGCGACGTCGCCTCGAGCTCGTTCGCCGCGCGCGCGCCGTCGGAGCCGCGCTCTTCACCCACGACGAAGAGCAGGTCGACGCGCTCTTCTCCGGCGCCAGCGAGTCGCGTGGCCGCCACCATCATCGCGGCCGCAATTCCCTTGGCATCGCAGGCGCCGCGTCCCCAGAGCCGATCGGCGGTGAGCCGCGGTGCGACGTAGGGAGGGACGGTGTCGAGATGTGTGGAGAGTGTCACGCCGCCGCCGCGTCGCGTTGCCCACACGTTGTGGCGCCCCGGCGTCACCTCCTGCAGCGTCACGCGCCAGCCGCGCTCGCGAAGCCAGGCCGCCACCATCTCGACGGCCGGTCCCTCGGCACGCGAAGGGGACTGCGTGGCGAGGAGTTCGGCAGCGAGAGCGACGACGTCAGGCATAGTGGTGGAATCTATTGATTGGCCGGTGCGCGTGGCAGGCGGCTCCTCACGTCATGGACGGTGCGAGACGGGGAACCCCCTACGACTTGACAGCCGGACGCCTGACCTGCCTTTTATTGCGTCGCGTGACGATTGTCGCGCTGACGCGTCTGGGGCGCCTTGCGCACTCTGGACCTCGAGTCGGCGTCTTAGCCGGAACGAGAGTTCGCTGTAGTCGTGTGTCGTGCGTCGTGCTGTCAGGTTCTCACCGATACGCAGTCCGGGAGGTCGTCCGTGCGTACCACCCCGCTCCTTCAGGCAGTCCTCCGTTGCCTGACACTCGCCCTTGCCTTCGTGCTCGTCAGCGGCCTCGCGGCTGGGCGCGCCGAGGCGCAGACCGGCAAGATCACCGGCGTCGTCACCGACGCCGGGACTGGCCAGCCGATTGAGGGCGCCCAGGTCCTGTTGCAGGGCACCGGTTACGGCCAGGTGTCGGGACCGAATGGGCGCTTCTTCATTCTCGGCGTCCCGCCGGCCACCTACACCGTGCAGGCACGCCGCATCGGCTACGGCACGCAGCAGACGACGGTGGTGGTCACCATCGACGTCACGCGCGAGATCAACTTCAAGCTCTCGAGCGCGGCCAACACGCTGCAGACCGTGCAGATCGTGGAGAACCAGCAAAACCTCGTTGAGCTGAAGCAGACTGGCACCACGCAGTCGATCTCGCAGGAGGAGCTGCAGACGCTGCCGGTGCGGAGCATCAAGGATGCGCTCCAGCTGCAGGCCGGCTTCACTGAGGTGCCGCAGGTCTCCACCGATCTCACGTCGTTCACCTCCGCGCGGCGTCAGGGCATTACGGGCGTGCAGATCCGGGGCGGCCGTGCCGGCGAGACGATGACGTTGATCGATGACATTCCGATCAACAACTTCTTGTTCGGTGGCCCGTCGATGGACATCACGAACAAGGCGATTGCCGGCGTGTCGACGGTGAAGGGCGGGATGGAGCCGCAGTACGGCAACGCACTTTCCGGCGTGGTCTCCATGGCGACGCGCGACGGCGGCACCACCATTCAGGGCGCGCTCGACTACGAGACGTCGAAAGTCGGCAAGGCGTTCGGCGGCATCTCCGACGGCCTCAAGGGCTACGACTTCATCGAGGGCTTCCTCTCGGGCCCCGTCCCCGCCACGAACAACAAGCTGCGCTTCGTGCTGGCGGGACGCAGCACCGGCGGCGCCTCGCAGGTGCTTGAGTACGACAACAAGGTCTTTGATCCGTTCATGAGCGACACCATTGCGCGCGCGATCAGCTCGGGCGACCTGCTGACGGGCTGGCGCGCGCAGGGGTACACCTCGGAACGCGACGCGTTCGCCAAGCTGACGTACCTCTTCGGGCCGACGACCAAGCTCAGCGTGAGTGCCCTGCATTTCGAGAACGCGCGCATGAATGTCGCGTTTGACTGGGGGCTGATGGGCTACAGCCGGGCCAACCAATGCATCGACACGTATCGCAACGTCTACAGGAACGTGGACGTGAACGACGCGTGCAACACGTACTACGACACCGACCGCCTGACGCCGACCGGCCGCCCGACGGGCGCGGACCGCAACACCTATGTGGCGCCGGCGACGGTCAGTGAAGCGCGCGACCTGCTGACGGCGCGGTTTGAGCAGACCGCCGGTCGCTTCAACTACAAGATCGTGGTCGGCCAGTTGAGCGGAAAGCGCCAGACCTGTGCGACGTTCTTCTCGGGCGTCTGCATTGGCGAGCGCGTGGCCGACACGAATTTCGACGGCCGCTTCGCGGTGGCCGGCGTGACCTCGGTCGACATCACCCCCACGGAGGGAACCGATGAGATCGCGGGCCACGACCAGAACACGACGCGCCTGGCGCGTTTCGACGTGCAGTACCAGGCGACGGACCATCACAACCTCGCGATGGGCGTGTTCTATCAGGGGCACGACATCCTGTTCCGCGAGGTGCGCGACGTCGGCCTGAACAACATTCAGCTGCAGCCATCGAACTACGCGGCCAAGCCGTGGGACGCGGCCGCCTACCTGCAGGACCGCATCGAGTACGACTTCCTGACGGTGCGCATCGGCGCGCGCTTCGACTACGGACGCGCCGGCGGCGTCTCGTTCAACAACCCGCTCGATCCCACGAACGGCACCACGCAGCTGTCGGTCTGCAACGACCCCGCCAAGTTCGGCCTGCCGGCCAACTGGGCCAGCGGCATCGACCCCGTGACCAAGCTGCCGCTCACGGGCATCGCCGCCTGCGGCGTGCTGCAGAGCAAGGGCGACTCGGCGCGTGACATCGCCTTCAAGGATGATCTGGGCCAGGCCGCCGTGCGCCGCGCGTTCAGCCCGCGCCTCGGGTTGTCTTTCCCGGTGACCGACCGCTCGAACGCCTTCTTCAACTTCGGCGTCTACTACCAGAACCCGCTTTACAACAACGTCTATCAGGGGACGGGAATCGGGACCGCCGCCGAGGGCACCGCCAAGGCCGTACAGTTCGATGCGCAGACGTATGTCGGCAACCCGCGCCTGCGCGCCGAGCAGGCCGTGTCGTACGAGATGGGCTATGTGGCCGAGTTCGGCAAAGGCAACAAGTACGCGCTGCAGTTCGTCGCGTTCTCCAAGGACCAGTCGGGACTGACCGGCATTCGCAACGGTGGGTTCCTGAAGGGGACGATCACGCGCGTCTTCGATCCGGGCGTCACGTACGGCACGAACTCGCCGAGCTACACCGTGCTCGTGAATCAGGACTTCCAGACGGTGCGCGGCTTCGAGCTCGAGTTCCGCCGTCGGCTGTCGAACTTCTGGACCGGCCGCCTGAACTACGCCTTCTCGCAGGCCACGACCAACGCGTCGCCGCCGGACCTGGAGACGCAGCGCACGACCGAGGAAGGCGATATCGTCGCCCGCCGCGAGATTCGCAGCGACGTGGACCAGCAGCACCAACTCGGCGGTTCGGTGAGCTTCATCGTGGCCAACAAGACGCCCGGCATCTGGGGCGGACAGTACCTGAAGAACTCGTCGGTATCGTTCACGACGCGTCTCGCGAGCGGCTTCCCGTACACGCCGTCGCTGACGTTCACGGGCAACGCGGCCGACCGTCTCGAACGCAACAGCGGCACGGCGCCGCTGACGTTCATCATCAACATGCAGGCGCAGAAGGACTGGACCATTGCGAACGTGCGATACGGCGCGTTCCTGCGCGTGGCCAACTTGCTCGATCGCCGCAACTGCTCGCAGGTGTTTGCCACCACGGGCAACTGCGACGGCGGCGCGTCCCCGCAGGCCCGTCTGCAGTCCGGCAACTTCA
>JARIEY010000099.1 GCA_031127085.1 Gemmatimonadota bacterium | reverse complement strand
GAGCCCGGCGGATCCACGCTACAGTGCATTGCTCGAGTTGGTCCGGACGCTCGACCGGCAGAACCGCCCGGTCGAAGAGCCGGGGATCGGCCAGATCCACTTTGGCAACACGCCGCTCGTGCGCGGCCTGCGCGTCATTCCGCTGCTGCAGGTGGCCGTGCTCTCGATGTTGATCGTGGCCGGCATCATGGTGCTCGGCGTGCGCGCGCGCGCCGAGCGCGAACGGGTGTGGGCGGGGATGGCCCGCGAGGCGGCGCACCAGCTTGGCACGCCACTCTCGTCGCTCCAGGGTTGGCTCGAACTGCTGGCCGAGCGGGAAGGGGATCCTGTCCCCGGCTCGCCCACCGACTCCGCGCGTGTGCACATGCACGGCGACGTGGTGAGACTCGAACGCGTGGCCCATCGGTTCGAGCGTATTGGTCGGCCGCCCAAGCTGGTGCCCACCGACATCGGACTGTCCGTGGAAACGGTGGTCAACTATTTCCGGGCGCGCGTTCCGACGCTCGCCAATCCGGTGACGCTCACCTTCGATCGCGGCGAGGGGCCCCTGGTCGTTCCGGCCGATCGCGTGTTGCTCGAGTGGGCCGTCGAGTCGCTCGTCAAGAACGCCGTCGACGCGCTCGCGGGACGCGGCGGCACCATTGCGGTGCGCGTGGATCGCGCGGCCGGCGGCGGAGCGCGCGTGCGCGTGGCCGACGATGGGCCCGGCATTCCGGCGAAATTGCGCCGGAAGATTTTCGCCGCCGGCTTCACCACCAAGGAGCGGGGGTGGGGCATTGGCCTGCCGCTCGCGCGCCGTATTGTCGAGGAATCGCACAACGGGCGGCTGCAGTTGGTGCCGTCCGATCGCGGCGCGGTGTTCGACCTGCACTTCCCCGGATGACGGCTCCGCGGTCGGGGGGCGACGTGTCACTCAATCCGGCGCAGCGCGCCGCGGTGGAGCATGGCCTGGGGCCGCTGCTCGTGTTGGCGGGCGCCGGGTCGGGGAAGACGCGTGTTCTCACCACGCGCGTCGCGCGCATCGTCGACGAACTCGCCGTGCCACCGCACCGCGTGCTCGCGGTGACGTTCACCAACAAGGCGGCCGGCGAGATGCGGGAGCGCATCGCGCGCTTGCTTGGCGCCGAACCGCGCGGGATGTGGATCGGCACCTTCCACGGCATCGGCGCGCGGCTCCTGCGTCTCCACGCGGACCGGGTGGGGCGGACGGGCGAGTACACCATCTACGACGAGGATGACACGCTGACCGTCGTCCGACGCCTGATGGAGCGCGAACGGGTATCGGTCAAGGACTTCGCCCCCAAGGCGGTCGTCGCAGCCATCAGCGACGCAAAGAACGCGCTCGTTCCACCCGAGGAGTACGCGCGGCTCGCGCTGACACCACTTGCCAAGGCCGCGGCCGCCGTCTACGCGGCACTCGAGCCCGCGCTCCGCGCCGCCAACGCCGTGAGCTTCGACGACCTGCTCGTGCTCCCGGTGCAGATTCTACGGCAGCACGCCGACCTGCGCGAACACTACGCGACGCGCTTCGAGTACCTGCTCGTCGACGAGTACCAGGACACCAACCACGCGCAATACGAGTTCGTGCGGCTCATCGCCGGACCTCAAGGCAACGTGGCCGTGGTCGGTGACGATGATCAGTCCATTTACGGCTGGCGCGGCGCCGACGTGCGCAACATCCTGGACTTCGAGCGTGACTACCCGGGCGCTCGCGTGGTGCGGCTGGAGGAGAACTACCGCTCCACACCCGATATTCTCGCGCTCGCCAACGTGGTCATCGCGCAGAATGCCGAGCGCCGGGGCAAGACGCTGCGCGCGACGCGCCCGGCCGGCGAGCCGGTGACGGTGCTCAAGGCACTCGACGACCGCGACGAGGCCGACGCCATTGCCGACGAAATCGAGGCACGTCGTATGAGGATGCGTGAGCGGCCGTCGGAGTTTGCGATCCTCTACCGCACCAATGCCCAGAGCCGGCCGCTCGAAGAGTCGCTGCGGCGCCGCTCCATTCCGTACCGGCTCATCGGTGCGGTGCGCTTCTACGACCGGCGCGAAGTGCGCGACCTCCTGGCCTGGCTGCGCCTCGCGGCGAATCCCGCCGATGACGAGGCCTTCCGCCGCGCAATCACGGTGCCGCGCCGCGGCATCGGCGAAACCACGGTCGAGTTGATGGCCGAGGCGGCGCGCGGCCTGGGCATTCCGCTGCTCGAAATGGCGCGGCGTGCCGGCGAGCTCGACGGCATGCGCCCGGCGGCGCGGCAAGCGCTGGCAGACGTCGTGCGGCTCGCCGAACGGTTCCGTGCCAGCGCCGCCGATTCCAGTGTCGACCGGCTCATCGTCGAAATCCTGCAGGCCACCGGCTACGACGAAGCGCTGCGCGCCGAGGGGCCGGAAGGCCTGGATCGCCTCGACAACGTGCGCGCGATGGTGGAAGGGGCAGCGGAAACCGTCGTGGATGACGGTGGTGAACTGGGGCTGCGGCCGCTCGACCACTTCCTGCAGAAGGCGATGCTCATCGCCGCGGTCGATCAGATGGGGCCAGATGCCGACGCCGTGACGCTGATGACGGTGCACACCGCGAAAGGGCTCGAGTTTCCCGTCGTCTTCATCTCGGGAATGGAGGACGGTCTCTTCCCGCTCGCACGGGCGTTCGACGACCCCGAGGTGCTGGAGGAGGAGCGTCGCCTGCTGTACGTCGGCATCACGCGTGCCGAGCGCAAGCTCTTCCTGACGTGGGCGATGTCGCGACGTCGCAACGGGGAGTTGATGCCGGGCATCCTGTCGTCGTTCCTGACCCCGGTGCCCAAGGAGCGCTACGAGGCGCGCCAGACCTCCAAGCTGCGCGGGAGCGCGAGCGCGTTCGCGTACTCGTCACCCGCGGCCCGTCGTCCGGGCGCACCGGTCGCGCGGCCGGCGCCCACGCGATCGACCGTCTGGGAAACGCCGTCGGAAGAGGAGTCGCAGGTGGCGCCGCGCTACACCAAGGGCGCCCGCGTGCGTCACAAGGCGTTCGGCGCCGGAACCATCCTCGATCTGTCGGGGAGCGGACGCGACGCCAAGGTCACCATCGAGTTCGACGACGAAACGGTCGGCCAGAAGCGGCTCGTGGTCGCGTTCGCCGGCTTGGAGCGCGAGGACGACTAGTCGCCGGCGCGCGGAAGGTAGAGCGGCTCGGGTAGTTGGGCGCTGAAGCCGAGCGACGAGACGGGCAGCCCGAAGTGCCGAGTCGCTGACTCGCGCGCCGCCGCCTCTCGCGCCGTGCCCTCATCTCCGCTGCGGCGCAGTGCCGTCCGTCGCACCGCCTTGGCGGCACGCAGTGGTTCCTCGCCCGATGGATCGTGCGCGTAGGGCTCGCTCCCGTCCATGCGCCGCAGAAAATCGACGACGTAGTCAAAGGACCGCGTGAGGTACGCCCCCACCTCGCGCTCCGCGAGATCCCAGCGCGACCGTTCGGCCATCACCGCGAAGATGCGCTGCCAGCTCTCGGCGTCCGTGACACGCACCATGCCGCGGAAGATGCGCCGGTTCGTGTGCGTGCTGAAAATCGTCGGGCTCAGGATGCGGTCCAGATGATCGTCGGAGCGCGCGTGGTCGAGCAGGATGATCTCGTGCGCTCGCCGGCTGTGCCGGGCTCCCAGATGGGACTCGAACCGGCTCTCCCAGTAAGAATGCCCGATCGCCGACGTGCTCGACGTCACCGCGAGCTGATGGGGCACGAACCAGTTGTGGGCCACGACATCGGCGGCAAGGTGCGCCAGGTAGCCGTAGGCGAAGGCTTGCAGGGTCTCGTCGCGCGCGCGGTCGAGAATCTCCAGCCCGACGTACCAGTGATGGCAGTGCCGCCCGAAGCGCGCGTACTTCTTGGCGATGCTCGTGTCGGCTGCTATCGAGCCGTAGAGAAAGTCGTACGGAAAGGCCTGCAGCAGGGCCGCGATGCTCGGCGGCAGCAGCGCCGCCGAGCGCAGGACGGCTTCACCGAGCAGAATGTGGGTGCCAGGCGTCCACGCGTGGGCCACGGCGGGCGTGAGCGCAAGCAGCAGGGTGACCGTCGCCACCGCCCGCGCCCAGACGATGCCGCGGGGGAGGGGCCGGATGCGAAAGTGATGCACCACGGTTACGCGGAGGGCGCCGCGTCGCCGCCCACGTCACCACGTCCTGTTGCGTCGCGTCCCGGCGCGCCGCCGCTCCCGCGGCGCCGCCGATGGCGACGCCGACGAGGGGCGGAGTGGGCATCGCCGTGCTCGGCCGCGTAGGGCGAGTCATCCTCGTCGGTCAGCCGCACGGGTTCGTCCATCAGGTCATCGCTGCTCCCGCTCGGCGCCGGCCGCCGGCCCTCGCTTCGCGAGCTATCGCGCTCGCTCCGGCGCGAGTGGCCGCGCTCGCCGCCCTTGGTGAACAGTCGCGACCCCGCCTTGATGGCGGTCGCGGCCGCGCCGGCGACCTCGGCCACCGCTTCGGTCTTGTCGGTCACGCGCCCCATCAGCTCGCCAAAGTCGTCAATCCGATCCGCGATCCCGCTCACGGAGTCGCGCACGCGTGTCGTCGCCTCGCTCAGCGCCTCCGCGGCGGCCACGGCATCGTGCCGCACGGCGTCCGTCAGCACGCGAACGTTCTCGGCGGCCGACGTCGCGCTCGCGATCATCGGGTCGATCTTCGACCCCAGCTTCGACAGTTCGGCCTGCATTGCCTGCTGCGCCTTCCACATGCGGAAGAAGATCACGGCCAGCAGGATCACGACGACGAGCGTGACCACCTGAGCGGCGCCGCCGGCGATGAAGACCAGCGACTCAAACCCGGTCCGGTCGGGCGGCACCTGCCGCACGAGTAGCGTGTCGGCTGCCGCGAAGAAGAGAGGCATCATGCCGTAGCATCCTCGGAACGCGGGGTAAATGCAAGGGTGCGTCGTCTGACGGTGCGAAGGGAAAATGCCTTCCGATTCCGCAAACTCCGTTGGGTTCGTAGCTTTCAACGCATGAAATTCCTCGTCGAAGGTGGCCGCCCGCTGAGCGGCACGATTCGCCCATCGGGCAATAAGAATGCGGCTCTTCCCATCGTCGCCGCCACGCTCCTCACCGAACATCCGGTAACGCTCAATAACGTTCCGCGCATCAAGGACATCGAGATCCTGGTTGAGCTGATTGCGACCACGGGCGCGGACGCCCGGTGGACCGGCCCCAATACGTTGCAGGTGCACGCTGCCCGCGTCTCGGCGCAGGCGCTGGATCTCGAGATGTGCAAGCGCATCCGAGGTTCCATCCTGCTCGCCGCGCCGCTCCTCGCGCGCTGCGGCGAGGTCACGCTTTCGCCGCCCGGCGGCGACGTCATCGGCCGTCGCCGGCTCGATACGCACTTTCTCGCCCTGCAGCAGTTGGGGGCCGATCACGTCCTCTCGGACCAGATCCGCTTCACCACCAAGGGACTCACCGGCGCCGACGTCTTTCTCGATGAGCCTAGCGTCACGGGCACCGAGAACGCCGTGATGGCGGCCGTGGCCGCCAGCGGCACGACGATCCTGCGGAATGCCGCGTCGGAACCGCACGTGCAGGATCTCTGCGAGTTTCTCGTGGCGTGCGGGGCGCGCATCGAGGGGATCGGTACCAACACGCTCACGATCCACGGTGGCGCAGCGCTCGGGAGCGCGACGCACGCCATCGGGCCGGACCACATCGAGGTGGGTTCGTTCATTGGCCTCGCGGCCGTGACGCGCAGCGAACTGCGCATCGCCGATGCCGGCGTGCGGCACCTGCGCGCCATGCGTATGGGCTTCGAGCGGCTGGGCGTCGTCTGCCGCAGTGAAGGGGACGACCTCATCATCCCCGCCGATCAGTCGATGGTGATCCAGAACGATCTGGGTGGACACGTGCCCAAGCTCGAGGACCAGCCGTGGCCTGCTTTCCCGGCCGACGTAATGTCCATCGCCATCGTCACGGCCACGCAGTGCGAAGGGCTCATCCTGATGCACGAAAAGATGTTCGAGTCGCGGATGTTCTTCGTCGACAAGCTGGTGTCGATGGGGGCGCGCATCGTGCTCTGCGATCCGCATCGCGCGCTCGTTGCCGGACCGTCGACCCTGCGTGCAGGGACGGTGGAGAGCCCCGATATCCGCGCCGGAATGGCGATGCTCCTGGCGGCCTGTTGCGCCAAGGGGACGAGCACCATCAAGAACGTTGGGCAGATCGACCGCGGGTACGAGCGGATCGACGAGCGGCTCAACGCGCTGGGCGCCAAGATCACGCGCGTCGCCGAGGACCGATGAGCGGCGCGCTCCCGCCGCGCGAGCGGGTCGCCTCGTTCGCCGTGCTGGGACTCACCGCCTTCACGACCACACGGGAAGCCGGCAGCTACGGGTTCACCGATGAGGCGCCCGTACGTGAGGTGAATGACCGCTGGCTCGCACTGCTGCGCGCCGGCGGCGGGCGGATGGCGTCGGCACATCAGGTGCATGGGACGAAGGTGGTCACGCACACGCCTGGGTGGGATGGCTGGTTGCGCATTGATTCGGCCGATGGCCACGCGACCGCGCATCACGACACCGCGATGGTGGTGACGATCGCCGATTGCGTGCCAGTCTTCATCGGTCATCCCAAGGGCGCGGCCGCCTTGCTCCACGCGGGCTGGCGCGGCACCGCGAACGGGATCCTCGGGGCTGGCCTGCGGACTCTCAAGGGATTCGGTTGCGAGCCCGCCGACCTGCTGGTGCATCTCGGGCCCGCCATCTGCGGGGGGTGCTACGAGGTGGGTCCCGATGTGTACGCGCAGTTGATGCGGCGTACCATCGACCACGCGGCAACGGTCGATCTGCGCGCGCTGCTCGCCGACCAGGCGCGCATTGCCGGCGTCAAGCAGGTGGAGATCAGCGACTGCTGCACCCGCTGCCATCGCGACCGCTTCTTCTCGCATCGCGGCGGCGATTGCGGACGGCAGGTGGCCGTCATCGCGCCGTCGGCGTAGTCTCGAGAGAGAGCTTCTCGGCGCACGTTGGTCAGCGGAGGCGCGCCGCGGGGCACGGTGAGGCCCCCGCCGCGCCTTGACGCCCTGTGGTCTACCATCTATAATAATCAGGCTGGGCGGGGCGGTAGACCGCTCTGGAGAATGTGGGGTCGCCCCCCACATTTTTTTGTCTTTATCGGGGATGAAAATCAGGTGAAGCAGACACTGGAACCCATTGTCATTGCTGCACTTGAGTCTCTCGGGCTGGACCTCGTCGAGTTGCGTGTCGGTGGCACCCGCCAGCGACCGTTGCTTGATGTGCGCGTTGACCGCCGCGACCTGCAAAAGGTCACGGTGGACGATTGCGCAGGGGCATCGCGGGCCATCGAGGCGCGTCTGGACGCTGATCCAGCGCTCTTCGGGGACCGCTACGTGCTCGAGGTGTCGTCGCCGGGCATGGAACGTCCGCTGCGTACGGAGAGCGACTGGCGTCGCTTTACGGGGCGCAAGGCGAACGTGAAGAGCACGCGGCTCGGGGGTCGTGCAGAAGTGGAAATTGTGGGCGTGGAGGACGAGGCGGGTGTCACGCGCCTTCGGCTCCGCGATGCAAAGGGAAATGAGCACCTGCTCGGGTTGGCCGAGGTGGACGAGGCCCGCCTGGCGTTTCACTGGAAACCGTAACGAGGTCCCGGATGTCCGGATCGGCTGAAATCCTTGCTGCGTTCCGCGAACTGTCGAACGCGAAACAGATCGACCGCGCGGAGCTGCACGCCCTGCTGACGGACGGCATTCATGCCGCCCTTGCCAAGAAGCACGGGCCCAATGTTCAGGCCGACATCTCCATCGACGAGTCGCGCGGCGAAATTCGCATCGTCCTGCTGAAGACCGTCGTGGAGCACGTCGAGGACCCGAGCCGCGAGATCGCGCTGGAAGAGGCGCGCTTCGAGGACCCGGAGTTCCAGCCCGGCGACATCATGGAGGAGCCGGTTGAGTTCGCCGAGTTCGGGCGTTCCGCCGTGCAGGCCGCCAAGCAGCGCATTATCCAGCGCGTCCGCGAAGGCGAGCGCACGAAGATCCGCGACGAGTTCTCGGGGCGCGTCGGCGACCTGCTCTCGGGCGAGATCCAGCAGATCGAGCGCGGCAAGATCGTCGTGATGCTCAACAAGTTCCGCGAGGCGGAAGCCATCATTCCGTATCGCGAGCAGAATCACCGCGAGGATTACAAGCAGGGCGAGCCGCTGCGTTCGGTGCTCAAGAAGATCGAGGAGACGCCCAAGGGGCCGCGCCTCGTACTCTCGCGCGCCGACCCGATGTTCGTGCAGGCGCTGTTCAAGCTGGAAGTGCCGGAGATCCAGCAGGGGATCGTTGAGATCAAGGCGGCGTCGCGCGAGTGCGGCAGCCGCACCAAGATCGCCGTGGTCTCCAAGGACGACGCCATCGATCCGGTGGGCGCGTGCGTCGGGCTCAAGGGCGCGCGCGTGCAGGCCGTCGTGCAGGAACTCGGCGGCGAGCGCATCGACATCGTGCCGTGGTCGCCCGATCCGGAACGGTTCGCCAAGCTCGCGCTCGCGCCGGCCAAGGTGGCGCGCGTCTTCAGTGACGCGGCGACCAAGACCATTCAGGCGGTCGTCGACGAGGATCAGCTGTCGCTGGCCATCGGCCGCAACGGGCAGAACGTGCGCCTGGCGTCCGAGATCACCGGCTGGAAGATCGACCTCTACTCGAGCCGTGAGTGGCTCGAGCGTGGCGGCGATATGCCCTTGTTCCAGCCGCTGCCCGAGGACGAGGCGGCCGACGTGCATCTGTCGGCCATCGAAGGGCTGCCGCCGGCGACGGTGGCGGTGCTCGAGGCGGGCGGCTTCCGCACGCTCAACGACATCATCGATCTCGAGCGCGATGACTTCCTCCGTCTGCCGGGCATCGCGCCGGAAGAGGCGGATCGCATCATCGCGCTGATCAACGAGCTCACGACCGACGACAACAGCGGCGAAGCGCCGGCGGCTGACGCGGGCGAGGGCGACGGAGCGGTGTGATGGACGCCGCGATGACGCGCCGGTTGCTGGGCCTTGCGGGGCTCGGTGTGCGGGCGCGGAACGCGGTGGTAGGGGTGGATCAGGTGCGCGCAGCAGCGCAGGCGGGCTCCCTGAAGCTGGCGCTGGTGGCGGCGGACGTCTCGCGGCATAGCCGCGACAAGCTGGTGCCGTTGCTGGTGGCGAAGGGGATTCTCGTAGTCGATGGGTTCACGGCGTCCGATCTGGGCGGCGTTGCAGGGCGGGACACGACGGCCGCGATCGGCATTGTCGACGCACAGCTGGCGAAAGGCATTCGCGGGGCGCTCGGCCCCGCGGGCAAGTAGCAGCACGAGGGAGGCAGTTTGACGAAGCTTCGGGTGAGTGACCTGGCGGCCGAATTCGGGATCTCGAGCGACGAAGTGCTGGGCATGCTTCGCGCGATGGATGTCGTTGTACGCAGCCACCTGACGCCCCTGACGGACGATCAGATTTCGCGTGCGCGCGCCCGCTGGGAACGCGAGAAGCGCTCGCGTGCGCTGAAGGCCACCGAGACGCCAACGGCAGCCAAGAGCCGCCGGCGCGGGAGCGCGGCCGCCGAAACCGGCGCCGCCGACGACGAGGCCAAGGCGGCGGCGAAGCCACGCGCCAAGAAGAAGGCCGAAGAGCCCGCCCCCGAGCCCGAATCGTCTGACGCGCATAAGGTGCGTCGTCGCCGTGCCGCGCCGCCGACCCCGGAACCGGTGATCGAGGAGGCAGCGGTCGAGGCGCCGAGCGCCGCGCCCGTCGTCGAGACGACCGTGGCGGCCGCCGATGCGGCCCCCGAAGTGCCGCGGCCCGTCGAATCAGCCGCGCCGGAGTCGCCGAAGGTCGAGGCGGCCCCCGTCGCCGCACCCGCGGCCTCGGCGCCGGTCGCCCCAGCGGCCCCTGCCCCCGTGGCCGCCCCGGTCGCTGCAGCTCCGGTTGTGGAGCCGCCGCCGCCGCGGCCGCCGGCGATGCTCCCGCCGCGTCCGGCGCGCACGCTGGTGCCGCCGACGCCTCCGACCGTTCATTCCGGAGCGCCCGTTGGTGATCGTCCGCGTCC
The DNA here is from genome assembly GCA_031127085.1 of Gemmatimonadota bacterium. GTDB lineage: Bacteria > Gemmatimonadota > Gemmatimonadetes > Gemmatimonadales > Gemmatimonadaceae > PNKL01. The sequence goes on along the minus strand of JARIEY010000099.1, from coordinate 1,563 downwards.
GCGGCCGGTCGTTCCCGGCGCGCCGCGTGGACGCCCGCAGCAGGGCGGCGGTCGCCCCGGCATGGCGCCGCGTCCCATTGCCTCAGCCGCGCCCGGTGGTGGACTGAGCGGTGGTCGACGTGAGGATCGTGGACGCGGACCTGGCGGCGGCATGGCGGGCGGGACCTCCGCGCCGCAGACGCCGTCCAGCGGGCCGCGTCGCAAGAAGGGGAAGCGTGGAGCGGTCGATCAGGAAGCCGTGTCGTCGAACATCTCGCGCACGATGCGCGAGATGCGGGGCGCCCCCGGCAAGCGCCGCCGCGACGATTCGGGACGTGAAGAGCTGGAAGCGATGCGCGCCGCGGTGGCCGAGCAGGAAAAGAAGACGGTGCACGTCAACGAGTTCATCACTGTGAGCGAACTGGCGGACATCCTCAAGATTCCCGCCACGCAGATCGTGTCGTTCGCGTTCAAGCATCTCGGGTTGATGGTGACCATCAACCAGCGCATGGACTTCGACCAGATCGAACTGATCGCCGGCGAGTTCGGCTTCATCGCGGTGCGCGAGGCCGAGTATGCGGCCGCGCCCACCGAGGCGAAGGTCGAGGACACGCCGGAGCAGCTCGAGTTCCGGCCGCCGGTCGTGACGATCATGGGGCACGTCGATCACGGCAAGACCTCGCTGCTTGACTACATCCGCAAGGCGAACGTCGTCGCCGGTGAAGCCGGCGGCATCACGCAGCACATCGGCGCGTATCACGTGACGCTGCCGAACGGCAAGAACATCACCTTCCTCGATACCCCGGGTCACCAGGCGTTCACCGCCATGCGTGCCCGCGGTGCGCAGGTCACGGACATCGTGGTCCTGGTCGTCGCGGCTGACGACTCGGTGATGCCGCAGACCATCGAAGCGATCTCGCACGCCAGGAACGCCGGCGTGCCGATGATCGTCGCCATCAACAAGTGCGACCTGCCGGCGGCCAACCCGCTGAAGGTCAAGCAGGAACTGCTCAACCACAGCGTCGTGCTCGAAGACTTCGGCGGGCAGGTGCTGCACACCGAGGTGTCGGCCAAGAAGGGCACCGGGGTGCCGGCGTTGCTCGAGCAGCTTCTCCTGCAGGCCGAAATTCTCGACCTCAAGGCCAACCCGAACCGCAAGGCGACGGGGACCGTGGTCGAAGCGCAGCTCGACGCCGGCAAGGGGCCGGTGGCCACGGTGCTGGTGCAGAACGGTACCCTGCGCGTGGGCGATGACTTCATCTGCGGCCTGTACTCGGGCCGTGTGCGCGCCCTGCTCGACGAGCGCGGCAAGCCGGTGAAGCTGGCGGGTCCCGCTATTCCGGTGCAGGTGCTGGGTCTCACGGGTGTTCCGATGGCCGGCGATCAGTTCATCGCGGTCGCCGATGCGTCCGAGGCCCGCGAGATTGCGCAGCGTCGCGAACGGCTGGACCGCGAAGCCAAGAGCCGCCGCACCGCCAAGGGCGCGGTGTCGCTCGAGGACTTCATGTCGCAGGCCGGGGCGGGCGAAAAGCGCACGCTCAAGCTGCTCATCAAGGCCGACCAGGGCGGCCCGGCGGAAGCGCT
>JARIEY010000098.1 GCA_031127085.1 Gemmatimonadota bacterium | reverse complement strand
GCGAGCGGACGACTCGCTCGCGCACTTCTACCTGGGCGAGGCGCTCAATCACGTGGATCAGCTGGCCGCTGCGCTGGCTGCGTACGAACGCGCCACCAAGCTCGACCCCGCCAACTGGCGCGCGTACAAGGGGGTGGGCATCGTGCTCGACCGCCTCGGCCGGCCGGCCGACGCCGCGGTCGCGTACCGGCATATGCGCGAGGTGCAGGGGCGGTGATGCGGCGTCTGCCATCGGTGCTGCAGGTGAGCACCGCAGACGTGCTTGGCGGCGCAGAGCGCATCGCGCGCCAGTTGCACGAGGCCATTGTCTCGCACGGCGGCGAGTCGTGGCTCGCCGTGGGACGCACGGAGGGGCACGTGCGCGGCGCGCTCACGATCCCCAACGATTCGCTGCGCTCGGCGTGGACGCGCCACTGGCTGGCGGTGGCGGAGCGGCTGGAGTCGCGCGGGCGCGGGATGTCGCTGGCCGCCCGCGTGGCGCGCGGGCCGGTGGGTGATCCGTTGCGCTGGGCGTCGGGCCAGGCCGGCATTGAGGACTTTCACTATCCGGGCACCTACGCGCTCCTCGACCTGCCGCCGCGCACGCCCGACGTGCTGCACCTGCACAATCTGCACAATCAGTACTTCGATGTGCGCGCCCTGCCGTCGCTGTCGCATGCCGTGCCCACCGTGCTCACGCTCCACGACCAGTGGATCGTGACCGGCCACTGCGCGCACGCCCTCGATTGCACGCGGTGGGAGACCGGCTGCGGCCGCTGCCCTCATCTCGATACGTATCCGTCGTTGCAGCGCGACGCCACGCACTACAACTGGTCGCGCAAACACCGGCTCGTGTCGGAAAGCGCGCTCCACGTCGCGGTGCCGTCGATGTGGCTCTTCAACCTGGTGACGCGGTCGCGGATGGCGCGTGCCTTCCGCAGTCTGCGCCTCATCAGGCAGGGCGTGGATCTCGCGATTTTCTCTCCCGGCGACCGCGTGGCGGCGCGTGCGCGGCTGGGGTTGCCGACCGACCTCCAGCGCCCCGTGGTGCTGCTGCTCGCAGACTCGCTGCGTGACGGCAGCTGGAAGGGCGGGGCGTGGGTGCGCGAGGCGCTGGAACGGTTCGTGGCCAAGCCACAGGGCAGCACCGCGGCGCTGCTGGCGGTGGGCGGCACGGCTGGCATGGACTGGACCTCGTCGCTACCGATCCGTTTTGTCGGTGCCGTAAACGATGACGCCACGATGGCCGCCTGCTACCGCGCGGCCGATGTCTTCGTGCACCCCTCGCGCTTTGAGAACTACCCCAACGCCATCATGGAATCGATCGCCTGCGGCACCCCGGTTGTCGCCACCGCAGTCGGGGGCGTCCCCGAACAGGTACGCGTTGCGGAATCCACGACCGTCGATGACGCGACGGGGGCGATGGTGCCGAGCTACGACGCGGAAGGGCTGGCGGTGGCCATCGAGCAACTGCTGACGCTCGACGGCGCGTCGCAGGCGCGGATGCGCGCCGCCGCGCGCGCCGACGCGCGACTGCGCTTTGATGCGCGCGAGATGGTGCGCACGTATCTGGCGTGGTATCAGCACCTGTCATCCCCCGACGCGCGTGCCACCGCATGACGACGGCACAACGCGGCCGCTCCCGCGCCCTCGTCGCCGTGCTGCTGCTCGCTGCCTGGGGCGGCGGCCTGGCGCTGCTGGTGCGACGCGAGTTCTTCCAGGGACGCGCCGAGCGACTGGCCGAAGCGGCGCTGCGCCTCAGCCCCGGCGCCGCATTCTACGCGGTGGAGCAGAACGGCACACGGATCGGGTTCGCCTCGACGACCATCGACACGGTCGCGGGCGGTATTGAGGTGACCGACTACTTTGTGGCCGACCTGCCGCTGGCGGGACGTGTGCACCGCGCCTCGGCGCGGTCCGTCGTGCTGCTCTCCCGTGCCCTCGCCCTGCGGACCTTCGACGTGCAAGCCGAGGCGGCGCAGACACCGATGCGCGTGGTGGGACGCACCGAGGGCGACAGCCTGGTGATTTTCGCGATGGATGTCCCCGGCCAGCCCGCCGACACGCAACGCGTCGCCGTGCGCGGTCCGGTGCTCGTCCCCACGCTCGCGCCGCTCGCGGTGGCGCTGGGCGAGACGCCGGAAAAGGGAAAGACGTATCGACTGCCGACCTTTGACCCGCAGTCGATGCAGTCGCGTGACGTGGCGCTCACGGTGATGGCTGAAAGTCTGTTCGTGGTCGACGATTCGGCACGGTTCGACCCGGCGGCGAAGCTCTGGAAAAGCGCGCTCACCGACACGGTGCGCGCCTGGCACGTGGTGGGCGAGGGCGGCGGGTTCGACGGCTGGGTGGACGCGCAGGGGCGCGTGGTGCAGGCGCGGCAGGCCGCCGGCATTACGCTGCGCCGCATGGCGTACGAACTCGCCTTCGAGAACTGGCGCATCGCCCGGGACGCCGCGGTCGCGTCCGGCACCGGTTCGACGCGCGACATCTTTGAGAGCACGGCCATCTCGGCCGGCGTCGCGCTCAACGCGGCCTCCTTGCCGCGCCTCACCGTCACGCTGAAGGGCGTGGCGCTCACCGGCTACGATCTCGACGGCGGACGCCAGAGCCTGCGCGGCGACACCCTGCGGGTGGAGCGCCGCGCGCTGCCGCCGTCGTACTCGCTGATGGAGGTGACGCCCGAGTACAGGGCGCGCTTCAAGGCGGAACTCTCGGCCGAGCCGCTGCTCCAGACGGGCGATATTGGCATCGTGCAGAAGGCGATCGCCATTGCCGGGTTGGAGCGCGATGCGCGGCGCATCGCGGAGAAGCTGAATCGCTGGGTGTACGACTCGCTCGCCAAGGAAGTGACGTTCAGTGTGCCGAACGCGGCGCAGGTACTCCGCACGCGCCGCGGCGACTGCAACGAACACACGCAGCTCTACGTGGCGCTGGCGCGCTCGCTCGGCCTGCCCGCCCGCATCGCCACCGGACTCGCGTACGTTCGCGGCAAGTTCTACTACCACGCGTGGCCCGAAGTCTGGCTCGGCGAGTGGGTGCCGGTGGACCCGACGTTCGGCCAGTTCCCGGCCGACGCCGCCCACCTGAGGTTCGTCGTGGGTGGACTTGGCCGACAAGCGGAACTGCTGCGCCTGATCGGCAATCTCGAAATCAAGACCGTGGATCGGTAACTGCAGCGCGCTGTCACCAACGATCTCCAGTCTCCCGTCTCCTGTCTGTCGTTGCCCCTCCTTCTCATCGCCTTTCAATGATTCGTCTCACCGGCCTGACCAAGCACTACGGCTCGTTCGTCGCCGTCGACGGCCTGGATCTGCACGTGCCGAAGGGAGAGCTGTTTGGCTTCCTCGGTCCCAACGGCGCGGGCAAAACGACGACGCTGCGGATGATCGCCGGGATTCTCAAACCGACGGCCGGACGCGTCGAGATCGGCGGCGTGGATCTCGCCGTCGACCCGATTGCCGCCAAGGCCAAGCTCGGCTTCATTCCGGATCGCCCCTTCATTTATGAGAAGCTCACCGGCGGCGAGTTCCTGCGCTTCGTCGCCGGGCTCTACGATCAGCACGGTGCCCAGGTGGAGCACCGGGCGCGCGAGCTGCTCGCGCTGTTCGATCTGGAAGAGTGGCGTGACGAGCTCGTCGAGAGCTACAGCCACGGCATGCGCCAGAAGCTGATCATCGCCAGCGCCTTCGTGCATCGCCCCGATGTGATCGTCGTGGATGAACCGCATGTCGGCCTCGACCCCAAAGCCATCAAGATCCTGCGCGACCTGTTCCGCGAGTACGCGGCACGCGGGCATACCATCATGATGAGCACGCACACGCTCGCCACCGCCGAGTCGCTGTGCGACCGCATCGGGATCATCGTGAACGGCCGGATGCACGCGCTCGGCACGATGGAAGAACTGCGCAACTCGGCGACGTACGGCGGCAGCGGACTCGAGGAGGTCTTCCTCCGACTGACCGGCGAGAACGCGGCGCGGAACCTGATGGATGTGCTCGATGCGTGAGTCCTGGCTGACGGGCGGACGATGACCAATTATCCGCCGCACGATCCGGCCGCGCCGCAGGTGCCGCACACGCAGGTCGAGGTGCCGGATGCACCGCTGTTGTGGATCCTGACGCCCAAGGTGCTCACAGCGCGGGCGCGCGCGCTCGCTGACGAGCGTGGACGGGGCGCCCGCTACACGGTGCTCGCCGTCGTCGGCCTGCTGTTCTGGGGCTTCATCTTTGGGCTGCTCTACAAGCTCCTCGGTTACTTCAAGGGCGTGCCCGAAATCGGCGAGCTGTTGGCCGGCAAGCTGCTGGGCCTGATGCTGGTCAGCTTCTTCTCGCTGCTGCTGCTCTCCAACATCATCACGGCGCTCTCGTCGTTCTTTCTCGCCAAGGATCTCGACCTGCTGGTGTCGGCACCGGTCGACTGGCTGCGCGTGTACGCGGCCAAGCTGGTGGAGACCACCGTCTTTTCGAGCTGGATGGTCGTGCTGATGGCGATCCCGATGTTCACGGCGTTCGGGATCGTGTATCAGGGCGGCTGGGGCTTCGCCGCCTTCGTGGCGCTCGCGCTCGTGCCGTTTCTCGTCATCCCTTCGGTGCTGGGCAGCGCCACCACGCTGCTGCTCGTGAACATCTTCCCGGCGCGTCGCACGCGCGACATCCTGAGCGTCATCGCGGTGCTCGCGGCGGGCGGCATCATCCTGCTGTTCCGGCTGGTGCGCCCCGAAAAGCTGGCGCGCCCCGAGGGCTTCCGGTCGCTCGTCGACTTCATTGCCGTCCTGCGCGGCCCCACCTCGCCTCTGCTGCCCAGCGAATGGCTGCAGAAGACGGTGATGGGATTCCTCACCGACAAGCCCGACCTGCTCTCGTTGTACATGCTCTGGTCCACGGCGGCGGCACTGGTGGTGCTCGGCGCGCTGCTGCACCGCTCGCTCTACGCCGCCGGGTTCAGCAAGGCGCAGGAAAGCGCCGAGCGCTGGGCGCACGCCGGTATGCTGCAGCGCGTGGCGATGCGGTTGCTGACGCCGGTCGGCACGCTGAAGCGCGAACTCGTGATGAAGGAAGTCCGGCTCTTCTTCCGCGACACCACGCAGTGGAGCCAGTTGATCCTCCTCGCCGTGCTCGTGGTCGTCTACGTCTTCAACATCAAGTACCTGCCGCTCAAGGGCGAAGGCATCACCTTCTTCCTCGTGAACGTGGTGCCGTTCCTCAACTTGGTGCTCGCCGGGTTCGTGCTGGCGTCAATTGCCGCGCGGTTCATCTTCCCCGGCGTTTCGCTGGAAGGTCGCACGCTCTGGCTGCTGCGCAGCAGTCCGCTGGCGATGCGCGATCTGCTCTGGGCCAAGTTCTGGGTGGGGACGCTGCCGCTGCTGATACTCGCGCTGGGCATCGTAGGGGTGACCAACTATCTGCTGCAGGTCTCCACCTTCATGTTCCTCGTCTCGGTTTTCACCATCACGTTCATGACCTTCGCCATTGCCGGCCTCGCCATCGGCTTCGGGACGATGTTCCCGCAGTTCGAGACGGAAAATGCCGCGCAGATCCCCACGTCGTTCGGGGGGCTGCTCTTCATGATGGCGTCGGTCGGCATTATCGGCGGCACCATCATTCTCGAAGCGCGGCCCGTATACGGCTACCTTTCGGCGAAGGCTTTCAATCAGACCGCCGACCCCCTGGAGATGGTGCTGGGGTTCGGCGCCGCAACGTTGCTGTGCGCAGCGTCGACGGTGATTCCCATTCGGGTGGCGCTGCGCCGCCTGGAAGCCACGGAGCGCGGATGATCGTTCGTCCTACGGAGCGGGATGTCGCGGCCATCGCCGCCCTGAACAACCTGTTCGTCCCCGAGGGGAAGACGCTGCATCGCACCCCGCAGTTCGTGGAGGAGCACCTCCCCGACTATCGGATCGTGCGCGGGGAGGACGGCCGCGTGCTCGGGTGCGCGGCGATCGACGAGTATTCGCCGTCGCTCGCCGAACTCGTGGGCCTCGCGGTGCATCCGTCGGCACGCGGCCGCGGATACGGCGTGATGCTCATCGAGGAGATCGCCGATCTCGCGCGGCGGCGCGGCTACGACGAGCTGTTCGCGACGTCGTTCTCCGAGGAGATCTTCGAGGCCTGCGGCTTCACCAAGGTGACGCTCGACCATTTTCCGGAGAAGGTGCTGCGCTACTCACGCATCGACCGCACCGAGGTGGAGATGGCCGAGAAGCATTGCTTTACGCGGGCCCTGCACGCCGAGGCGCATCAGGCGGCATAGTGAGCACCACACCGATGCAAGACGGGCGGCCTCGCGGCCGCCCGTTTGCGTCTCGCCGTGCGCGCTGGGATGACTAGCGTGGCCGCCGCAGCAGAGGCCAGAGCACGTACAGCACGGCGAGCGCGCCCAGCCCGATGCCAATCAGCAATGGCGCGCTCATTCGCTCGCCTCCGCCGCCACGTCGCCACCGCTGGCCTCCGGCACCACGGGCGCCTCGGGCGCCACGTCGCCGCCCGTCGCCTGCGGCGCGCGCGCCACGGCGGCCGCGAATGCGGCGAGCACGGCGACCAGCCCGCCAATCCAGATCCACGTGGCGAACGGCACGAATCGCACGGTCAGCACCGCGTCCGCGGTGTTTGACTCGCGCACATCGACGCGCAGGTCCTGCGTCAGTCCGGCGGCGATGCCGGAAAGCAGCACCTGATCGACCGGCTGCGACGCGTTGGCCCTGAACAGCGACCGCACTTCCGGCGCCACAAAGCCACGCGCGCTCCCGTTCACGGCAGCGCGTACTGCGAGCACGTTGACCACGATCTCCTCGCGCCCCACGGTGGAGATGCCCTCGAGTGAGAGCGTCCACGGCGTGCCAAACCGATCGGCGACGCGCACCCGCTCGCCTTCTCGCACCGCGACGCCTGCGCCGGGACCAGCGCCCGCGGCGGCGAGGGCAACCGCCGCCACCAGTGCCCCGCCGTGGGCCACGGCCAGCGCACGCGTGGCAAGCCGGCGATCTGTCCACCAGACGTACACACTGTACGCGGCGACGGCGGCAACCGCCCCGAGCGCACACCACGCCGCTGCGGTACCCGCCCCGGAGGCCGCGAAGTCGTGCACCCCTTCCCATCCCATCGATCGCCGCTGCGTGAGCCCCACGAGGCCCAGCGTGAATGCCGCGAAGCCCGCTGCGCCCGCCGCCTCGCGCCGACGCGGCGCCGCCGTCAGCCAGACCAGCAACGTGGCACCGGCCCACGCAAACGCGGTGCCGGCATACACCGGCGCCCAGCGCCAGTCGTCGGCCCACGCCGCGTCGCCGTAATGACGTCGCCAGTCCAGCAACATGGCGGCGGCAAGCAGCGCCCAGCACGCCACCGCCCACCGATGGGCGATCGTGCGCCACGGCGAAGTGCCGAGCACACCCATCACCGTCATCACGGCCGGCACAGTCAGCACTGCGGTGGCCAGAAAGCCGACCGGCATCTGCAGAAGCGCCACCGGACGCATCCACTCAAGCGGCACGCCACGCCCGTCGTCTGGCGGAAATGGCAGCCGGAGAAACGGGTTCGCGGCAAAGCAGAGCTGCACAAGAATTGCCAGCAGGTAGACGGCGAGCAGCGCGGAGGTCCACGCCCGCAGCGCACTCGTGCGCGGCATCGTCAGCGCCGCGAGCGTTGCGCCCAATCCGAGCGCAATGGCCCACACCAGCATCCCGCCTGATGGGCCGGCCCAGACCGCGCCAATGCGGTACGGAAGCGGCGTGCTGTACGACGCCCAACTGGCCACGTAGCGGTACGTGAGGTCGCCGACCGCCAGCGCCCAGCCAAGCCCGACCGCCGCAAGCAAGGCGAAGAGCGTGGCCATGTGCACCCCGCGTTCCCCGCTCGCGCTCAGGTCGGCCCGCCGCATCACCGCGCCAGACACGCCAAGCGACGCACCCCACCCGCCAAGCAGGAGGGCGAGCCAGAGCGACAACTCCCCGAGCTGGATCAGGCGGCCGGCCCCTTCATCGCGGCGCGGCGCACCCGCGCCATCAGCGCGTCGAGTTCACGCTCGGCCGCCGCGCGATCCTCCGCCGACATCGTCGACGACGCGCGATCGAGCGCGCGCACCTGTTCGAGCATCTCGTCGACGAGCGCGCGCAGCACAAAGTTGCTGCGACGTTTGGTGTACTGCGGAACCTGCGGCTCGGTCTCGGTCATGCCGTCGGGAAGGGAGAGTTCGAATTTGCGCCGCGTCGCGCGGAATTCCAACCGTTGGGCGTCACCGGTCGGCTTGGCGAGCGACGATCGTGGCCACCACACCGCCCGCGCCGTCCCACGCCAGATCCTTCCAACTCGCATCGTGGCGCGTGGGATGCCGCCAGTCGTACAGCTCCTTGCCCACGCCCACCGCCACGGTCACCAGCGACGCGCGCTGCGCCGCCACGGTGTAGCGCGCGTCGCGGCGGAAGAACGAGTGCGCCGTCCCCTGCACCACCGCCGAGACCGCGGCGTGCAGCATCTTGTCTCGGCCAAACCAGGCGTCGCCAGCGCGACGCGGTGGTCCACCCGTGAACAGCAGGAAGGCCAGGGTGAGGTTCATCAGGGGCTCACGCGGTGAACGCGAACGGAGACTGCACCAGGCCGCGATCGGTAATGATCGCCGTGACGAGCGCGGCCGGCGTGACATCGAACGCGGGATTGTGCACCGCGACGCCGCGCGGCGCGAGCTGGCGCTCGCCCAACCAGCGCACTTCGTCCGGGTCGCGCTGCTCAATGACGATCGCCTCGCCGCCGGGCGTGGCGACATCGACCGTCGACGTTGGCGCCGCGACGTAGAACGGCAGCGCATGATGCCTCGCCGCCACGGCGTGCGCGTACGTGCCGATCTTGTTGGCCACATCGCCGTTGGCCGCAATACGGTCCGCTCCGACGATCACCAGGTCCACGCGCCCGGCACCCATCAGCGATGCGGCCATTCCGTCGGTGCAAAGCGTCACCGGAATGCCCGCGCGTTCGAGTTCCCACGCGGTGATGCGGCTCCCCTGCAGCAACGGGCGTGTCTCGCACGCGATGACTTCGACGCGACGCCCCGCGGCGGCGGCCGTGTAGACAGGCGCCAGCGCGGTGCCGATGCCGGCGGTGGCCAGCGCTCCCGCGTTGCAGTGCGTGAGCACGCGCGCGCCGTCGGGAATGAGCGGCAGCCCGTGCCGGCCAATCGCCGCGCACATCGACTCATCCTCGGCGAGGATCGCCTCCGCTTCGCGCGCCAGCTGGTCGCGCAGGAGGGGCCCTTCCGCCGTGGAGTCTTCGACCACGCGCCGCATACGCGCCATCGCCCACGGCAGGTTGACGGCGGTCGGACGCGCCTGCGCCAGCCGAGCCGTCGCCTCGAGGATCGACGCACGGGAGGCCGCGGGCTCACGCACGACCCACGCCACGAGCCCAAGTGCCGCGGCAACGCCAATGGCCGGCGCGCCGCGCACGGCGAGCGTGCGAATGGCGGCCTCTACCTCGTCCACCGAGTGCAGCTCACGCTCCACGACCTCGCCCGGCAAGTGGCGCTGGTCAAGGATGGTCAGGGCGTGGTCAGCCGGCGACCAGCGGAGCGCACGCGGAATGTCGAGCGGGATCACGGGAGGGGGTGCGGGAAGAAGCGATGCGCGGCCAACACGACGCGCGCCGGCCGGCACTAAGATGGCGCGCCGCCGCCTCGGCGGGAAATGCCGCACGCCGACAAATGCCGCGCCTCGGCAACCGCCGAGCGCCCGCAAACGCCGTGCGCCGGCGTGATTCCCCCCCACCTCCCTCGTCCGTACTTTTCAGCATCTCCTTCCGTGTCGCCACCATGCCCTACGAATTCCTGACGGTCGACGTCGCCGAGCGCATCGCGACGGTCACGATCAATCGCCCTGACAAGTTGAACGCGCTCAACGCCCGCGTGCTGGAGGAGCTGGACGGCGTGTTCACCGCCTTCGCGACCGACCGGCTGATCGGCGCGGTTATCGTGACCGGCGCGGGCCGCGCCTTCGTGGCCGGCGCCGACATCGCCGAGATCGCCGCCAACGATGTGGCCGGCCTCGAACGGTTGTCGGCAGCGGGCCAGGCCATTTTCACCAAGATCGAGCGCCTGCCCAAGCCAGTCATCGCGGCGGTCAATGGTTTCGCGCTCGGCGGCGGCTGTGAGCTCGCCCTCGCCTGCCATATGCGTGTCGCCTCGGAGCACGCGAAGTTCGGGCTCCCGGAGGTGAAGCTGGGGTTGATCCCGGGGTACGGCGGCACCCAGCGCCTCCCGCGGCTCATCGGCAAGGGACGCGCGCTGCAGATGATTCTCACCGGCGAGCAGATTGACGCCGCCGAGGCGCATCGCCTGGGGCTCGTGAACGCGATTGCCACGGCGTCGACGCTGACCGACGTGGCGCGCTCCATCGCACTGCAGGCCGCCAAGAATGGCCCGGTGGCGGTGGCGCGGGCGATCGACGCCGTGAACGACGGCTACGACCGGCTGGCCGAGGATGCACTCGCCCTCGAGTCGCGCCTGTTCGGCTCGCTCGGCGCCACGAAGGACATGGCCGAGGGAACGGCCGCGTTCCTCGCCAAGCGCCCCGCCCAGTTCACCGGCGAGTAGTGTGCTGCACGAGCCGGCGGCGCCCGCGGTGAGCGCGGCGCCGGTTGTGCCGGCATCGCCGGCATCGCCGGCATCGCCGGCATCGCCGGCATCGCCGGACGCGCCGCCGCGCACGCGCGTCTCGACGCTGTCGGTGCGCGACTTTCGCAATCTCGCCCGCGTCGACCTCACGCTCCCCCCCGAAGGCATCGCCATCGTGGGCGAGAACGGTCAGGGCAAGACGTCGTTTCTCGAGGCACTCGCCTACATCGAGCAACTGCGGTCGGTGCGTGGGGCGCGCGACCGCGACCTGGTGCGGTTCGACGCCCCCGCCTTTCACGTCGCGGCGACCGTGCACGGCCCTGAGGGCGAGGTGCACCTCGGCGCCGGCGCCGACCGCGCTGGACGCAAGAAGGTGACGCGCGACGGTGTCGAACTGCCGCGGCTGACCGACGCGCTCGGCGCGTTGCCCTCGGTGCTCGTCGCCCCGCGTGATGTGGCGCTGGTCAGCGACGGCCCGGGGGAGCGGCGCCGGTACCTCGACATCACGCTGGCGCTCACGTCGCCACCCTACCTGCGCGCGCTGCGCCATTACCGCGCGGCACTCGATCGGCGCAATGCCGCGCTGCGCGACGCGCAGCGTCACCGGCGCGGCGCCGATGCCGTGGCGGCGTGGGAGCCCGCGCTGGCCGAGCACGGCGCCGTGCTGGTGGCGGCGCGACGGGCCTGGGTGCAGCAGCACGCGGACGAGTTCACGCGGCTGGCGCACGCCATCGGAGAATCAGGACGCGCCGCGATGGCCTACGCCACATCGCTCAGCGGCGATACCGACGAGCGCGCCGCGCTCAGCGGCGCGCTGGAGCGCACGCGCGAGCACGACCTGCGGCGCGGAAGCACCCACACGGGGCCGCACCGCGACGACTTGGCGCTGACACTCGACGGACGCGATCTGCGTGTCGTGGGTTCGGCCGGTCAGCAGCGCACCGGGGCGATTGCGCTGCGGCTGCTCGAGGCTGCCACGCTGCGGCTGCAGCGCGCCGCGCTCCCGGTGCTGCTGCTCGACGATCCGTTTGCCGAACTCGACAATCGTCGTGCCGCGCGTGTGCTCGACCTGCTGCTCGAGGCCGGCATTGGGCAGGTCGTGCTGTGTGT
>JARIEY010000097.1 GCA_031127085.1 Gemmatimonadota bacterium | reverse complement strand
ACCATGAACTGCACCTGCTCCTTGGTGGCGTTGCCGCCGCCCGTGACGGCCTTCTTGATCTCCGCCGGCGGATACTCGTAAATCGTCACCCCCGCCTGCTGTCCCGCGAGCAGCACCACGCCGCGCGCGTGACCAAGCACTACCGTGGTGCGCACATTGCGGGCGTAGAACACGTCCTCGACCGCCATCGCGCCTGGCTGATGACGCGCGAGCAACTCACGCACTCCTTCGTAGATGTCCGCCAGCCGCGCCGCCAGCGGCTCTGTGGGACGCGTCCGGATCACCCCGCACTCGAGCAGATCGGCGCCGCCCGCGCTGCGCGCGCGGACGACGCCGTAGCCCGTCACCGCCGTGCCGGGGTCGATGCCAAGGACGATCACTCGCCGGCCATCTCCGATTCATCCATCTCGAAGTTCGCATCAACCTTCTGCACATCGTCCAGCTCTTCGAGCGCCTCGATGAGCTTCAGCAGCGTCGTGGCGTTCTCGCCGGCCACGGCGACGTTGCTCTTGGGGATCCACGCGAGTTCCGCCTGCGCGACCTTCAAGCCTGCCTTGTCGAGTCCCTGCTTGACCGCGTGCAGATCATTGGGCGCCGTGGAGACGACAAAGGTGTCATCTTCGCGCACAAAATCCTCGGCGCCGGCCTCGAGCGCCTGTTCCATCGTGGCGTCTTCGTCCAGGCCGGCGGACTCGAGGTAGATCTGCCCCTTCCGGTCGAACATGAAGGCGACTGAGTTGCTCATCCCCAGATTGCCGCCGTTGCGCGTCAGCTTGGCGCGCACCTCGGCGACCGTGCGCGTGGGATTGTCGGTGAGCGCCTGCACCATGATGGCCACGCCACCCGGGCCGTAGGCCTCGTACACGACGTCCTGGTAGTCCACGCCTTCCAGCTCGCCTGTTCCCTTGAGCACGGCGCGCTCGATGTTCTCCTTGGGCATCGACTGCGCCTTGGCGTTGTCGATGGCCGTGCGCAGGCGCGGGTTGCCGTCCGGATCGCCGCCGCCCTGCTTGGCGGCGACGGTGATTTCACGAATGAGCTTGGTGAAGAGCGCGCCGCGCTTCTTGTCGGTCGCGGCCTTGTAGTGCTTGATCTGCTTCCACTTGCTGTGACCAGCCATGACCACGATTCAGGATATGGAATCCGGATCCCGATCGCGGATTGCGATTGGTGACCCAGACTCTCGATCAGCCGTGCTCAAATCTACCCGAGGCGAGGGCCCCGCAAAACGGGGAAGGGCGGCCCGCAAGCCGCCCCACGCCGTCCGTCAACTCCGAGCAGTCGCTAGTGCACCCGGAACGTCAGCCCTGCCCGCCATCCCGACACCTTGATCGACGTGCCGTCGGCGGTGTCGTACAAGTTGCCCACCTGATACGTGGCGGTGGGGACCACCGTCACGGCGCCCACGCCAAAGCGCAGGCGGAGTCCACCGTTGCCGAGCAGCCCGGCCTTCACGCCGTCCACCGCCCAACTGCGCCCCTCGATGCTCGGCTCGACCAACAGACTGCCGAGATGGAAGCCGAGCGACACCGCGCCGTTGGCCACCGTTTCGGGGTTGGAGACGCCGCCAAACTGTTCGCCCTTGGCGCGGTAGAGTCCCCAGCCGCTCAGGTACAGATCGGTGGTTCCCACGGGGACGTACAACGACGCCTGCCCAATGAACCGATCGCCCGTGGCGTACGACGTGTTGAGCATCTTGTCCTCGCCGAACGACGAGTACGTGACGCCGAGCGCCAGCCGCCCGCTGCCGATGCTGCGGTCCACGCCGACGCGTGCGCGCACTTCGTCCGCCGGCTGGAAGGTGAGCACTGCTTTCCCCGTGTCGGCGGCGGTGGTGTACGCGTCAAACTCATTCGATTTACGGAACGAGCCGGCGACGCCAACGTTCCAGCTGCCGAGGCTGCGCGCAAAGGCGAGGCCCCCGGTGAAGGACTGCCCCGAGCCGTACGACGACGTCGGGAAGATCAGGAAGTCGTTGCCAATCTGCCCCGCCGCTTCCGACTTGTCCTCTTCAATCTGGTACTTGCCCGTGGGCAGGTTCGCGCCGACGGTCATCACCACCGCGTTGTCGAAGAGCGTGATGTTCGCGCGCACCTGCGTGTCGGTCAGGCCGCTGATGGTGCTCTGGCTCCTGCCGTCGACGCTCACGTCCGACGTGGCGAAGGCGGTGGCGACGTCGATGTTGAACCGCGAGCCGAAGGGCACTACGGCGAGGAACGGCACCGTGAACTGCGACACCGTCTTGGCCGTGGCGTCCGAGCCGATTTTGAGCGACACGAACTGGGGAATGGTGGCGAGCGACATATCGCTCAGCCCCTGCGCCCCGGCGGCAATCGGAGCGGCGGCCAGCGCCGCCGACATGAGGGATCGGGTGAGGAATCTCATGTTACGGCTTCCGGATGACGATGGTCACCTGCCCGGTCTTCTGGGCGGGCTGGTCAGTGCCCGTTTTCTCCGCGGCGGCATCGCGCGTCGTCGGCGGAGTCTGCGGCTGCTGCTGCCCCGTGGTGCCGCCGGTGTTGGTATTCACCGAGTTGGCGGCCGACGGGTTGATGTCGCCCACCGCGCTGGCCAGCGTTGAGCCCACGCCCGTCGACGACGAGGCCGACACGCCGCGCTCGGCGGCATCTACCGTCGCGCCTTCAGCTGACGACTTGAGCCCCGACTCCACCTTGGCGGCGGTCACCTGAGAGCCCTGCTGGGCGCTCTTCGCGCTCTGCGACTTCTGCAGCGCCGCGCTGAAGCCCGGGTCGATGCTGCGCGCCTGATCGTAGAATCGCGCCGCATCGCCGTACCGTCCCTCGTCCTCGGCCACGAGCCCGTTGCTGTAGGCGAGGAAGGCCTGCAGCGAGCGCGTGGGACGCTGCTCGAGCGCCGCGCGATCGGCCGCGGAGAGCCGCACGCCGAGCTCGTTGAACAGGCCGAGCGCGATGTTCTTCTCGATCGTGAAGATCTGCTCCAACACGTCACTGCTCTGCACGTCCTTGCCCTGCTGCTGCGACGTGGCCACCGCCACGATCGCGGCGTTGACCGTCAGGTTGCGCGCTCCGGTCTGCGTAATGGCGCCCTGCACCACCTTGGACGCGCGCACCAGCTTGCCGGCGCGTAGTGACGTGGCGGCGTCTGTCGCGCCCGACTTCGACAGCGCAATCTCGTCGATCATCGCCTGCACGCGGTCACGCTCGAGCAGCCGCAGTTCGGGCGCGCGGGCGAGGTCGTTGATGAGCAGGTCCGACATGCCGCGCGAGAGCGGGGCAAGCGACTGGTCCGTGCCGCTGAACGTCATTGGGAGCACCGCCACCGCGCGCGGGTCGTTGGCCTCGGCCGCGATCCGCACTTCGTTGGCAATCGCCGACTTGGCGGCGGCGTGCAACTCGGTGCGTGAGAGCGCCACGAGCCGCGCGCGAATGTCGTTCCGCACGGAGCGCGTCTTGCCCACCTGGATGTAGGTGTTGTACGCGTCCTTGGCGCCGGCGTAGTCTTCCAGCGCCTCGGCGCTGAGCCCGGCGTACAGCGCGGTCACGCCGTCCTTGGGGTCCAGTTTCCGGGCTGCGTCGAGCACGGAGCGCGCGTCCGCGAAGCGCTGCCGCTTGTAGTACGCGATGCCCAGCGCACGCAGCGCCGCGACAGAGCTCGGATTCGCCGTGCGGGCGTTTTCCAGGCGGGTCAGCGAACTCGCGCTGGTCGCCGTCGCGCACCCGGCCGAGGTGAGCACGAGGGCGGCGATGAGGGGCAACGCCAGGTATCTCAGGTAACGCATAGCTCCGGCCTCCTAACGGTCGGGATCGAGCATGTCTTCAAACCGCATCCATTGCTTGTAAAAAAAGAGGTCCACGTAGCCGACGTTGCCGTTGCGATTCTTACGCACCAGCAGCTCCGTGGCCCCCTCCACCCCGTAGCCGGGGCGGTACATCTCCTCGCGGAATATCGCCATCACCACGTCGGCGTGCTGTTTCACTGCCCCCTGCACCCCGAAATCGTCCAGCACCGGCCGCGGATCGGCACGGTCTACCGAGAGCAGCGGGAGCTGGCAGGTCAACAGAATGGCGATGTCAAGTTCGATCGCCAGCGCCTTGAGCAGCCGAACGGCCGCCGCCAGCTCCTCATCCTGCGCCCGGGTGCTCCCCGCCAGCCCCTGCAGCGAGTCGACGATAGCCACGCGGTGATCGAGGGTCCGCCGGATGTCACCGGCGAGCGCCTCCACCCCCCCGCCCGGCGGGAAGGCAGAAATGGTGGGGATCGCCTCGCGGAATCGCACCGCGGCCGCTCCCACACCGGCGCGCGTGAAATCGTCAAGCGATCCACGGCGCAGATCGTCGACGCGTGCCCGACCTTCGATGGCCAGCGCGCGCTCCATCACGCGCTCGTGCGACATCTCGCTCGTAAAGAACACCGCCGGCGTCCCCGCCTGCGCCATCCGGAGCCCGATGGCGAGCGCCAGCGCACTCTTGCCGCTCTGGACGTCCCCGCCAAGCACCACCAGATCGCCGCGCCGCAGGCCACCGCCGAGCCACTTGTCGATGCTCGGAAAGCCCGTGGCATACGCGTCGCGGCCGGGGTCGCCGTCGGCGGCCGCGTCCACCCGACGCATCACGCGGGCAAGGGGGGAGATATCGGTGGGTCGGGACACGCCGTCCTCAGCGTCGGGTACGGGTCATCGGCATATCATACGGATGGGGCAGGGCGCCCCACAAGCGTTCTCACGAAGCAATCGTGCGGGCGAGTCGGTCCAACTCTGAACGTGCCTTCCGGTCCAGGTGCGCCGCCGTGACCTCGGTCACGTTGCGCAGGGCCGCCGCCAGGACGGCCGGCTCCCCGGGAACCGACGCATCCAGCAGCTGCGTCAGCGCCGCCCGCACACCCGCGGGGAGCGTGAGCGCGCCCAGCCAGTGCCGTGCGGCGGTCGCCCGCTCAGCCCGCAGCGCGGGCGGAAGCGCCGCCGGGCCGTGGGCCGCCGCCGAAAGCCTGGCGGCCACAAGGGTTGCCATCAGCACCTCCCGAACGCCGCCGAGCGGGGCCCGGGACGTCGCGATCGCCAGCGCTCGCAGGGGAAACACCGGTTCCGCGAGGGCAAATGGGGGGAGGGCGTCGGTCACAGTACCGAATCTGGGCACCCAAACGGCCCCTCGCCAGCGGCACCAGCCGTTGGCGACGACAATTCATGGGGACTAGCTTTCGCAGGATATGGCGCCGCAGGCGAAATCCGTGCTCTGGGTGGACGACGAGGCCGAGCTCCTCGAGTCGCACCGGCTGTTTCTGTCCGAGAAGGGCTATCGCGTGCAGATGGCCCGGAACGCGACGGATG
This sequence comes from Gemmatimonadota bacterium, assembly GCA_031127085.1. Lineage (GTDB taxonomy): Bacteria > Gemmatimonadota > Gemmatimonadetes > Gemmatimonadales > Gemmatimonadaceae > PNKL01. The sequence goes on along the minus strand of JARIEY010000097.1, from coordinate 6,436 downwards.
CGCTGGAGCTGCTGCGTCAGCACGTCTACGACATCCTCCTGCTCGACGAACAGATGCCGGGCATGCGCGGCATCGCGATGGTGCGCGAGGCGCGCGACCTGGCGCCGTCGATGCCCGTGGTGATGGTCACCAAGAGCGAAGAGGACAGCACGCTGCGCGAGGCGCTGGGACAGGACGTCACGGAATACCTCGTCAAGCCGGTCACGCCGCGTCAGGTGCTGAGCATCGTCACCCGCATCGTGGACGGCCCGCGCATTCGCAGCCAAGCGATCGCCCGCCGTTTTGTCGAACGCTTCCGCGAACTCGAGGCGGTGCGGCTGAAAGACCTCGACTGGCGCGGATGGACCGAGCGGTTCGCCGAACTCGTGCAATGGGACGTGGAGCTCACCGCCGCCGGCGAAACGGGACTCAACGCCTCGTTGCGCGCGCTCTTCCCGGCGATGCACCGCGATTTCGCCTCGTACATCGGCGAGGGCTACCCGCGCTGGGTGCACGACCTCAATGGCGATCGCCCCCCGCTGTCGGTCGACGTCGTGGGTGAGTTCCTGATGCCGGTGCTTGCCGACCACAAAGCCGTGGTGTTCATCGTCGTCGACTGCCTGCGCCTCGACCAGTGGAAGGCGCTGGAGCCGATCGTCGCCCAGGTGTTTGAGATCGACACCGCGCACTACTTCTCGCTGCTGCCCACGGCCACGCCGTATGCGCGCAATGCGCTGTTCAGCGGGCTCTTTCCGGCCGAGATCGCCGAAAAGTTCCCCGCCTGGTGGGGCGAGGGAGATGACGAGTCGCTCAACCAGCACGAGCGAGACCTGCTGGCCGAGCAGCTCCGCACGCTGCGCGGCGAGACGCCCGTGCGCTATCACAAGATCACCTCGGCCTTCGACTCGGACGAGCTCGATCGCCACCTGTCGTCAGCGATCGCACAGGAGGGCGTCAGCGCCTTCGTCTTCAACTTCGTGGACCTGCTGACGCACGGCCGCTCGGAGTCCAACATACTGTATGAGGTGGCGCGCGACGAAATGGCGCTGCGCCAGCTCACCGAGCAGTGGTTCCGCCGCTCGGCGCTGTGGAACGTGCTGCGCGAGGCGGCACGGCGCGGCTTGCCCGTGCTGCTCACCAGCGACCACGGGTCGATCCACTGCAACACGCCGGCGACCGTCTTCGCCAAGAAGGACGCGACCGCCAACCTGCGATACAAGATGGGCGAGGACCTGCGGGCGGAGCGTCCCGATCAGGCCTTGGTCTTCAGCGACTCGGCGCAACTGCGTCTGCCGCCCGCCGGGCCGCGCGTCAACACGGTGCTCGCCACCGGCGATTGCTTCTTCGTCTACCCGACCAAACTGCGTGAGTACCAGCAGCGGTATCGCGGGTCCTTCCTCCACGGCGGTGTGTCACCGGAAGAGTGCATCCTTCCGCTCGCCCTGCTCACGCCCCGCCGCTGATGGGTCCCTATCGCCGTCTCCAGCAGTTCCTGCGGCCGTACTACGGCCGCGTGGTGGGCACGCTATTGCTCAGCGCGGTGGCCAATGCGCTCAGCGCGTTCTCGTACGCGCTCTTCGTGCCGTTCCTCAACACGCTCTTCAATGAGGAACCGTTCGACGCGGGCGCCGGCTCGCCGATGTCGCGTATGCTCAAGGGGATGGGATCGTGGTTGCTGGCCGGGCGCGAGCCGATGGCGCAGCTGCGGTTGGTCATCCTGGTCATTCTGAGCACGATGCTGCTCAAGAACCTGTTCGCCTGGCTGTCCGGGCAGACGGGGGCCGGCCTGCAGGAGCGCGTCACCCGCGATTTACGCAATGCGGTCTACACCCATCTCGAGCGGCTCCCCCTGCGCTTCTTCACGGCGCACAAGACCGGGCAGCTGCTCTCGCGCGTCTTCCAGGACACCCAGTCCACGCGCCAGCTCCTGGCCGAAGTCGTGACGCGCTCGTTGAACGCGGGAACGCAGATCGCAGTGACGGTCATCCTGCTGTTCTTGCTCTCCACCAAGCTGGCGCTGCTCTCGCTCATCGTCGCGCCGCTCATCATCGTGGCCTTCCAGCCGCTGCTCCGAAAGCTGCGTAAGGGCCACCGCAAGCTGGCCGCCGAGTACGGCGAGATGACCAGCGTGGTGCAGGAGACGGTCAGTGGCATCCGGCTGGTGAAGTCGTTCCGCGCCGAGGGATACGAAGGCACGCGGTTCTCCGACGCGTCCAACCGGTACGCGCACGGGATGGTGCGGATGAGCCGGCTCACGCTGATGTCACAGCCGCTGGCCGAAATCGTGGGCACCGTGGTTGCCGTGGCGCTGCTCTGGTTCGGTGCGCGCGAAGTGCTGCAGGAGAAGTCGCTGACCGGATCGGGACTCGTCACCTTCCTCGGCGCGCTGATGTCGCTGCTGCCGCCGCTCAAGCAGCTCTCGCAGATGCCGGCCGTGGCCACGCAGTCGCTCGCGGCCGCCGAGCGGCTGTTTGAGATTCTCGATCATCCCACGGAAGAGCAGGCCGACCGCGGCACGCGGGTGGTGTCGGCCTTCAACTTCGACATCGCGTTCGACGGCGTTGAGTTCAGCTACGGCGGCGAGCCGGTGTTGCGCGACATCAGCTTCACCGCCAAGCGTGGCGAGGTTGTCGCGCTGGTTGGGGCGAGCGGCGCGGGCAAGAGCACCCTGGTCGACTTGATCCCGCGCTTCATCGAACCCACCGCCGGGCGCGTGGCGCTCGACGGCGTCGACACGCGCGAGCTCACGCTGGCCTCGCTGCGCGCGCTGACCGGCATCGTCAGTCAGGATACCGTGCTGTTCAACGACACCGTGCGCGCCAACATCGCCGACGGTGCTCCCGAGCGGTACACGCCGGCGCAGGTGGAGGCGGCCGCCCGCGCGGCCAACGCGCATGGCTTCATCAGCGAACTGCCCGAAGGCTACGAGACGGTGCTGGGCGAGCGCGGGACGCGCCTGTCGGGCGGCCAGCGTCAGCGCATTGCCATCGCGCGCGCGCTGCTCGTCGACCCGCCGGTGCTCATTCTCGACGAGGCGACCTCGGCGCTCGACACCGAGAGTGAGCGGCTGGTGCAGGAGGCGATCGATCGCCTGCTCGCCGGCCGCACCGTGTTCGTCATTGCCCACCGTCTGTCGACCGTGCAGCACGCGTCGCAGATCTTGGTGCTCGATCGCGGTCGCATCGTGGAACGCGGCACGCATGCCGAACTGCTGGCGCTCGGCGGCGCGTACGCGCGGTTGCACGCCCTGCAGTTCAACGACGCGCCGTCCAGCGGCTAGGCGATGCGCGCCTGTTTCGTAGTCCACGGCGCGGCCTGGTCGGGGACGGCGCGCGCCTTCGCCGACGCGGCCACGCTCCTTGCCGCGCGTGGATACGAGACCTGTCTGGTGGCGCCGTCGGGGAGCGAGACGGAGCGGATGCTGCTCGGGGCAGGGCACGATGTGGTCGGCGTGCACACGGCGGGCGGCTGGCTGCGCGCCGGTTGGCGCCTGCGGGCCGTCGTCGCGCGCCGCCTCAGCGAGGTGCTGTTCGTGCACGACGACGCCGAGCACCTCGCCGCTGCCGCGGCGATTCGGTTCGCGGGACGCGGCGCGGTCGTGCGCCGCACGCCGCCCGGCGAGCGCCTCACCATCGGGCGCGACGGGCGACTGGCCATGCGGTTGGCGGCGACGGGCTTCGTCTTCACCGACGCCGACGACCTGCGGGGGATGGCGCCGCCGCGCGGGGCGCTCGCCGCGCACATCGCGCCGCCGGGCGTGACTCCGCTCGCGTCCACCGCGGCGGCGATCGGCGCCATTCAGGGGGCGCGCGTGCGCCGCCTCGCGGTCTTTGCCGGCGCAGGACGGGCGCGCGACGCGTTTGTGGCCCTGCGCGCTCTGGCGCTGCTCGCGCCGCGACTGCCCGACCTGCGCGCGACGGTCTTCGCTCCGGCCGACGATCTGGACGCAACGCGCCTCGAGGCGGCCGCGCTCGGCGTCTCATCGCGCATCGATTGGCGCCCCGCCACCGGTGAGCGCGGCGACGTGCTTGCCGAGGCAGCGCTCGCCTGGGTCATCGCTTCGGCCGATGACGCCGTGTACGCCATGCTCGATGCGCTCGCGCATGGCGTTCCGGTCATCGCCGAGCGGTCTCCGCTGACGGCGCGTATACTCGAAGATGGGATCTCGGGTGTGCTGCGGCACCGCGGCGACGAGTCGGAGTGGGCGTCGGTCGTGGCGGCCACGCTGGCCCGAGGCGACGCGCTCGAGGCCCTGCGACGGGGCGCGACGCACGCCGCGGCACGGTTCCCGCTGGAGGCTGGTGTCGAGGGCTGGCTGCAGGTCACCGAGGCCGCGCGCGATCGTACGCGCTGGAGCGCCTGATGCGTCATCTGTTCATCACGCAGGACTACACGCCGGATCTCGGTGGCATGGCGCGCCGGCACGTGGAACTCTGTCGGCGCTTCCCGCCTGATACGCTCGTCTCCACGGTGAAAGCGGACGATCCCTCTGTCGATGATGCGGCCGAACCGGTGCCCGTGCACCGGCAGCCGTTCACGTTCCGGCAGGCCGGGCGGCTCGCCAATCAGGTGCGCTGGGCGCGGTGGCTGCGGCGCGAGGCCGCGCCCTTTGACATGGTGCACTGCGGCAACATTCGTCCGTGCGGGTACGCGGCGTGGTGGGCGCGGCGCCAAACGGGCGTACCGTACTTGCTGTACGTCAATGGCGGCGACCTGCTGCGCGAGCGGCAAAAGGCATCGCGGGGGCTCAAGCGTGTGACGGCGCGTGAGATTTTCGGCGCGGCCTCCGGCATCGTCGCCAACTCGGCGTGGACCGGAGAACTGGCGCGCGAGGTGATGCACGCCCTGAAGGTCGCCAAGCTGCCGCCAATCGCCGATTTTCCGCTGGGGACCGATCCCACGCAGTTCGGCCCTGGGCACGCGACCGGGCAGATTCGCGCCAAGCTCGGCCTCGGCGTGGCGCCGTATCTGCTGACGGTCGCGCGCCTCGTGCCGCACAAGGGGCAGGACGTCACGATGCGCGCCCTCGCGCGACTGGCGCCGCAGTTCCCGGAGCTTCGCTACGTGATGGTCGGCGAGGGGCCCGACGAAGGGCGGCTGCGCGACCTGGCGCAGTCGCTCGGCGTCAGCGAACGCGTGGTGTTCGCCGGCCCAATGCGCGACGACGAACTGCCGGCGGTGTACGCCGGCGCGGCGCTCTATGTGGGGCTTTCGCGGCTCGTGCCGCCCATCAATGTCGAAGGGTTCGGCATTTCATTCGTCGAAGCCGCCGCCAGCGGCGTCCCTGCGGTGGCCGGCGACTCGGGCGGCGTGCGGTCGGCAGTCCTCGATCAGCAAACGGGGCTGGTGGTGCCGCCCGAGGCCGAAGACTCCGTGGCTGAGGCCATCCGGTTGCTGATGGCGGACGAACCGCTGCGTCGACGGCTCGGCGCCGGGGCACGTGAAGCCGCGCTGCTGCGATTCAACTGGGACCGCGTCGTGCGAGATACGCTCGACTTCGCGGCCGAATGCGTGAAGCACGCAGGGAGACGCCGGGCGTGAAGCCGACGTGGAAACACTGGATGGAGTACGCGCTGCTGCGCATCGTCGCGGCCGTGCTTGGGCCGCTGGGCATACATCGCGCGGGCGCGATCGGCGCGCGCATTGCCCGGCTGGGATACTGGCCGCTCGGCATCCGGCGCGGAGTCGTCACGCGCCATCTCGCGGCGTGCTTCCCCGAGCGAAGCGAGGCAGAGCGGGCTGACCTGGCGCGCCAGACGTATGAGCACCTCGGCCGCGTGGGGATGGAAACGATGCTCATGTCGCGACTCGGCCGCGACTCGGTGGGGGATCTGCTGGAGCGCGTGGATGGCTGGGACGCTGTCGAGCGCGCCCGTGCGCGCGGCAAGGGGATTGTGCTCGTTGCCGCGCATCTCGGAAACTGGGAGCTGCTCGGCGCCTTTCTCGTGCACGTCGGCATTCCGGTGGCTGCGGTCGCCAAGCGCCAGATCAACCCGCTCAGCGATGCCTTCGTGAATCGCACGCGGCGACGCCTCGGCATCGAAGTCGTGTACGACGATGAGGCCGTGCGCAAACTGCCGCGCATGCTGCGCGACGGCTATGCGCTCGGGCTTCTCTCGGATCAAGCCGGGCTCGGGGCGGCGACGCACGTTCCCTTCTTTGGCCGGCCGGCGCGCACGCCGCGCGGCGCGTCCGTTTTTTCGCTGCGCTTCAATGCGCCAATGCTGTACGTGCTCGCGGCGCGGCAGCCCAGCGGCAAGTTCGTGCTGCACATCGAAGAGGTCGAGGTGACCAGCACCGGCGACCTCGAGTCCGATGTCGAGGCCACGACGGTGCGTTTCACGGCCGTCATCGAGAAATGGGTGCGGCGCTATCCTGGGCAATACCTGTGGGCCCATCGTCGTTGGAAGCGCCAGCCCGAAAACACCCCACCCGAACTGCGCGAGCCGTGATCGCG
>JARIEY010000096.1 GCA_031127085.1 Gemmatimonadota bacterium | reverse complement strand
CGTTCACCAAGTGCACGAGCCGTACGCGCTCGGGGGCCAGCACGCCCAGGCTCTGCGCCAGATGCAGCGTCTCGTATCCCGGCCACGGGAAGACCGCCACACGCAACGGACGCTCGGGTGCCGCCGTGCAGCCCATCGCGAGCGATGCCGCCAGCACCCCGGCGCGCATCGATAGCCGTGACGGTCTCCAAAAGCGCTCGCTGCCCACCGGCCCCGCCACGCGGGCGCCCGCACATCTACTCACGGTCCAGCACCTCGCGCACTTTGGCAAGCAGCGCGTCGGAGGTAAACGGCTTCGCCAAGAACGAGACCCCCGATTCAAGCATCCCGCGCCGCGCGATGACGTCGGCGGTATGCCCCGACATGTAAAGGGACCGCGCCTCGGGACGCAGCTGCTCGAAGCGCAGCACCAAATCGCGACCGCTCATCTCCGGCATCACGACATCGACGAGCAACAGGTGAATCGGCCCCGGGTGGTCGGCGGCACGTTGCGCCGCCTCGGCCGCCCCCGCGGCGGCAATCACCGTGTACCCCCGAGAGCGCAAAATGCGTGCCGCGAGGAGCAGGATGCCGGGTTCATCTTCCACGACCAGAATCGTCTCGTCGCCACGGTGGTCGTGCACGGGCGCCGCGTTGTTCCCCGCCGCTGGGGCGGCGCCACGATGCCGCGGCAGATAGACGTCGAACACCGACCCTTCGCCCACCGCGCTCGCCACCGTCACAAAGCCGCCGTTCTGCCGGACCGCGCCATACACCGAGGCCAACCCGAGACCGGTGCCTTCGCCAACCTCCTTCGTGGTGAAGAACGGCTCGAAAATGTGCGCAAGCGTCGCGGCATCCATGCCGCTCCCCGAGTCACGCACGCTGAGCCGCACGTAGTCGCCAGGCAGGGCATCAGCATGCGCCATCGTCATCCGGTCGTCCACCACGCAGTTCGCGGTGCTGATGACAATAGTGCCCACGCCGGCAATCGCCTGACGCGCGTTCACGCACAGATTGGTCAGCACGCTTGCCAGCTGCGCCGGGTCCATCGACACCGGCCAGACACTGGGCTCTTGTGCAAGGTGCAGGCGAATGTCTTCGCCGATCAACCGACGGAGCATCCCCGTCAGGTGCGTGGTGGCTTCGTTGAGGTCCAGCACTTCCGGCGCGACGGTCTGCTTTCTCGCATAGGCCAGGAGCTGTCGGGTCAGCGCGGCTGAGCGCTGCGCGGCATGCCGGATCTCCAGCAGATCGGCGTGCGTCGCGTGCGCGGGATCGGTCTGCTGCAGCGCGAGTTCCACATTGCCGAGGATCACCCCCAACATGTTGTTGAAGTCGTGCGCTACGCCACCGGCGAGCCGCCCCACCGATTCCAGTTTCTGCGCGTGCTGCAACTGCGTCTCGAGCTCGGCCTTCTCCGCCTCCACGCGCTTGCGCGCCGAGATGTCCTGAATGAGCGCCACAAAGTAGTCCACCTCACCACCAGGCTTCCGCACGCAACGCACCGACAAATCGGCGTCCAGCACTTCCCCCGACTTCCGCACGAACCGCTTCTCGATGGAATAGCCTTCGCTCTCCCCGCGCATGACGCGGTCGAACTGATCGGCGTCCTTCGCCAGATCCTCTGGGTGCGTGAGGTCCGACCAAGTGCGCGCGGCAAGTTCGTCACGCGAGTAGCCCAGCAAATGGCAGAGGTGGTCGTTGACTTCGATCCACCCCTTGGTGGGCGACGTCAGGCAGATGCCGACGATCGGAAGCTCGAACCAACTGCGAAAGCGCGCCTCGTCGGCGCGCCGCTTCTCCTCGGCGCGACGCCGCTCGGTGATTTCGGTGAACGTCGTCACAAATCGGCCGTTCAGGAACGGCGACGTGGCCACGTGGTACCACCGCGACGGATCCTTGGGCGCCGGGAACTCGGTGTGCTGCACCGTCTGACGCGCCTGGTGTTCGTGCCAAAAGCCGCGAATCATCGACTCGGGCATCCCGTACACATCGGTGGCCAACCGACCGATCACGTTGCCGCGCTCGTGCTCCCCGAGCCCGTAGAATGCCTCGTTCACGGTGAGCACACGGTAATCACACATCTCCCCCGTGGCGTCGAACACGATCTCATTGAGCGCCACGCCCTCGGACATCGTGGAGAAGATGGTGCGGAGCGTCTGTTCGCTCTCCAGCAGCGCCGCTTCCGACGCCTTGCGTTCCGTGATGTCGATGCAGATGCCGATCATCCGCTGCGGCGCGCCGTCCTCGCCATAGATCCCGCGTCCCGGCGCGCTGATCCAGCGGACGGTCCCGTCGGGCAAGACAATGCGATAGTCGCTGTGCAGGCTGGTGCGGGTGGCCAGCGCATCGCCAATGCGTCGCTCGGCGGCCTCCAGATCGTCGGGGTGCACAGTGCGGCGCCACGACTCAAACGATGCCGTGTCGGTATTTGGATTGAGACCGAACAGCGCATAAATGCCGGGAGACCATCGGAGCGTCCCCTGGACGACGTCCCAGTCCCACATGCCCGCCCCCGCCGCATCGAGGGCCAGATCCAGCCGCAACGTCCCGTCGCGCGTCGCGGCCGCCTGCCGCCGCCGTTCGGTGATATCGCGCACGAAGGCGCAGTTACGCTCCTCGCCGTCAACCAGCAGGTAGTTGGCGACGATCTCCACCGGAATGCGCCGGCCGTCCTTGGCGATCTGCTCGCTCTCGAAGGTCAGAGCTCCGTGGGCGCGCAGCGCGGCGAAGTGCTCGGGCCACCGCGCTGCGTCGTAGTGCGCATCGACGTCGGGGACCGTGAGCTGCACCAACTCGTCGCGCGAGTACCCCAGCATACGACTGGCTGCGAGGTTGCAGTCCACGATGCGCGCGTCGGCCGTGATCCAGAACAGCGCGTCGGCGGCGAAGTCCACGCTGGTCCGCGCCAATCGGGCATCGGCCGCCAGCCGGCGGCGCGTGGTAACGTCGCGCAGGAAGCAGACGAACTGGCCGCCCTCGTCCGGCTGGAACTGGACGTTTACCTCCACGTCGAACTGGGAGCCGTCCTTGCGCCGGTGGCGGCTTTCGAAGCGGTCTTCGCCGAGCACGCGGATCCGCGCGATGTGTTCACACGTGTCGGCGGACGACTCGATCGCCTCCAGCTCGTGGATTCGCATCTGCAGCAGTTCGGCGGCCGAGTACCCGCTCATGCGGCAGTAGGCGTCGTTCACCTCGACAAGGCGCCCTTCGTCGTCGGCGATCCAGAAGCCGTCCATCGCGGTCTGGAGGATGGCGCGGTGCCTGGACGTTGCGGCCACGGCGTCGGCAGGCCGCTCCTCGACGCGCGGCGGCACCGGGTCCTGTTCCGCCTGCCCACCGTTCGTCGGCATCCCAGTCGACACTCCACCATGGGAACGCGCACAACACGTCCACGTCCGGCGTCGGAACGGGCGACGGTTATAGGCCTCGTGCGCGGCCTCGCGCACGGCTGGGGGGCGTGCGAAAGATGCAGGGCGCTCAGGCGGAGGGATAGGGGGCGCAGCCGGCGGCGCGAGGGGGCGCGCCGGCCCGTTCGTGCGTCGCCGCTACGGCTGCTCCCGCACGTCCGGATAGTAGGTCGCCATGCAGTCAGGGCAGACGCTGTGCGAGAACACCAGACCCAGGCGCGGCGCGAGATAGGCCTCGACGCTCTCCCAGTATTTCTGATCGTTTCGGACCTTTTTGCAGTGCGCGCAGATCGGCACGATTTCGCGCAGCGCCGTGAGTTCCGTCACGTCTTCAAGCACGAGCATGGCGAGGCGCCGGTCACCGTGGTCAAAGGGGGACGCGGTCACCAGAAAGGCGAAGTCGCGTTCGTGCCCCGCGATCGCGAGCCGCATACGATGCAGCTTGCGGTGCAGCGTCTCGCCGGCGATCACCGCGGCGGCGCCCTGCCGCACCTGGCAGGTGGCGCAGGTGGTGGTGGTGCCGCACCCTTCGTGTGTCTCGTGGGCGTGCACGCAGAACAGCACTTCCCCGCACAGGCGGCGCAGGACCAGCGAGTCCCGGTCGCCCAGCAGTTCCACCGCGGCGCGGTTGGCTTCGAGAATGTGCGCGCCTTCGTCGAGGACGAATACCATCGAGGGAATGGCGTCGATCAGGTGCCGCGGAAAGGTGCCAGCCGGCAAAAGGTCACTGCCGACGGCCGGGGTCTGCCCCGCACCCGAGGTGCCGCTCGAGTCGATATTCATAAGTATTTTCATCATAGTCCCGGCTGCGAAGGGAGGCAACCGCGCGCAAGCGAAAGCGGATATCACCGAGGGTGATATCCGCTTTTTGACTCTGGTCTGATGCGATCGTGGCTGATCGAAGGTCAGCCGCGCCGATCCCCACCCCTACCCGCACTCCGAGAACCCGCACACGTGGCACTTCACGCACCCCTCGGCGTACTCCAGCTGCGAGCCGCAGTCCGGGCAGGAGCCAATGAACTCGCCCGTGTCGCGTGAGTTGCGCTCCATCTGCTGGTGCGTGCCGCTCGCCGACACCAACACGGGGATCGACAGCTGCGGCGCGGGGGCCGCGGAGGTGGCCACCGGCGTGACGAGCAGGTCCTGCTGCACGCCCTGCTTGTCCTGCCACCACTCGTAGAGCGCCTGGCCCACGGCGTCGGGCATCGACAGCACCTTGTTGGGGCCCAAGCCCACCGCGCGATCGGACGAGATGCCGCGCAGCTGCTTGTGGATCTCCATCATCGGGATCCCCGAGCGGAGAGCCAGCGAGAGCATACGCCCCAGCGCTTCGGCGTCGGCCATCGCGCTGCCGCCCGCCTTGCCCAGGTTGATGAAGACTTCGAACGGCTGACCCTTCTCGTCTTCCGTGACGTTCACGAACATCACGCCCAGCGGCGTCTCCTTGCGGATCGTCGTGCCGCGCAGCTTGTCGGGACGGCTGCGCTTCTGGCGACGGTTCAGATTCTCGGCCTCGGCGTCGAACAGCATCTTCTTGAGACGCTCGTTCTCCATCTCCACTTCGGAGATGTGCTCCTTGAGGTCCGTCATCTCGCTGGCGTCGGCCCCTTCACCCTTGCGCTTGGCAGCCGCGTCAGCCGTGGCACCCGTGCTGAGCACCTGCCCATCGCGCGAGCCGTCACGATAGACCGTGACGCCCTTGCAGTTGAGCTCGTACGCCAGTTCGTAGATGGTGCGCACGTCTTCGATGGTCGCGGTGTGCGCGAAGTTCGTCGTCTTGCTGATGGCCGAGTCGCAGTGCTTCTGGAAGGCCGCCTGCATACGGATGTGCCACTCGGCCGGGATCTCGTTGGCCGTGCGGAAGCACTCCTTCACCTTGGCCGGCACTTCCGGATGGTTGATCGTCCCCGTCTTGGCAATGCGCTCCATCAGCTCGTCGCTGTACCAGCCGCCAGCCTTGGCCATCGCCACGAAGTCTTCGTTGACATCGGGCATCATCACGCCGGCCTGATTGCGCATGAAGGCCACGGCGAACAACGGCTCGAGCCCCGACGAGCAGCCGGCGATGATGGAGATCGTCCCCGTGGGAGCAACCGTCGTGACGTTGCAGTTGCGCAGCAGCTGCATGGGCCGAATGCGCTGGCCGTGCTCGTCGCGCGCGCAGCTCTCGTCCGGGCCCCAGATGGACTGCGCCCACTCCGGGAAGGCACCGCGCTGCTTGGCCATCAGCTCGCTCTGCACCTTGCCCTCGACATCCAGGAACTCCATCACGCGACGGCCAAACTCCACGCCGTCCACCGAGTCGTAGCGGATGCCAAGCTTGATGAGCGCGTCGGCAAAGCCCATCACGCCCAGGCCGATGCGGCGGATCTTCTTGCTGAGCGCGTCGATCTCGGGGAGCGGGTACTTGTTGACGTCGATGATGTTGTCGAGGAAGTGCGTCGACAGACGGATGTCGGCGCGCAGCGCCTCCCAGTTCATCTGCCCCTGCTGCACGTAGTGCCCGATGTTCACCGAGCCCAGGTTGCAGACGTCGTACGGGAGCAGCGGCTGCTCGCCGCACGGGTTGGTGGCTTCGTACGTGCCCAGCTGCGGCACCGGGTTGTACTTGTTGGCTTCGTCAATGAAGAAGACGCCGGGCTCACCCGTGCGCCACGCGCCCAGGATCATCTTGTCCCAGACGTCCTTGGCCTTGAGCGTCCCCACCACCTGCTGGTTGGCCGGGTTGATGAGATCGTACTCGCCATCGGCCTTCAGCGCATCCATGAACTTGCGCGTGATGCCCACGGAGATGTTGAAGTTCACGATCTGGGTGAGGTCTTCCTTGCACGCAATGAAGTCGAGCACGTCCGGATGATCGACGCGCAGAATGCCCATGTTGGCGCCGCGGCGCGTGCCGCCCTGCTTCACCGCCTCGGTGGACGAGTCATAGAGCTTCATGAACGACACCGGGCCGCTGGCGACACCCGTGGTGCTGCGCACCATCGAGCCGCTCGGCCGCAGGCGCGAGAACGAGAAGCCCGTGCCACCGCCGCTCTGATGGATGAGCGCCATCGAGCGCAGCGTGTCGTAAATGCCGTCCTGGCCGTTGCTCAGCGCGTCGCCGACCGGGAGGACGAAGCAGGCCGACAGCTGCCCCAGCGGGCGGCCGGCGTTCATCAGCGTCGGCGAGTTCGGCTCGAACCGGCGCTGCGTCATCAATTCATAGAACTGCACCGCAGTGTCGTACACCTCCTGCTCCGACGCGCCGTAGCGGCGATCCGCTTCGGCCACGACGGTGGCGACACGCCAAAACATGTCCTCCGGTGTCTCCACCGGCTTCCCCGACTTGTCCTTGACGAGGTAACGCTTCTCGAGAACGGTGCGCGCGTTCGCCGACAGCGTATCCGGGGAGGCGGGAGGATTCACGGGCAGGGGCATTCGACTTCTCCGCAGTATGAAAGCAGTCCTGAGTGGTGCACGGGCGCGGAACCCACCAAGCGGGGCGCAACCCGAATCAAGGGCAGGGGCGTCAAGCTACGCGGTTCGTGATTCCGCGCAAGAACGCGATAACCCCTTATGGAATATCGTGTTGCAAAACAGGCGTCACTTTCCTAAAACCACCATGTGGACAAGTGCGCTTTCCCACAGCGACACCACCACACAATTCAAACGACACCTGCAAGACACCGAAGACAGTAGCTCCGCCAGCTGTCCTAACTCGTTACACTCGCATTGGATACAGACAGTGATCCAGCGCACGTAAAAACCCGAAACACGCGCGCTTTAGAGGCGGGGGATCATAGTACCCGTACCGTTCACACGACGCCAGATCTTGCCTGCAAGCACGGGTGGTGTTAGCGACACGCGACCGCGCGTCAAGAGACTGCGCGTCCTATCGCGCGGGCCCAACGGCCGCAGATTACAGGGATGCAGAACGCACTCAGCCTGCGCGTGGCGACTGGTGATGACCTCGATGCCGTGCACGCGCTGCTCGCCGCAGCTGGCGAACGGCTCGCGACGCGCGGCTTTCCCAACTGGCTCCCGGCTTACCCGCGAGAGCGCGTCGCCGAGAACATCGACGACGGCATCGTGCGTGTGGTGTGGAACGAGCGCGTACTGGTGGCCACCTTCACGATGCGCCCGCTCCCCACGCATCCGTACTCCGCAATCACCTGGCACGACGTCGACGCGCGCGCACGCTACCTGAATCGCCTCGCCGTGGCCCCGGCGCAGCAGGGGCTGGGGATCGGCGCGTGGTGCCTGGCGCAGATTGACGAGGAGTGCCGTCGCGACGGCGCGATGGCGGTGCGGTGCGATGTGCTGCAGGCAAACATTCCGCTGCGCCGTTTTTATGAGCGGCACGGGCACGTGCTGCGCGGCGAGCGCTTTCACTCGGGATGGCACTTCGCGGTGTACGAACGCGTCGTGCCGAACGAACGGCTACCGTAGCCACCGCGTGAAGAAGGCGGCGATCGCGTCGAGGTTTGCCGCGGCGCCAAAACTGGGACCGCCGTGCCCGTCGGTCGGAAACTCGGCCCACGTCACACGCGACGCACCGAGCACGGGGAGCAGTGCATCGCGCATACGACGTCCCTGGTTGGTGGGCACGGTGCAGTCCTGCCCGCCGTGCTGGATGATGAACGGCGGATCGTCGGCGCTCACCCAGGTCACCGGACTCGCCTTCATGGCCACCGCGGGGATGGACGACGGCTTGCCGCCGAGCCAGAGCCCCTCGGGCGAGCGCGCATCATCGTGACCGATGCCGCCGTACTTGGGGCACCCCTGGGCCACCGCGTCGGGTTCCATCTGGAGCGCGTCGGCAGGGCCGTACCAGTCCACCACCGCCTGCACACGCGACGACTGCCCCGCGTTGCCGAGCGTGGCATCCTCGAACTCGGCGACGCCGCCAGTGACGCCAAGGAAGGCGGAGAGCCCGCCGCCCGCCGAACTTCCCCACGCGCCGATCTTGTCGGGCGCGATGCGATACAACGCAGCATTGGCGCGCAGGTGGCGAACCGCCGCCTTGAGGTCGAGCACCGCGGCCGGGAAGATCGCCTCGCCGCTCAGTCGGTAGTTGAGCGACGCCACCGCGAAGCCGCGGTCAACGAGGCGGCGCGCCGAGGAGGTTGCGGCGAGCGCCTTGTCGCCACCAATGAACGCGCCACCGTGGATCCAGACGACCAACGGAAATGGCCCTTCACCCTGCGCCGGCAGATACAGGTCCAGTCGTTGCGCCGGCGACACCGAGGCGTACACGACGTCGAGCCGCTGACGCGCAATCGGCGCGGGCGCGGTGGCGCTGGTTGGTTCGCTCGACGCGCAGGCCGTGAGGCCAAGCGCGGCGAGGACGAGTGCAGCGAGGACGAGTGCGGCTCGCATACTTCTTGGACGCCTCGGCGCGCGCGCTCGTTAGGGGGTCGCGGCGGCAGCGGTCGCGGCGGCGGTCGCGGCGGCGCTCGCGGCGGCGCTCGCGGCGGCGCTCGCGGCGGCGGCGCGCGCAACATACGTGCGCGCCCCGTGGGCGATGCGCTCGCGCAGTTCGTCGTTCACCGGGCGCACGACCTTGGCGGGCAGTCCGAGCACGAGCGAACCGGGCGGGACGATCATTCCTTCGGGGACCACGGCGCCGGCTCCGATGACCGACCCGGTGCCGATGACCGCGCCATTCAGGATGATCGCGCCGATCCCCACGAGGCAGTCGTCCTCGATGGTGCATCCGTGGATGACCGCCCGGTGGCCGATGGTCACGCGGTCGCCCACACGCACCGGCACGCCGGGGTCGACGTGCACCACGGCGCCGTCCTGCACGTTGCTCTCCGCGCCAATGACGATGCGGTCGCTGTCGCCGCGCAGCACGGCTGTCGGCCAGACTGAGGCATCACGGCCGAGCGTGACGTCGCCAATGACGACGGCGGAGGGATGGATGTAGGGCATCTGGGGCGGGATTGGGATTTTACTGATACCACAAAGTTTATAAGAGCGCGAAGGAACACAAAGAAAATCTTGGGGGAACGACCCAGCGCCGCGCGGCCGTTCCCCCCAGTCGTCCTTCGCGGCCCTTCGTGCCCTTTGTTCCTTTGTGGTATCAGTGGTTGAACTGATACCACGAAGTTTCTAAGCGCACGAAGGAGCACGAAGAGAAACCTTTGGGGAACTACTCAGCGCCGCGCGGCCGTTCCCCCCAGTCGTCCTTCGTGACCCTTCGTGCCCTTTGTTCCTTTGTGGTATCAGTGGTTGAACTGATACCACGAAGTTTCTAAGGGCACGAAGGAGCACGAAGAGAAACCTTTGGGGAACTACTCAGCGCCGCGCGGCCGTTCCCCCCAGTCGTCCTTCGCGGCCCTTCGTGCCCTTTGTTCCTTTGTGGTATCAGTAAGCCCTCACACACAACTAGAAGCTGAGCCCCAAACTGAAGTACGTGCTGCCATTCGGAGAACCACTGAACTCGCGCCCCTGCACCGGGCGCGCGTAGCCAAAGCGCAACCGGTACGGCGTGTCGTAGTTGAGCACCGCGGCATCGAGCGAAAGTTCGCCGCCGACCGACGCCAGCCAGGCGCGGGTGGTCTCCCCCGCGGGACACGCGACGGTGTTCTTGCGCGCTCCGGCGGGACACCACGCGCTCGCTGCATCGGCAAAGAGCGTGGCGCTCACGCGCTGCGCAAAGAACGGAACAACCCCCCTACCCCACCCGGGCATCGCCAGCGGCGCGCGCCACTCGGCTGAGCCACCCGTCGCCCGCGTGCCTAATTGCGCCCCGGGCGCGAAGCCCCGCACGAAGAAGTTGCGACGCACGTCGCCAACCAGAAGCCCCGGGGCAAGCTCGGCTGACGCGCCGCTCACGCCACCCGCTTCGAGTTCGGTATTGGTGCGATCATCGGTGACCGCCGCGGCACCGCGCACGGCGAGCACGTGGTGCGCCGCGCCGGGGAAGATCCCGAGCGACTTGTACAGCGCGACCGCTCCGACATACATCTCGCTGCGCGTCGCGGCGGCATCGTCGCTGCGCCACCGCCACCGCGCACCAGCCGCGACGCTCACGCCGTCCTCGGGGCCGAAGGCGAGAATGGGCGACTTGGTGTTGGCCCACGCCGCCGTGGCGGAGAACGACGGATAGCGCAGCGTCTGCCGATAGAGCGGGCTCCCGAGCCGATCACGAAGCGGCGCGGGATCTGTGACGAAGTCACGTAGCTCGAGCTCGCCCCCCGCGCTGAACGACGCCACCTGCCGCACGCGCTGCCGTACCACGGTGAGCGACGCGCCGGCAAAACGGCGGCGGCGCCCGAGCACGCCGACGGTCGCGCGCGTGGAGTCGACCAGATCAGAGTGGTCCCAGCTCTGCCGCGCCGTCACGTTCACGAGCGGCAGGCCGAATCCTGCGTAGCGATACGACAAGTCACCGGTCTGCTCGCCGCGCCGCGGCTCGCGCATCAGCGCGGCGGCGTACGCGTGCCGCCCCACCACGTCGCTCCCCGCGATCAGCGCGCCATATCGGGTGCGGTTCTCGTCGGTCGCCTCGAGCATGGGCAGCCAGTATCGGGGGACGAGTTGCCGCCACGGCCGATACGGCTGCACAGGCCCCTGCACCGGCGCGGCCGGCGCGGAGGGATGCGCATCGGCGATGCCTGGCAGTTCCGTCTCCAACCTCGCGCCTGCCCCACCGGGCGCCGCGTCGAGCGCCGCCGGCCACGCACCGCGCACCAACCGCTCACCCGCCGCGCGCGTTTCGATGGCCACAAAACCGCGGGCCAGCGCGAGCGGCTCATCCAATGAAGTGCTCCCACCTGCCACGCGACGCAGTGCACCGCTCGCGACGTCGACCGACCAGACGACCGCGGTGCCCGTGGCGTTCACGCTGAACAGCAGCGTGCGGTCGTCGAGACTCCACGCGGGGTGGTCGACCGACGCGCGCGCCGCGGCGACGGTGCGCGGCGCACGGCCGAGCGAGTCGAACACGACGATGCTCATCACCCCGCCCCGCACCCAGCGCGTGGCGGCGATGCGCGCACCATCGTGCGACCAGCGCGGCGCGCTCCAGTTGGTGTCGAGTGCCGCGCTCGTGATGGGTTCGACAACGCCAGCGGAACTGACACGAACCAGTCGCGTCGTGCCGGCCACGTTCTGCACCGCCACGATGGCGCCGTCACTCGCGCGCGCATCGGGAGCGAAAAGCCGCGCGCCATGGGTGAGCGGGCGCTCTCGCCCCGCCGCGTCACGCATCCACAGGTCAGAACGCAGCCGCCACGGATCGCGCCACTCCCCCTGCGCAAAGCGCACGCCTCCATCGGCGAGCGGCACGTGGGCATCGAGCGTATTGCGGCGCGCGACGCGCCGCGGGGCGGCGGCGCCGGGCGCCAACTCGTACAACCCCGTAGGCTCGCGTCCGTTGGACGCCACAAAGAGCAATCGGCCGT
>JARIEY010000095.1 GCA_031127085.1 Gemmatimonadota bacterium | reverse complement strand
GCCCCCACACTTCGGTCCAGCGCGGCAGAGCCAGACCAAGAAGCAAGGCAATGAAGATGCGCCACGGAATCGCCTGCCGTTCGGTATAGCTGTAGCAGCCGGTGGCGACGAGGCAAAAGACCAGCGAGGTGAGACGGCGCGTGAGCGCCGGCGGCGAAATTGGAATGAGGCCCGTCAGGAACGAGCGCCCGTCCTGACCTAGTAGTTGCTCCGCCTGCTCGAACGGGAGCATGGCGAAGAAGGTGAAGATGGCCGCCATCGTGAGCACATCGGCGGCGACGATGATCGCCCCATAACTCACCTCGCGCCAAAAACGCCGGCGCTGCAAATCGAGTGCGCGGTGGCGCAGCTCGAGTCGGGTGAGGTGTGCTTGGGTGGACATGACCGGAATCGCTTCGTCGCTCAAGGGTCAGTGGAAACGGCGGGCCTGCGGGGTCGCAAACGGGAACAGTCCATGCATTAGACTGTTAATAGTATTCGTCACAGCACCGAAAGCCCCGTAGCGCAATTAGTTACGTCAATCACGGGGCCCCACAGGCTGCTCCAACGGTCGCTTGACAGGAAGTTACCAAATTGTTTACCTTTCGTCCAGTATACAATAACCGTACAGTTGCCCGACCCTCGCGACGGAACCCTGTGGCTTCTCCACCTGGGTATTCGTCCTTGAGTGGTCTCTGTTCGCTCGATACCGCCCCCTCAAGTTGCCCGGACCTCTTCCGTGACCATGTCTGCTACCGTGAAGACTGAAGACGCACCACTTTCGGGGGACGAACGCCGGTTCAGGCCGGGCGGCAGCGCCGCGCAAGTCGAGCGGCTACGCCAGTTCCTTACCGAGGCGATTCAGCGCGGCGCCAGTGACGTGCACATTCGGGCCGGCGATGTGGTCTACGCCCGCATCCACGGCCAGTTGGTTCCGCTCGACACGCCGGTGCTCGGAGCGCTCGATACGCGCGAACTCGCGATGCATATGCTCGCAACCGCACCCAACGCCCCGACGCTGGACGAGGTCCACGACTACACGGGACCGTGGAGCGCGCCGGGCATCGCGCGGTTCCGCATCAGCATCCTGAAGCAGCGTTCCTCATATATGGTTGTGATGCGCGTCAGTCCCGACGTGCTCCCCACCTTTGAGTCGCTGGGCCTCCCGGCCTCGCTGGGCCGCATGGTGATGGCCGATTTCGGCCTGGTGCTCATCAGCGGTGTCCCGGGTTCGGGACGGACCAGCACTATGGCCGCGCTCGTCAACCACCTGAACGTGAATGCGCCGTCGCGGCGCCACATCGTCTCGGTGGAGCCGTCGATCGAGTTCCTGCACAAGAGCCAGAAGTGCTCGGTGACCCAGCGCGAAGTGGGTATCGACACGGATTCGTATCAGGCCGGTATGCGCGCAGCACTCGATCAGGACGCCGATGTGGTGGTCGTGGGCGAGCTGTCAGGCCCCGAAATGATCGAAATGGCGTTCCGCGCCGTCGAGCAGGGCCGGCTGGTGCTGGCCAAGACGCAGGCGGGCGACGTCACCAGCGCCATCAAGGCCCTGCTCGCCAACTTCCCGGCCGACGCACAGGATCAGGTGCGCCTGCACCTCGCTGAAACGCTGCGCTGCGTCATTGCGCAGCGCCTGCTCCCGCGCGCCGACGGCAACGGCCGCGTGCTCGCCGCCGAACTCCTGCTGATGAACCCGGGCGTCCGCGAAGTGCTCAGCGATCCGGGCCGCCTGCACGAGCTGCGTGGTGTGCTGGCCGAGGGACGCGCGCAGTTCGGCACGCAGACGTTCGACCAGCACCTCGCCGATCTCGTGATTGCCGGACGCGTCTCGTTCGACGTCGCGGTCATCCTGGCGACGAACTCGCTGGACTTCGAGCTCCAGCTGCGCGGCCTGCGGCGCTAGGCGCCGCTTCCCTGCGACGTGGACGCACCTTGCGCGCCGGCCGAATTCTCGGCCGCCGCGCGAAGCATTCCAGGCACCGCGAGCAGCGTCAGCAACGCCGGAGCATAGAAGCTCACGGGGTTGATGTAGTGGTGTTCGAGCATATGATCCCACGCGAGCAGCACCCAACTCGCTGAGCTGAGCAGCGCGAAGAGCACGGTGATGCCCGCCGCCCACGCACGGCGCGCCACGGCGTCGGCGCGCCGCCCGCGCCAGACGAGAACGGCCCCGACGACGGTGGCCGCGAGCACGACCATCCAGAGATCGAGATGCAGTCGCGACACCGCGGACATCGGAAAGGTGGCGTACTTCACGATGCTCTCGGCGAACGGCACCTGGTCCGCAGCGCCGCCGAACGTACGCTCCTGGCTCCGGCGCACAAAGGCACCGACCGCCGTCGTCCACGACCCACGCACCGCAGCCAGTCGCTGCATGTGCAACACGAGCACGCACAGCACGCCGCCAATGCCCGCCAACGCGAGCGCGCCAACGCGCGCGACCGTCCGTCGCCACGGGGCGCCCCGCCTGGCACCGTAGTAGACCACGGGAACAGCAACGGACGCGGCGACAACGCTCACGTGCTCGTACCCCGTGGCGGCCTTGAGCACGAGCGCGAGAAAGGCCAGGCCAAGCATCGCGCCAAACCGCAGGCGCCCGTCATCCACCGCGCGCATCACGTGCCACGCAGCGACAAAGGGCAGCACCGAAAGCGGCGCCACCCAGTACAAGCTGCCGGCCCATCCGCCAAGGAGAAAGGCGTTGGCCAGCACCACGAGCGTCAGCGCGGCGGTGCCGAACCCCCACTCCACGGCGACGAATGCCATCCACCACGTCAGGGTGAGCGCCATCGCCAGCAACGCGAGGGCCTTGAGGGCCAGAATCACCACGGCGAGCGGTTCGGGCGACGGCGAGGTCCACGCACTGTCGTTCTCCGACAGCATCGTCAGCAGCTGCTGCACCGCCGGGGTCGCGGCGCGCGCGACCTGCCCCATCACGCGCCCCTGAATGCCGAGCCCCGACGGATACACGGTGTCGGCGCCAGGCACCATCATCAGTCCGCCCGGCGGCTCGCCCGGATGATCGACATACCAGCGCATCGTGGCGTAGATCAGTCGATCGGCCCACGGATCGGTGACGTGCGTAAGGCGCGCGGTCCACGCGACGCACAGCACGGCGACCGCGCCCAACGCGAGGGCTGCCCCTCGGCGAAACGCGGCGTGCGTTGCCGTCACCGCGCGGGACGTCGCTCGAAGAAGAGCATCTTCGGGTTGGCGCGCACCAGATCGAGCCCGGCGGCAACCGCGCTCCGCGTCATCGACGCCACTTCGTCGGGGTCGTGGTACTCCACCACCAGAAAGCGCGTGCGCGCGAGCACGCGCGAGGCGCCGGCGAGGGCGCGGCCGCCTGCCCCTTCGATGTCCACCTTGCAGAGGAAGACCTCATCGGGCATTTGGTCCGCGAGCAGCGAATCCACCGTGGCCGACGCCAGTAGTCGGCGGGAGCCGCCGGCGGCGGACGCATCGGCGCGGTTCATCCCGAAGAGCGGGTCGTCGAACGCCACCTCGGTGGTTCCCGCTTCATCGGAGACCACGCATTCCACCCAGCGGACCCGCGCCACGGCGTCGGCGCGCACGGCCGCGAGTCGCTGCTGCGCAAAGGCGTGCGCCTCTCGCATCATATCCACGGCCACGACCTGCGCGCGCGGATTCAGATGGAACCACCACCGCACCGTCACGCCGACATTGACGCCAAGGTCGAGGACGAACGGCTCGGCGGTACCGCGCATCGCCTCTTCCATCTCGCGAAAGCGCAGCGTCCCTTCGAAGAAGTTGTCCTGGATGTTCAGCAGTTCGTCGCGCCGCACCAGGGTGCCGAATCCAGGGAGCGCGGGCAGCCAGGCCACGGGGAGCGAACAGGCGTTGAGCAGATAGGCGGACAGGCCACGTCGACCGCCGCCGCCGAGGGCCGCCGCGGCGCCAAAGAACCACTTCCAGATCGCGTGCAGCGCCTTCGACATCATACCGAGTCCCGGGTCAATGCGTGTGTCTGTCGCACGTTGCCGAAGATAGCACCACGTTTGCGGACGACACCACTACCACCGAGGAGCGCGCGGTCAGCGCGAACGCAGCAGCCGCGCCCACCACGGGCGTCGCGTGCGCGAGACGCCGCCCACGGGGGCCACGGTGCGTGGCGACTCATCGCGCGCCAGGCGCGCCGGGTTCTCGCTGAACAGCAACTCGGCCTGCTCCGCGGCCCCGGCGCCCTCGAGGGCTGCGCGCGCGGCCGCGACGGCGGGGAGACCGCGTCCGTGATAATCGCTCGACGCGTATTCCGCCCAGCCGCGCGCCAGAATGGCCTGAACCCTCCGCTTGGCCGTTTCACCGTGCTGGCCCAGCAACGACCCCGCATTCACCTGGAAGTACGCCCCGGCGTAGCGCAGCGCGAGCAGCTGTTCGAGCGAGTCATCGACGTTGCGATAGCGCTCCGGGTGGGCGACAACCGGCTGCCATCCTTTCTCGCGCAAGGCGCGCACCGCGTAGTCGGCGTGTGCCAGCGGAAACTGCAGCCCGGGATATTCGACGAGCACAAAGCGCGTGCCATTGAGCCGCAGACGCTCGTCGCGCACGTCCGGATCGGGGATGTCGAGCATCAGTTCCACACCGCGCATCAGACGCACGCCGCTCGCCTGCACCGCTGCGTCGGCCGTGAGTGCGGCAAAGCCGGCGTCGAACTGCGCCAGTCGTTCTGCGGCGACCGGGGCCGCCTGTGTGAGCGAACCGTCGAAGTGTGGCGTGAGAATCGCGGCGTGTACGCCGTCACGCGCCATCGCCGCCACCGCCGCGCGTGACTCGTCCAAATCCGCGGCCCCGTCATCGACTCCCGGAATCAGGTGACTATGGAAGTCGGTGGCGGGGCCGGCCGTCATGGGTTCACCGCGGCGCGCAGCGCCGTTTCGAGAGTCGGATGCCGGAACTGATAGCCGGCGGCAAGCAGGCGGCGCGGGATTACGCGCTGAGAGGCCAGCAGCGTGCCCTGCGCCATCTCACCGAACATCAAGTTGAGCGCAAAGGCCGGGACTTGGAAGAGCGCCGGCCGGTGCAAGGCGCGGGCGAGCGCGTCGGTGAAGCTCGCGTTGGTCGCCGGCGATGGCGCCACGGCGTTCATCGCGCCGGCGAGGTCGTCGCGCTGCAACGCGAAGGCGATCATCCCGACGGCATCGTCCATCGACAGCCAGCTCATCCACTGCCGCCCGCTCCCCAACCGTCCGCCACCGCCGGCACGGAAGACGGGGAGCATCCGGGCGAGGGCGCCGCCACGCCGGTCGAGCACGACGCCGAACCGCAGATGCACGGTGCGGACGCCCGCCTGCCGGGCCGGCTCGGCGGCCGCCTCCCATTCACGGCCAACCTCGGCCAGGAAGCCGCGTCCCGGCGGCGACGACTCGTCGAGTTCGGTGTCCCCCGCATCGCCGTAGATGCCGACGGCCGACGCGCAAATGAGGGCGCGGGGAAGCGGGGTCAATGCGGCCGCGGTTCGGGCGATCAGTGCGGTGCCGAGGACGCGGCTGTCGCGGATCTCCCGCCGGTGCGATGGGGTCCATCGTTCACCGACGTTGGCGCCGGCGAGGTGGATGAACGCCTCGATGCCGGCACAGGCCGAGGGGTCAAGCTCGCCGGTCGCTGGGTGCCATCGCACGTCGGCGCCGGCGCCGCGGCCGATGCTGAGGACCGTATGCCCGGCGGCTCGCAGAGCCGGGACCAGGCGCTGACCCACCAGGCCGCTCGCTCCCGTCACTCCAATGCGCATCGTAGGCCGAACCCTCGAAAGTCGTCAGTCGTCGGGGAGATCCAGCAGTCTCCACAGGTACCAACTCGCGACGGAGCGATACGGTGCCCAGCGCGCGCCGCGCCGGAGCACCTGCGGTGGTGTGGGGAGGCGGCGGAGCCCGTAGGCCCGTTGGATGCCTTTCTGGATGCCAAGATCGAGGTCGGCCAGCACATCGGGTCGGCCGAGTCGGAACATGAGGAACATTTGCGCCGTCCAACGCCCGACGCCTTTGACTTGGGTGAGCGTGTCGATGACCGTATCGTCATCCAGCTCGTGCAGCCGTTCCAGCGGGAAGTCGCGCCGTACGGCGTGGGCCGCCAGGTCTTTCACGTACCGTGTTTTCTGTCCGCTAAGCCCGGCACCGCGCAACCGCGCGTCGTCGATGCGGAGCAGTTGCCGGGGGGTGGGTTCGCGCCCGCCGAAGAGTGCCAGAACCCGCCCGTGGATGGTGGCGGCGGCCGATCCGCTCAGTTGCTGGTAGACGATGGCGCGCATCACGGCGCCGAAGTGTGTCCCGTCGGTGGCGGTGCGGAGGCGCGGCGGGCCCACGCGGTCGATGACGTCGGCAAGCACCGGATCGACGGCTCGCAGGTGGGCGAGGGCTTTCTTGACGGGGATCGGCATGGTGCGGAGAAGATAGCGCACCAAATGCAAAGCCACCGGGTATCCCCGGTGGCTGGCATCCGCGTCCCGCGCGCAACATGTGTGCGCAGCTTAGAGACTCGGAGAGTCCTTATCGAAGATCGCGTCGGCCACGTGCTGGCGTCCCTCGCGGTCCTTGGTCGTGGCGTTTGGATCGTAGGTGCCGTTGTTGGTGCCGTGGAGCGCCGCGCGCGCTTCGTCGAGCCCCGTCACGTCGATCAGATGCAGCACCGACATCAGTTTTTCCTCGAGTTCCACCAGCACGTTGGCGGCATAGCGGATCTGCTGCGAGGTGATGTCCTGGAACTGCAGCGCCTCGGTGATGGCGAAGAGCTCGTTGCGCATGGCATCGCGCAACTCGGCCGGCTTGCCCGTCTTGTCCGGGTCGTCGGCGTCGAGCGTGTCGAGAATGCTTTGGGCCTTGTCGAGCGAATCGAGGATGCCCGTGGCCGCGACTTCGGTGGTCGAGTTGACTTCTTCGAGCTTGGAGTGCGTGTGTTGCAGGCGCTCGACGGCGGCCGACTGCAGCTGCGACTTGTTCTTGCGCAGCCCTTCAAGGATAGAAATGATTTCCTTGTTGGCTTGCTCAAGGATGAGAGGAAGGGCTCCCAACGCCGAGTTCATCTGCGTGGCCGGGTGGACGGCGCCCAGCTCCCCAAGCTCAGAATCGAGCAGGCGAAGGGTCGCCTCGGAATCATACAGAACCTGCTGGACGCGGTTGGTCATGGTCAGCTCGCGGCGGCCGCCCCCACCAGCGCATCGATCTTTTCCTTCAAGATCTGCGGGGTGAAGGGCTTGACGATGTAGTTGTTGACGCCGGATTCCATGGCGGTGATGATGTCCTCCCGCACGGAGCGGGCGGTGACCATCAGGATAGGAATCTGCTTGCCGTCGTCTCGCGCGCGCAGGGCGCGGGCGAGGTCGACGCCGCCCATGTTCGGCATGTTCCAATCGGTGATGACGAACCCGATCTGGGGACCGAACTTGGCGAGCGCATCGGCACCATCGGCGGCTTCAACGATGTCGCTGATGCCGATGCGCTGCAGGGAGTTAATCACGATGCGCCGCATCGTGGCCGAATCATCAACGACGAGGAACTTCATGGCGGTGGAGCCTCGACAGCAGTGTCCGGTACTAGATGTCGCCGCGCTGCAGAATGCGGCGTGCGACGGTGTCTACAACCTGTGTAGCGTTGTACGCGCCAGAGAGAATCCGCTGGCGGAGTTCAGCAACCCGCTCGGTCGACAGGGTTTCGCTGCCGGCGAGCGCGCGGCCCGCATCGGAGATCTCGACGCTGTCGCGCGGCTTCGCCGACGCGGCCGGGGTCTCCGGCTTGGCCGACTTGGACGAGCTGATAGCCTCTGGGGCCCCCGTCTCACGCACTTTGTTCGTGGTGGCGGCGAGAACTTCAGGCGACGGCGTTCCAGTGATCTTCATGATGTGCTTCCTCCATAGAACTACGTATCGGCCTGGCAGTGCGGAAACTTGAATTGTGCCAAGCCCTTAGCGTCAGCGAACCACGTCCAGCTTGCGGGGTCCGGCTGCCACGGCTCCACCGGTGGCGGCCTGCAGCGATTCGCTGGCCCTTCCCCGCTGCGCCAGGCCCCGGGTGCGCAGGATCCGCGTGGCACTGGCGTGATGCTCGACTTCCTGTGCTGCCTTGGCAATGAGATCGGTCAGGGAGCCCTCGGCGCTGGCGGCCGTTGACGACTCCACCAGGCTGGCAACCACTGCCGCCACCCGGGTCATGCCGTCTGCGGTCACTTCACGCGCGCGGTGTGCTCTCACTTCACGAGCCTCAGGTTAGGACGCCCCAGATAGGCGTCGGCGACGGTTCCCACTTGGGTCAGATGCACGTGCTCAGCCTCGACCCGGTCCTTGGCGAGTTGCAGGCGCTCGGCGAGTTCTTCCGCAAAGCGGCTCGGTTCGCCGGGGAGCGACAGGACGGGCGGCAGGGCCGCCTCGTCGCCGATCGGGGCGCCCACAAGGAACTCCCCCGCCCCGCGTCCGATGCGCGCATCCAGCCGCACCGGCATCGCCTCCGCCTCGGCATCGCGCCACGCGGGAAGGCCCGCGGGCGGGGTGCGTCGGTCGAAGATGAGCTGGGCCCGCACCATCTGGCTCATCAGCGACTCACGCGGCGCACCGTCCGGCTCCGGATCACGGCGCCAGGACGGATGGGTGAGTTCACGTCGCGAGGTATGCATGGCTATCCACCATCCTGCGCATCGGCCGCGGCGCGCTCCTTCCCCTCGACCGAGAGCTCCACGATGTCCTGTGGTTCCCCGGTCGAGCCGGCAGCGCTGTCGCGGTCTTTCGCCTTTTCAGTTGTCGCGGGACGACGCGACGTTCCTGTCGCGGGTCTGGTCCCGAGCAGTGCCTGGATGTTCATAAGTACGGCACCTCCTGCGCCGACCTGCTCCGTGGAGCGACGGATACACTTCGCCCCTATCGCAGTCTTCGACACCCCCCCGAAAATTCTTTAGCGCTTTCGCCGAGAATTCTTACGATTGCTTGAGCCGGGGGCGATTGGGCCGATACTGAGGAGGATGGCCGAGGGGATTTGGAGGGGGACGCCGCCCCGTGGGCGGGTCGCCAGGCCCAGACGGCACGAAACGTGCAATCCATGTCGGCCATCACAGCGGTCACGACCGAACAGGGCCGGTCCGCGCACCCGGAGGAACCGAGCGCCGATGCGGATTACCAACAACATGGCCACCCAGCTTGCCGTGATGCAGTTCGACGTCGCGCGGCAGAAGTTGGAAGAGGCCCAGCGGAAGGTGACGACGGGGAAGGCGT
Source organism: Gemmatimonadota bacterium (assembly GCA_031127085.1). Lineage (GTDB taxonomy): Bacteria > Gemmatimonadota > Gemmatimonadetes > Gemmatimonadales > Gemmatimonadaceae > PNKL01. The sequence continues at coordinate 2,662 of JARIEY010000095.1, read as the reverse complement.
TCGAACGGGCCTCGGAAGATCCGACCGGCGCCGCGACGGTTATGGCCAACACCGGGGCGCTGCGGGCGCTGGAACAGTACAAGCGCAATATCGGGGTGGGAAACCGCCGGCTGTCGCTCGAAGAGAATGCGGTCGACCAGCTCACTTCCCTGATCACGCGCGCCAAGGAACTGGCCATCTCGCAGGCGACCGATACTGCCTCGTCGCAAACACGACAGGTGATGCTGGCCGAGGTGAACCAGCTGGTGCAGCAGGCCGTGAACCTGGCGAACACGCAGATCGGATCTGACTACCTCTTTGGCGGGACGACGAGTGCGACGGCGCCGTTTACCATCGACACATCCGGCCCGGCGTACACGTTCACGGCATCGGGGAGTGCAGGCGGCCTGCAGTTGGAGATTGGCAACGGACAGCGGGCGACGGCGACGCATGACGGCACCGAGCTCTTCGGCACGGAGACCGCGGGTGTGCTCAAGTCGCTGGCCGATTTTGCCGCCGCACTCAGCACGGGGCAACAGGCGGCGGTGGCCAGTAGCATCGCCGGCCTCGATGACTCGCTCGCGAGTTCGCAAACGCGGCTTGGCGAGGTTGGAGCCCGGCAGAACCAGATGCAGATCGCCGATGCGAATATCGCCGCGTTCAAGCAGAACCTGATTGCGCTCAACTCCGACCTGCAGGATGTCGATCTTGAGAATGCGATTACGGAACTGGTAGGACGCCAGACCGCGTACCAGGCTGCCATGGCTGCGACGTCCCGAGTCATGTCCCTGAACCTGACGGACTACCTGCGATGACTCTTCCCCTGACGGTGGAGCGGCTGATGCCGGCGCGCCGCATCTTGCACACGGAATTGTTTGGCACGCTCGACATTTCCGAGGACGATCTCATCGCGTTCGACGAGGGGTTGCTTGGCTTTCCGGAATGCCGGGCATGGGCGATCCTGCGCGGCACGAAGGACGGGACCGCCTGGTTGCAGTCGGCGGATCACAGCACGCTGGTCTTCCTGCTCGTCGATCCGTTCATCTTCTTCGAGGGCTACTCCGCGGAGCTATCAGACGGCGAGTTGCGTCGACTGCATGCGCAGAATGCCGGCCAAATCGCGGTCTTTGCCATCGTGACGCTGCCGAGCCCCGGGTCGACGGCCTGCAGCGCCAATCTGCAGGGACCGGTCGTCATGAACCTGGCGGCACGCCGCGGTATCCAGGTGGTCTTTGGGGATGGTCCCCACAGCGTTCGCACGCCGTTGACACTCGACGCGCTGGTGTAACCAGCGCCGCGGATCGGCAAAAGATGCCGTGCAGGGCCCGAGGCCCTGCACGGTTTGCCGTAATTCGGCTGTAGATCGCGCACGGTCCCCTGCACGGGTTGGCACATCCGTTGCAGAGACGAGTGTACCGGACAGTCTTGTCCGACCACTCTCCTCCACCGAGTGCAATGATCACCGTCGCGCGTTCTCATGGCGACCGGGGCAGCGCGACTGACCCGGCCAGGGCCAAGTTTCCCGTCCCTGAAGTCAGCTCGTCATCGCCGGCCCTGCAGCGCGTGCTGTCTGCCGCGCGCGCCAAGCCGAAGTCCGTGGCGTTGCGGCATGATGCGGCGGACGCGCTCCGTGCCGCCGCGTTCGTCAACGAAGCGATTGACGCCTATCGCGTGGTGCTCGCCATGGATCCGGCGCGGGGGACGGCACACCGGGATCTGGGCAACGTGCTGGTCGATAACGGACGCCTTGCGGAAGGCCTCGAGGCGTTGCAGCGCGCCGTCGCCCTGCTTCCTGAGGAGGCCGGGACTCTGTTGGGCCTCGTTCGCACGCTGCAGAAGCTCGGCCGGGCCGCCGAGGCAGCGCCCTTCGTGGAGCGGCTGGCGCAGGCGGCGGCCGTGCATCCCTCCGATGCCCGGCGCGCGCTGTACCACGCGCTGGCTCTTTCGCAGGTGGGGCGGCTTGATGACGCGATTGCCGGCGTACGCACCGCGATTGCCCTGGACGACACCGACGCCGAGGCGTGGGAGTTTCTCGGTTTGCTCCTGTGCGACCGCGCCGCGTGGGACGAAGCGCGCGTGGCATACGACGCCGCGTTGGAGCGCGCACCGGGACGGCCCCAAACGCTCTTCCATCGGGGCACCTTGCGGCTGCGGTTGGGCGACTACGAGGGCGGGTTTGGCGATTACGAGGCGCGGTGGGAGAGTCCGCTGTTTACCACGGCGCGGCGCGACTACGGCGTTCCGCGCTGGCAGGGTGAGCCGCTCGGTGGACGCGCGCTGCTGGTGCACACGGAGCAGGGGCTTGGCGACACGCTGCAGTTCGTGCGCTTCATCCCGGTGGCCCGCGCACACGGGGCCGGTCGAATTGTAATTGAATGTGAAGACAGCCTGGTTCGGCTGTTGGCGTCGGTGAGCGGAGTTGACGCCGTGGTGCGCCGCGGCCAACCGCTTCCCGCCGTCGACTGCCACGTGCCGCTGATGTCGCTGGCTCGCATCGCGGGGGCAACCGTAGACACGGTGGGATTTGCGACCCCGTATCTGGGGGTGGATGCGATTGCGCGCGCATTGCCGCCGCGGAAGGCCGAAACCCGCCTGCGCATCGGCATCGTGTTCGAGGCCTCGCGCGCCGGGGGATCGTTTGGCGCGAAGTCGTTGCCCATAGAGTACTTCGCACCGCTTGCAG
>JARIEY010000094.1 GCA_031127085.1 Gemmatimonadota bacterium | reverse complement strand
CCTGGAGCGCTTTCGCGAACGCGTTCACCCTGCTAAGATATGCACGCGAGCGTTGCACGCATTGTCTTGCGGACCCTTTTCGACCGGACCAGACCGTGGAAACGAACTTCGGCGGACCCCTCGGAACTCTTATCGCTGGCGTCGGAATGTGCGCCTTCTACATCGCGCTCATCTGGATCAACGCCTTGCTGGGCCTGTTCCTGACCCCGCTGTTCATCGTGCCGCTGACCTGGGTGCAGGACGCCTGGAACGCCCGCAAGAAGCCGTTGCAGGCCTGATCGTTCCGAACCAGATGACCGCACGGGCCGGCGATTGCCGGCCCATTTTGCGTTCTGGAGGCAGCGCTCAGCAACCGCCCGAATGACAGGCGGGGATAATTCCAACGCAGAATTTTTGTGAGCGGTCCGTGTACGACGGCTCAGTGACCTTCTCGCCGGCTCGATCGTTCTTAGGGAGCAGGGAGGCTACGCCGGAGTGTCTCCTGCGATGGCTGCTGACTGGCCGGGTGTGTGTGGAAACACGGCAAATGTGAGAAATTGGGCGTCAGCGGCCGATATGCAGTGAGTTGCATAGGCGTTCTGCATGAAGAGCCGGAGAAATGCATATAGAATCTACGCGAACTTACGCTTGTAAGTTCGCATTTTTATTTCCTTTACACAATTGTGTTAAATTGCTGTATGATGTGCCGGCCCGCGGAGCTGATTTGGTGGCGGGTCTTCATCGCCGATAAGCATGTTGTACACCGAGTCCCGTCGAATGAGACCGTTTCCCGGCGGACCGAAGCCCCACTGGAGCGATTCATCGCCCCTGCCCCGCTCCGAACTGTTATCCACAGCGTGGAACTCGGCGCGAGCGGCCAAGCCTTTGGCTGTACAATCACGCGCAATAGACGGCCCAGATCCGCGCAGTCAAAATGACGGAGCCCGTTGCCGGCACTCCCCCGCCTGACACCTCGAGGTAACCCCCGCTCCGCTCCCCAAGCCGGCGGGTGCCCTAGGGACTCTGGACTGCCGTCCGCTGGCCGACGTCAAAGTCGACGGTCCCAATGACGGCCCCGGCGAGGCTGGCCGCGATGGTCATCCGGCCGGCCGGCGATGCCGGCACGCGGTAGAGCGTGTCGCCCTGGGCGCTCATTCCCCGCCCCGCTAGGTCAGACCGGATCCTTGTCGGTCAGCGGCTCGCGACCTCGCGGCCTGTAGTTCCCAAGACCAGATGGACCGCCCAGCGAGCCGCCTGCGCCTCGCGCTGGGCGTGTCACCAGCCGTCGGCTGGCGTGGGCGCAGCCCGCGGAGGCTCAGTGCGGCCTCGCCCGAGCCCCCTCGGGACGAGGCGATATCGCCCAGGCGAGGCCGCCGAGTCAGGCTGTGAGCGCACCGGAGGTGAGCGCGCCGGGGGTGAGTGCGCCGAGGGTGGGTGCGCCGGAGGTGAGTACGCCGAGGGCGGCGAAGCCAAGGAAAGGGCGCTCCAGACCTGACATTCGCAACACGATGGCCCCGGCTCACCCCAGGACCCACGGGACGTCCCGCAACTATTGAAGTCTCTGCGCGCTGCGGTGAGGAGGCGATTTACCGGCGACTGCGGGGGTTCGCCTGACGATCATTGAACCGTTCCCCGACTCACATCCATTAGTGAAGTTCGGTTATTTTCACGGGTCGTTTTCACCCCATCACACATCCGCATGCGAATCGCCATCCCAAAAGAGCGCACCGCACTGGAAGCACGCGTCGCGCTCGTGCCAGAAAGCGTGTCGAAACTGGTCAAGGCCGGCGTCGAAGTTGTCGTCGAGCACGGAGCCGGATCGTCCGCGTCTTTCCCCGATGAGCAGTACACGGCCGCGGGTGCTACTGTCGCCGCCGATTACGCCACCTGCGTCGCGGGCGCGCACCTGATCTGCAAGGTGCAACCGCCGACCGCCGACGAGACGGCCGCCATCCCCGAGGGTGCGGCCGTCATTTGTTATCTCCAGCCCGCGGTCTACCCCGACGCGGTGCAGCGCCTCAACGGCCGCAAGGCAAGCGCGCTCGCCCTCGAACTGGTGCCGCGTATCACGCGCGCCCAGTCGATGGACGTGCTCTCCTCGCAGGCCACCATCAGCGGCTACCGCGCGGTGCTCCTGGGCGCCTCGGCGCTCGGCCGCCTGATGCCCATGCTCTCCACGGCGGCCGGCACGCTCGCCCCCGCCAAGGTCTTTGTGCTCGGCGCCGGTGTGGCCGGGTTGCAGGCCGTGGCTACGGCGCGCCGCCTCGGCGCCATCGTGAGCGGCTTTGACGTGCGCCCCGCGGCGCGCGAACAGATTCTTTCGCTCGGCGCGCAAGTGCTGAAGATCGAGGGGGTCGCCGACGCCGAAGGAAGCGGCGGCTATGCCCGCGAGCAGACCGCGGAAGAGAAGCAGAAGACGCAGGACGCCATCAAGGCGCATCTCGCGCAGATGGATCTGGTCATCACCACCGCCGCGATCCCGGGCAAGAAGGCGCCGATCCTCGTGACTGAGGACGCGCTCAAAGGAATGAAGCCGGGCGCCGTGATCGTCGACCTCGCGGCCGAAACCGGCGGCAACGCCGTCGGCACCAAGGCCGGTGAAACGGTGGAGATTGGCGGTGTGAAGATCCTCGGCCCGATCAACGTGCCGAGCCAGGCCGCCTTCCACGCGTCGCAGATGCTCAGCCGCAACATCCACACGCTGCTGCAGCATGTGCTGACCAAGGAAAACACGTTGAACCTCGACGCCAACGACGAAATCACGGGCGCCATGCTCGTGTGCCAGAATGGGACGGTGAAGGTATGACGCTCATCATGCAGCTGTACGTCTTCATCCTGGCCGGCTTTGTCGGCTTCCTGGTGATTGGCAAGGTGCCGCCGCTGCTGCACACGCCGCTGATGTCGGCGACCAACGCCATCTCAGGCATTTCGCTGGTGGGCGCCATCGTGGCCGCCGGCGGACAGTACTCCAAGCTCTCGACGATCCTCGGCTTCGTGGCCGTTGTCTGCGCCGCCACCAACGTCGTCGCCGGCTTCCTCATTACCGACCGCATGCTCGGCATGTTCAAGCAGCCGGCGAAGAGCGATGACAAGAAGGGAGGGAGCCACTAATGCTCGCTCTTCTTCAGGCCGTCCCGGCCGTGCAGGACACGCTCGCCGTCGCGCACGAAGCGGCCGCGTCGGATCCCATCCGCAGCGCCATCGCCCAGGCGACCTATCTCGGCGCCTCGGTGCTCTTCATTCTCGGCCTCAAGTCGCTCACGCGCCCGGACAGCGCGCGCAAGGGCATGCAACAGGCCGCCATGGGCATGCTGTTCGCCGTGATCGGCACGCTGCTCAATCAGCACATCATCACGTACCAGTGGATCATCGGCGGCTTGGTGATCGGCGCCATCGCCGGCTATCCGATGGCGATGAAGGTGCCGATGACGTCGATGCCGCAGTTCATCGCCTTCTCGCACGCGTTCGGCGCCATTGCCGCGACGCTGGTGGGTGTGGTGGAGTACCGCGAACTGCTGCACGAAGGCAAGCTCACCAGCGGCCTCGCCGGCGCGCTCGGCTTCGAAGTGCTGTTCGGCGCCCTGACGGTCACGGGCTCGTTCATGGCCTTCGGCAAGCTGCAGGAGTTGATCACGGGACGCCCCATCACGTTCAAGGGGCAGAACTTCTTCAACATCCTGCTGATGGCCGTGGCCTTTGGTTCGTTCGGCTACCTCATCTACCAGCCGGAAGCCGTCTGGGCGTTCTACACGGTCACGGGGCTGGCGCTCTTCCTCGGCATTTCGATGGTGCTGCCGATCGGCGGCGGTGATATGCCGGTGGTGGTCTCGCTGCTCAACTCGTACGCCGGCCTCGCGGCCGCGGCGACGGGCTTCGCGATCGGCAACAACGTGCTGATCATCGCCGGCGCGCTCGAGGGCGCGGGCGGCTTCATCCTCTCGGTGATGATGTCGAAGGCGATGAACCGCTCCTTCGGCAACGTGATCTTCGGCGCCTTCGGTGCCCCGCCAGCGGCGGCTGCCGCCAAGGGCGAGCAGAAGGAACCGAAGTCGATCACCGCCGAGGACGCCGCGATGCAGCTGGCCTACGCCGGCTCCACCGTGATCATCCCGGGCTACGGCATGGCCGTCGCACAGGCGCAGCACATCTGCCGCGAGCTCCACGAGCTCATCCAGAAGAAGGGTGGCGAAGTGAAGTACGCCATTCACCCGGTGGCGGGACGTATGCCTGGCCACCTGAACGTCATTCTGGCCGAGGCCGGAATCGACTACGGCGCACTGCTGACCGACGTGGACGATGCCAACCGCGTGCTCAACTCGGCCGACATCGTGGTCGTGGTGGGCGCCAACGACATCGTGAACCCCGATGCCGACAACGACAAGAGCAGCCCGCTCTACGGCATGCCGATCTTCCGCCCGTGGAACGCGAAGGTCACGTACGTGATCAAGCGCGGCAAGGGCGTGGGCTTCTCCGGCGTGGAGAACCCGCTCTTCTCGCTCGACACGACGCGCATGATTTACGGCGATGCGAAGGGCGTGCTGGGGACGCTGGTGAAGGAAGTAAAGGCGTTGGACGAAGGGCACTAACGATTGAGGATTTGGAATCCGGATTGCGATGATCGATTGCGGATTCTGATTGCGATTGGCGATGAGGGGGGCCGGAGCGTTGCTCCGGCCCCCCACTCTCTCGTGTGCCGCCCTCGTGTTCACCCTCCCTCCCTTCTTGTCGCTTGGGTGGCACCGTAGGTTTTGTGGTCCTCACCGCCGAGCCCTCTATGAGCACGCCCTTTTCTCGTCGCCGCTTCGTTGCGCTCTCCGCCGCCGGGGTGGCGGTCACCGCGGGTGCGGCTGAGGCGCGTGGCGCCGCAGTGGACGGTGCGGTGGGCACTTCGCCGAGCGTGCCGTCAGATGGCGCCGCTGCATGGCGGCGCGAAGATGCGCTCTTTGAGAAGGGCGTAACGGAACTCGGCGCGATGATGGCCCGCGGCGAACTGACCTCGCGTGCACTCACCGAGCGGTACCTGCAGCGCATCGCCGCGTTGGACAAGCGCGGCCCGGCCATCAACGCGATGATCGAACTCAATCCCGACGCGGCGAGCATCGCCGAGCAACGGGATGCGGAGCGCCGAGCGGGGACGCTGCGCGGGCCACTGCACGGCATTCCGGTGGTGATCAAGGACAACATCGACACCGGCGACCGGATGCGCACCACGGCGGGCTCGCTGGCGCTGGCGGATCGCAGCGCACCGCGCGACGCCTTCATTGTGCAGCGTTTGCGCGAGGCGGGCGCCGTGCTGCTGGGCAAGACCAACCTCAGCGAGTGGGCCAACTACCGATCCACGCGTTCGACGAGCGGCTGGAGCGGGCGCGGCGGCTTGACCAAGAATCCGTACGTGCTCAACCGCAACACCAGCGGATCGAGTTCCGGAACAGCGGCGGCGATCGCTGCGGATTTCGCGACGGTTGGCATCGGCACCGAAACGGACGGCTCCATCATCTCCCCGTCGGGGATATGCGGGCTCGTCGGGATCAAGCCCACTGTGGGGCTCTGGAGCCGTTCGGGCATCATTCCCATCTCCGCCTCGCAGGACACGGCGGGTCCGATGGCACGCAGCGTCGCCGACGCCGCCGTGCTCCTTGGCGCACTGACGGGCGTCGACTCGCGCGATGCCGCCACCAACGCCAGCCGTGGCGTGAGCGCCGCCGACTACACGCCCTTTCTGAAGGCCGACGGTCTGCGCGGCGCGCGCATCGGCGTGGCCCGTGCGCAGGCGGGCTTCAACCCCGACGTCGACCACGCGCTCGAGCACGCCATCGATGCGATGAAGTTCGCCGGGGCGGTGATCGTGGATCCGGCCAGTCTTCCCGTCCCCGCCGAGCTCGGTACCGCCGAACGGATTGTGCTGGACTACGAGTTCAAGGCGGGACTGAATGCGTATTTCGCATCGCGCGGCGAGTCGGCTTCGGTGAAGTCGCTGGCCGACCTGATTGCGTACAACGAGCGCGAGAAGGAAGACGAGATGGTCTGGTTCGGCCAGGAGATCCTCATACGCGCGCAGCAGTGCGGCCAGCTGACCAACAAGGCGTATCGTGATGCGCGCGCCACCTGCCTGCGTCTCACGCGCACGCTGGGGATCGATGCCGTGATGGCCAAACACCGGCTCGACGCCATTATCCTGCCGTCCAATCAGCCGGCGTGGACAACCGACGTGCTGAACGGCGACCACTTCACCGGCGGCGACACGACGTATGCGTCGGTGGCGGGATACCCCAGCATCACGGTGCCTATGGGCATGGTGCACGGGCTGCCGGTGGGGCTGAGCTTCATCGGCAAGGCGTGGAGCGAGGGACGGCTGATCTCGCTCGCCTATGCGCTGGAGCAATCGATGCGAGCGCGGCAGGCGCCCGCGTTCCTCGCCACGCTACGCTGACGCCTCCACCTTTCGCCCCGCCAGCGCCTCCGCCACCCGCCGCTCCAAATCGCTCGGCTTGAACGGCTTCGCCAGAAAATCACGCTGCACCGAGAAGTTGGGGACCTCGGCCAACGCGTCCTCGGGATAGCCACTCATGAACAGCGCCGCGAGCCCGGGCCAGCGACGGCGCAGCCGCCCCACCAGTTGCGGCCCCGTGAGCGACGGCATGATCACGTCGGTCAGCACCAGGTCGAACGGCGTGCCCCGCGCTTCGGCGATGCGCGCCGCCTCCAGTCCGTCGGGGGCGACCACCACGCTGTAGCCGGCGCGCGTGAGAATGCGCCGCACTGCCGAACGGATGGCCTCGTCGTCCTCGGCCACCAGCACCGTGGCCTGCGCGTGCGCCGCACTCTGCACCGCCTCTGGGACGTGCGGCACTTCCACGGGAGCATCGACGGCGGGAAACTCGAGCGTGACGGTGGTGCCAAGCCCGGGCACCGACTCAATGCGCGCACGCCCATTACTCGCCATCACAATGCCGTGCACCGAGGCGAGCCCAAGTCCGGTCCCCTTGCCGCGCGGCTTCGTGGTGAAGAACGGCTCAAACGCGTGGCGCTTGGTCTCCTCATCCATCCCCAGCCCGGTGTCGGCTACGACGAGCGCCACCCAGTCAGTGCCGTCAGCGCCGGTGACGCGCTGCACCGACACACGGCACGCCCCACCCTCGGGCATCGCGTCCTTGGCGTTGCTCACGAGATTCACGAGCGCCTGCTCCACCTGCCCGACGTCGGCACGTACGCGGCAGTCGCCGGCAAACGTGAACGAGAAGCGCACCCGTTCGCCGGCTACGCGCGCCACGAGCCGCTCGAGTTCGTGCACCTGCGCGGCGAGGTCGAAGACACGTGCCTGCGCGAGATCGCGCCGGGCGAATGAGAGCAGTTGCCGCGTGAGCGTGCGCCCGCGCTCCTGCGCCGCAAGAATCTCATCGACCAGCGAGTGATCGTCGTCCGCTGCGGCCTCGGCTTTCAACATCTCCGCCGAAGCGCCGATGGCGGTGAGCAGATTGTTGAAGTCGTGGGCAATGCCGCCCGCCAACTGCCCTACCGCCTCCATCCGCTGCACGTGCGCCAGTTGCAGCTCCATCGCGCGGCGCGACGCCTCTTCGCGCACTCGGCCGGTGACGTCGCGCAGCATCCACTGCTCGCCACCGTCTTCCGTCTCTTGCGACGTGACTTCCACGTGCACGGCCCCGCGGCCGACCTGATGCAGCGTAAACGCGAGCGGCAACCCATCGAGCCGCCCTCCACGCAGCGCGGCACGCGTCTCGGCGTCGGCGCCCGCGGCGGCGAGTAGGGCAGCTATGGGACGACGCGGCCACGACACGGCCTCGACCCCGAGAATGCGCGCCGCGGCCGGATTCACCGCCGCCACCTCGCCGCCGCCTTCTAACAGGATGATGCCGTCCGGCGCCAGCCGAATGGTGTTCGCCAGCCGCCGTTCGCTCGCTTCGAGCTTCACGAACGAGCGGCCAAAGGCGCGCAACCCGGTCGTGACCACCACCCAGACACCGAGATTGACGATCGCGTGCAACGCGTAGAACCGCTCGACATCGGGGACATCTGACAGGCTCAGACTCTCAAAGGCAGGCGACCGCGCAATCAACACTGGCGCCAACGCCGAGGAGCAGACAGCGAATGCCAGCGACCAGCGCTCACCAAGCAACAGCCCGGCCCCGGCAACGAGCAATGGACCGGCCACCACTCCAATCGCGTAGGGATACGCGCTCGTATAGAACCCGAACTGCAGTTCGCCCCAGACAGCGAATAGAGCCACGGCGGCCGCGCGTGTAGGATACCGGCGCGTCATTAGCAGACTACCAAACGCGGCGGCGAGTGCGAGCACTTCTGACCATAGATTCGGAAAGAGCTCCGTCCCGCCGGTCAGCAACGCGATGGCGACGCTCAGCGCATAGCCGAGCGTCGCCACAACGGTGATCGCCAGCACCCAGCGCGGGTATTCCGCGCCGGCCAAACGACTCATGCGCAGTGTCGTCGGAGCCGCGCGACGCCGCCGACCGGGCTCCGTCGCGCGCTCAGCGGGGCTCGCGCCCGTTACGGCTTCTGGCCCGACTTCCACTGCTCGTACTTCTCAACCTCGGCGTTCAGTTCCTTGAAGGCCTGGCTCGCGCGGAAGCGCGCGTACATCTGTTCCTGCGCCTGAATCTGCTTGAGCAAACGTTCCGAGGCGGCGCCCACCGGCAGTTCCATCAGCACCCAGGCGCGATAGACGCCGTCTTCCACTTGGAACTCGCTGCTCTTGGGCTTCGTCCCAACGAGCACCTGGCTGACCACGGCCTTGTACGTCTGCTCGTACTGCTGCAGCAGCTGCGCGCCGGCTCCTTCCCCGGTCTCCTCGGCGAAACGCCGCGTGAGCGCGCTGTACTTGACCTCCAGTTGTTGACCGAGTTGCAGCCGCCCCTCGGCTTCCGCCTTATTCCGGGCGATCTGGAGGTCCTTGGACGTCGCCGTGGCCGGCGCGTACAGGTACTTCTCGTCCTTGGGCGGCTTGGCGAACCACTTGGGCATCGCCTTCAGCGTCGCCTTCGACGCACCACCTTCCTCCGGCGCTCGGTGATGGCACGCCGTCACCACGAGGGCAGAGAGCACAAGCAGCGCGCGCGAAATCTTTGCATTCATCGTTGCGTCCTCGCATCGGGCCGTGGATACGTAGCATTGAGCGCCGCCGGCCGCTCGTCAATCGTCCGGCGCCCTACGCGAATGTCCCGCCTCAGTTGGCCTACCATCTGCCATCCACCATCTGCCTTAAAGTCTCGTCCGGCACCCGCTCCACCATCACCGTCCGCTGCGCGACCGCCCGCCGAGCGGCCGGAATGGCCACGAGCCAGCGGTTGAACTCGGTCAGGGGCACCGTGCCCTGTGCCGCCGGCCATGGGACCGGCTCGAGTGTCGCAATGGCCGCCAGTACCTCGGTGCGCGCGTTCACACCGGCCGGCAGTGATACCCGGAAGTGCAACCCACGCTCCCGCCACTCCGCCGACGGCCACTCGGACTCGACGCCCGCCTCAAGCCGCGCGTCGCGCACCACCTGATTGGGGACGAGGCGGCTCACCGAATCGCCCGAGATCGCGACCACCGTCAGGTACGCATCGCGCGTGGCCGTCACGGCGACAATCGCTTCATCGTTGGCGGCCAGCGGCACCCCCCGCACGCGCAACCGATCGGGGCCGCGATCACGCATCACCAATCGGAACCCCTCATCGGCCCGCCCGCTGTTGCGCGCCACCAAAACCCGTACGGACGCGTCGTAGACAAGATCACTCTGCTTGCGGCTGCGCTTCTCCGTGATCCAGCGCCCCCGCTCCACGGTCCATCCCACCACGTGTCCGTCGGCATCCAGGCGCACACTCGACGAATAGCGCGATCCGATCTGCCCCGCCGAATCGCTGGACACCACCAGCTGGGTCCCGCTCACCCGAACGCCGGCCACCCGACGCACGGCCTCGGCCATCGCGTTCTCCACGGCCGCGCGCTCGGCGTCCTTGCGCGTCATCGTCCCTTCCAGCCGTACCCGCTGGGCAATGACCACGGCCTGCACGTCCGCGCCCTGCGCGCCGAGCACCGTGGCGACGGCGCTCAGCGACAGGACGACGATCGCGCCGCGGGTGGATCGCAGGATGCGCACAGGTCGTGGTGTGGTCACAGAGTCTCTGTGATTGAGTATCGGCCGCACCCCGGAAAAACTTGAATCAGGGGACGACCAGGATGCGATCGGTCTTCACCGACGTGAGCTGCGGCCGTTGCTCGCGGTCCAGGCGACCGGCCTGCGGCGGCACCTCGCGCCGCAGATACGCGTCGAGTTCGCCTACCGTCACGCCGGGCGCGCCATCGCTCTCCGCCGCCCCGCGTAGCCCCTTGAGCAGGAAGTACGTGAACAGCCCGTGCCGCATGGCCGGCCATGCACTCGACACCTGGTTTCCAGCCGACGCGGCAAAGACGCTCATCCGGTCATTGGTGAGCACCGGATTCTCGAGGCTCACCCCCACATCACGGGCGCCCGCCAACAACTGCCCCGCGTCGCGCGTCCAGCCACTGAAGCAGGCGTCCAGGAAGACGGTCACACTGCGGGCGTTCAACGCGGCCAGCCGCTCGTAGAGTTCGTGCAACGAATAACCCGTCTGCAGCGGATAGTTGGCATCGGCGTCTGCGGGCAGCAGGTACGGCGCGCGCGTCTTGAGGTCAGGGCCGCCGTGCCCCGCCCAGTACACGATGACGTCGGTCTCCGGCGTGACCCGCCGGCCCAGCCATCCCTCGGCACCGAACACTTTGCGCAGCGCCGTTCCCGTGACGTCCGCGTCGAGCCCGTAATAGAGATGTTCCGGGTCATCGCGCACGCCAAACGTGCGCACCGCATACTCCCGGAAGATGGCCGCATCGCGCGCGGCAAAGCTCACCCCGGGCAGTCGCTCATAGCGCTCCACACCAAGCACCACCGCCACGGCGCGCGGATTGGCGGCGCGCGCGCGCGGAATGCCGGTGTCCACGTCGACCACGAGCGGCGGTGGCACCGCCGCATCGGCCGGGCGCGTGCGCTCCACAATCACCTGGTTCGACGCGATGGGCTTGTCGAGCGCCAGCGGGAGCGCGAGCACGGTGTCGAACCGCGTGCGCGCCTCGCGAAGCACCACGGCGACGCCAAAGCCCTTGGCGCGACTGTTCGTGAACGCGCTCAGCACCACATCACGCACGTCGCCAGGCCGCATCAGGCCAAAGGCCACGGCCGTCGGCGATTCCGGGGTGAGAAAGACGTCGGGGGCCAAACGGAGCGAGGCGCGCACGTCGCGCGCCTCGCCGGCCCCGCGGTTCGCCACGCGCACCCGAAGTTCCACGATCTCGCGCGGCGCAATGCGCCCGTCCCCGCTCTGGTCGTTGACGACCACGCCCTCCAGCGCAAAACGCGGCGGGCGGAAACCACGCGTGGTGACCTCGAGACGCGGCGCGGGATCGAGGTCGAACCCGTTCCCTTCCCTGAGCCGCACGTCGATGATCAGCCGCCCCTCGCGCAGGGTCGAGGGGGCGGCGAGGCGCACACGAAGCGTGGCCGTTTGCCCCGGGGCCAGCGAGTCGAGGCGCTCGCCGCCGCCAAACTCCACCCCGCGCGCGTCGGGCGTGGCGAGCACCAGCGAGAGTGCGTAGGCCGTGCCGCGTCCGCGATTGCGCACCGTGACGCGCACCTCGGCACGCTCATCCCCATCGAGCACACCGTCCGCCCCTTCATCTTCAAAGCGCACCGTGGCGTCGAGCTGCGGGGGAACGCCGGGGCGAGACGGCGCGGCTGGATAGCCGCCGCCGGGCGGCTGCCCTGTGCCGCCGCCGGGGTAACCGCCTGGCGGGCGCGGCGGATAGCCGCTGGGAGGCTCGCCGACCGGTGGCCTTGCCCCCGCGTCGCCGCCGCACGTGTAGTCGTCAAACGCA
>JARIEY010000093.1 GCA_031127085.1 Gemmatimonadota bacterium | reverse complement strand
CGCGGCGGTGGCGTCGGCCGTGGCGGTGAAGGACTGGATGATTGCCAACAAGGTGCGTGGCACGCTGCGGTTCTACGGCACGCCCGCCGAGGAGGGCGGGGCCGGCAAAGTCTATATGGTGCGCGACGGGCTGTTCGACGACGTCGATGTGGCCGTGACGTGGCATCCGAGCGACCGGAACAGCATTCAGAACACGAGCTCGCTGGCGAACATCTCGGGCAAGTTCCGGTTCAAGGGGCTCAGCGCCCACGCTGCCGGTTCGCCCGAACTTGGGCGGTCAGCGCTCGACGCCGTCGAGGCGATGGACGCGATGGTGAACATGATGCGCGAGCACGTGCCGCAAGACACGCGCATCCACTATGTGATTACCAACGGCGGGCGCGCGCCCAATGTGGTGCCTGACTTCGCCGAGGTGTACTACGTGGTGCGGCATCCGGACATCCGGGTCGTGGATGACCTCTGGACGCGCGTACAAAACGCGGCGAAGGGGGCAGCGCTCGGCACCGGCACGTCCTACGAGCTCGTGGTGACGGGCGCCGTCTACAACCTGCTGATCAACGAGACGCTGGCGAAGCTCCAGTACAAGCACCTGCAGCGCGTGGGTGGCTACGCGCTGACCACCGAGGAGCGCGCGTGGGCCGAGCGCCTGCGGGCGACACTCACTCCGTCGGCGATTCCGCTGGAGGCGGTGGGGCAGGTGCAGCCGTATACGGCCACCGAGCCGGCGGGCGGCGGCGGTTCGACCGACGTGGGCGATGTCAGCTGGCGCGTGCCCACGGTGCAACTCGGGGCGGCCACCTGGGTGCCAGGCACGCCGGCGCACTCGTGGCAGGCGGTGGCCGCGGGGGGCATGTCGATTGGGACCAAGGGGATGGTGGTCGCTGCCAAGACGATGGCGTTGACGGCAGCCGACCTCTTCACCAGCCCTGCGACGATTGCCGCGGCGCGCGCCGAGTTCGAGAAGGCGCGCGGGCCGAACTTCGTGTACGCCACGCGACTCGGCAAGCAGCCGCCGGCGCTGGACTACCGCAAGTAGCGCCCGCGGCGGCGCCCGGCCGCGGCAGAGCGCCGCTGCGGCCGAGCGCTAGCGCCGGCGCGGGGCGGTTCGTGCGGCGCGTTCCTCGCGTTCCTCTCGCTCCTCGCGTTCTTCGCGCTCATCGTCGGCGAGATGAATGCTGAGCGGGAAGAAGACGGCCCGCTTCACGCCAGGATACGGGACGTTCCATCCACGCGCGTCGTGCCAGAGGATGACGTTGAGCCGATCGGACGGCGCGGCATCGGGCTCGGAGAAGTTCATTCGCGCGCTCGCTTGCGCTGCGGTGCGTCGAGCGCGCGCATTGGGGCCGGAGATGGCGCCGACCTTCACGTTCACTTCGCTGAGCGATTGCTTGGGCACGAGTGCCGTGTAAGGCGTGAAGTCGGGGCGTTCGTCGGGACCGAGAAAGCTGGCGCGCATATCGGTCGCCACCAGGTCGAACATCGAGAGCGCGGGGAGTCCGAGCATCAGTTCGATGGTCTTGACCATCGAGGGCTGACTGTAGAAGGTGCTGTCCACGATGCCGCGTCGGGCGTACGGACTGGCGACGAGCGCCACGGTGCGGTGCCCATCGATGTGGTCCACCGCGTCTTGCGCGTCATCTTCCACCACCAGGATGGCCATCTTCGGCCAGAACGAGGACCGGCTGAGTCCTTCGACAATCTTGCCGAGCGCAAGGTCGTTGTCGGCAACGCAGGCCTTGGGCGCGCACCACCCTTCGCTGGTGCCCATCGTGTGATCGTTGGGCAAGATGATCATCACGAGGTGCGGCATGGCCTTCGCCGTTTCCCAGTCGCGCAGGTGGTCGAGGATGACCTCCGCCTTCGCCACGTCGGGGACGCCCATCGACCACCCGGGGTACTCGCGCACCAGCGCGCGGTCGAGCGACGGAATGTCGCTGCGCGTGTTGAAGAGCCCGGCGAAGCGCCGGCGAAAGTGACCGGCGGGGAGCGATGCCCGGTTCTCCCATTCGTCGAGGACTGTCCGGAAGACGCTGATCTTCTCGTTGCGCGGTGACGGCGCGTACTCGCCAAAGATCGTGACGCGCTTCTGCAACCGCTGGGCGGCTTCCCACAGGAATCCGCCGCTTGAATACGTCAGCGGGTCCTCGCCTTCGCTGGGATAACTGCGTCCGTTATACAGCGGCCAGTACGGGTAATCGGTCTCGTTGGCCTGCGTGAGCCACTGGTGCCCATCGGCGCTGTTGCCGCCGCTCGCAAAGAAATGGTCGAGCGTCACGAACTGCTCGGAGAGCGCATGCGCGTTGGGGGTGATGTCACGTCCGTACATCACGAGCGAGGAATCGCCGGCCCCGCGCCCCAGAGCGCCGAGCACCTGATCGTAGGTGCGGTTCTCCCGGATGATGAAGACGACGTGCTCAATGGGGCTGGGCTCACCGGGACGCTCCGGCACGGCTCGCGCCGCGGCGGTGCGTCGCGGGGCGAGGTCGCGGGCGCTCTGCGTGGTGAGCGTGAGGCGATTGTTCTGCGCCACGCTGGTGGTATACGCCACCCGTTGCGCCGCCGTGGGCACGGCGATGACGTTCACCGAACCGCGGTTCGCGTGCACGTAGCTCCCCTTGGCACCTGGATGTCCGCCCGTTTCGCCCTGCCCGGCGCCCACGCCGAGCAGCGTGCCGACCGCGAGCATACGGCCGTCGGCGCTGACGTCGAGCGAGGTGGGATACCACCCCGTTGGAATGAGCCCGAGCAGTGTGGCCGGGCCGGTCGGCACAGCGCTCACATCGTACTGCGCCACGGCGTTGATGCCGCCGAGCGCCACGAAGAGCGTCTGGCCGTCGGGCGAAAGCGCCACCGCGGTGGGAGCGAGGCCGATCTTGCGCTCGTGGAAGGGGGCGATGGCCAGCGTGGCGGCGCGGCGGGCCGCGCGCGTGTCGATGATGGAGACATCGTCGGAGTTGCCGTTGGCCACGTACAGCAGCGCGCGCGACTGATCCCAGGCGAGGCCCGTGGGGTGCAGGCCTGCCTCGATGCTCGCGGTCACCTGGCGCGACACGAGGTCCACGCGGGCGACGCTGCCGCGCTCGGCGATGCCGCGTGCGTCCACGCGCACACGCTCGGCGCGCGGGTCGCAGCACTGCGCGGCCGCGCGACTGCGCGCGGTGGGCTTGGCGCCGCCGAACACGCTGACCCAGGCAACCGCGCCGTCGTGGCTCGTGACGCTGGCGACCGGGAGCACGCCCAGCGCGACGCCGCCCAACCGCGCGCCGTCATCGGCGTCGAGGATCGCCAGATGGTCATTGGCGGGGAGCGGGACGACGAGCGGCCGATGCCCTGAGGCGTTCTTTGACCGCGCCACGGAGGGAGCGCCCGCGAGGTAATCGCCCAGCGAGTCGGAGTTGAAGACCGCGGCGGCGCGCGGGGTGCCGCCCGTGCCTCCGGCGCTGTCGGGCGGTGTGGCGTCGAGGCTGAATGCGCGCACCTGCGCGATGACCCGTGCGCCCGGCTTCTCCTTCTCACCTGGCAGTCGGTTGTTGACCATCGTCGCCGGGAGCCGCCCCACGCTGGTTACGAAGGCGCGCTGGCGCACGGGGTCGAAGAGCAGCCCCTGCACGCCGGCGCGTCCATCGTAGGCGCCGTGCGCGATGACGCGGTTTTCCGTCCAGTGCATGCGGTACGCGCCGCCCGGGGCGGCAACCCAGAGTTCGCTGCTCGTCGCACCAAAGCGGACGCCCCCCACGCGCCCTGTGAAGACGGACTGCACGCCGGCTGGCGTGACGCGTTGATCGGTGGCGATGACCCCCGAATCGGGGACAGCGCGGCGCGGTAGCGGCACCGGCGCGGCGGCGCGGGCCTGAAAGGCGAGGGCAAGCGTAATCAGCATACGGAGGAATTGGCGGTGCCCGCGGTCGTTGGGGAAGGGCGAGGGCATGCGATTGCCGCGCGCGCCGCGCGGGGCGAGAATTCACGAATGGAAAACGCCCTGTGCCGCCGCACTGCCGTTGCCCTTCTGGTGGTCGCCGCAGCGTGCGGGGGCGGGGCGCCGTCGCCGAGCCCGGTCGCCGCGACGGCCGACACGCTGCATCTGCCGGCTCCCGCCGATTCGTCGTTGCGCGATGACCCGATGTCGCGCTCCATTCGCCGCGGCCTTTCGCTGCTTACCAACACGCGGGACTCGCTGCCGAATCACGTGGGGGCGCAGTTGCGGTGCGTGTCGTGCCATCTCGATCAGGGGCGGCGCGCGTTCGCGATGCCGTGGGTCGGGGCGTACGGCCGATTCCCGCAGTATCGCTCGCGGTCCGGCGAGGTGGCGCGTCTCGAAGAACGCATCAACGACTGCATCCGCCGAAGTCTCAACGGGCGCGCGCTGCCCACCGAAGGGCCGGAGATGCGAGATATCGTCTCGTACGTCTCGTGGTTGTCGCGCGGGACGGTGTCGGGCAAGCGCGTGCGCGGCAATGGCATCGACTCGTTGACGCCGCTGGTCCCCGACACGGCGCGCGGCCGACTGGCTTTTGCGCAATACTGCGCCCGGTGCCATGCGCCCGATGGCCAGGGGATGCTGGCGGCGCAGGTGGCCAACGCGGGTCCGCCGCTCTGGGGGGCGGGCTCATTCAACATCGGATCCGGCATGGCGCGCGTGCGCGTGATGGCGGCGTTCGTGCACCGCCACATGCCCTTTGATCAGCCGGGGACCGTCGCCGAGCAGGCGTCGTTCGACATCGCGGGCTTTGTGACAGCGCAGCCGCGTCCTGACTTTCCGGGGAAGGAACTCGACTGGCCCAACGGCGATCCGCCGCCGGATGTGGCATACGCCACCAAGGCGCGGCGCAGCGCGGCCAAGCCGTAGAGCCGCCCAGGCTGGGTTGGCGTTACAACAGGTCGACTAACCGTCCGCTGGTCATACGAAGCCGGCCACTGAGGATGCGGGCTATGCCCATCGCGACGCTTGTCCCCAGGCGCGGGTGCGCGCTGGCCAGGGCCTCGAACTGCTCGTCGGTCAGCACGAGCACCTCGCTGCGTTCGGTCGCCCGGGCCGCCGCCGAGCGCGGTTCGTGGTCCACCAGCGCGATCTCGCCGAACGATTTGCCCTCGGTGAATCGCGCGAGTTGCCGGTCGTCCTCACCACTGTTCTGCTTGAGGATCTCCACGCTGCCGCGGACGAGCGTGCAGAGGAATCGCTCGGTGTCGCCCTGGCGGAAGACATACGCCCCGGCGGCGATGTCGCGGCGCTCGAGAAAACGCGCGAACGTGGCGAGCGGCGCGAAGCCGAGATCGCGCGCCCAGTGGGTGCGTTCCAGGACGGTGGCGAGATCGGGCGGCGGGGGGGCGGCGGCGATGGGCGGCACGGCGGCGATTTGAGGGCAGGCAGGCGAGCGCGGCAACGGAGGCGCGCCAGCGCGCCTCCCTGACCAGCATATCGACGCCCGTTGCCGCGGCCTTGAGTCGGTAGGTCGGGCCGAGGGGGCGATCCGCCCTAACATCCCGTGCGCCCCGCGCGTATTTTTGAGATGAGGAACCGCCGCGGACGCGGCTGGTCCCTCTGGCGCTCGCGACCCTTCGGACGCGCGGCGATGTCTCGGCCTGTGGCCGGCGTCCCCGCCCGGTGAGTCCGCCCCCCGGCGCCGATGCACGCACGCCGGGATCTCGCACGCCAACGCGACCAACACCGCGCCGCCTTCCACGGGTCGGCGCGTGGGACTATCGCCACGTGAACAGCGACCACCAACCGATGCCGGAGCGCCGCGCGCACCACGATGCCGAGGTGCTGCTGGCCAGTGAGCATCGGTACCGGGCGCTCGTTGAGTGGATGCCGGAGCCGTTCGTGGTCCATCGCGACGGCAAGATTCTGTTTGCCAATCCGGCCGCACTCTCGCTGTTCCGGGCGGCGGTGCCTGACGATCTGGTCGGCCGCTCGATTCTCGATCTCACGCACCAGTCGTCGCACGCGTTCGCGGCAGAGCGTGCCCGCGAACTCGCGGTGCGCGGGGGGCGGACGCCGCCGGGTGAGATGCGGATCATCCGCCTGGATGGCACCGAGTTGGACGTCGAGGTGCAGGGCGGGCTGATCATCTTTGACGGCGCCCCCGCCAACCACGTGTCCATTCGCGATGTGACTGCGCGCAAGGCGGCGGAGTTGCAGCTGCGAGAAAGCGAAGCGCGCTATCGCGGGCTGGTCGAAACGTCCCACGATCTCATCTGGCGCGTGGACCGCGAAGGACGCTACACCTTTCTCAATCAGGCGTGGGAGCGCACGCACGGCTACCGGGTGGCCGAGAAGCTCGGCCAGCCCTTTGCCAAGTTCGTGCGTCCCGATCTGGTCGCGCGCGACGTGGCCTCGTTTGGCGACGTGTTGCACGGCGGTTCGCTGATCGGTCACCAGACCGTCCATCTCAGCAAGTCCGGCGAGGAGATCGAGCTGGTCTTCAATGCCGGGCCGTTGCTCGATGCCACGGGGGCCGTGGTCGGAGCACAAGGGACCGCCAGCGACGTGACGGCGCGCAACACGGCGGAGCGTGCGCTGCGCGCCAGCGAAGCGCGCTATCGCGCCATCGCCCAGTCTGCGAACGACGCTATCATCACTGCGGACGACCGCGGCGTCATTGTGGGGTGGAACAGGGGAGCCGAACGCATCTTCGGCTGGCCAGAAGCTGACGTCCTCGGACAATCGGTCACCTGCCTGATGCCCGAGGCCATGCGCCTCCAGCACGCGGCGTCAGTTGCGCGGATGGCGGACGGCGCGGTTCCGTCGCTGGTTGGGCGCGCGCTGAAGCTGCGCGCGATCCGGCGGAGCGGCATCGAGTTTCCCGTGGACCTCTCGCTCTCCCGGTGGGAGACTCCCGAGGGGTGGTTCCTTACGGCCATTGTGCGCGACGTCAGCGACCGCGAGCGCGCCGAAGCGGTGCTGCGGCTCGAGGGGGCAGCGCTTGAGGCGGCGGCCAACGCCATCGTCATCACCGACCGACAGGGCGTTATTGAGTGGGTCAACACGGCCTTCACGGTGGTGAGCGGCTACGAAAAGTGGGAGGCCATCGGGCAGACGCCAGGCGCGCTCTTACAGTCGGGGCGCACTGACGCCGGGGTCTACGCGCGTATGTGGCAGACCATCCGCGCCGGGCAGGTCTGGCACGGGGAGATCGTGAACCGGCGCAAGGACGGCACGCTCTTCACCGAAGACATGACCATCACGCCGCTGCGCGATGCGAGCGGGCAGATCACGCACTTCATCGCCGTCAAGCAGGACATCACCCAGCGGCGAATGCTGGAGGATCAGTTCCGTCAATCGCAGAAGATGGAATCCGTGGGGCGGCTGGCCGGCGGCGTGGCGCACGACTTCAACAACATGCTCAGCGTTATCCTGGGGCACGCCGAGTTGGCGATGGCCCAAATGGACGAGGGGCATCCGCTGCACGCGGACCTGCTGGAGATCCACACGGCGGCACCGCGCTCGGCCGAGCTTACGCGCCGCCTGCTGGCGTTTGCGCGCAAACAGGCGGTGGTGCCGGCCGTGTTGGATGTCAATGAAGTGGTGGCCAGCTCGCTGCGTATGCTGCAGCGGCTGATCGGCGAAGACATCACGCTCGACTGGCGGCCAGACGCGGCACTCTGGGCCATCCGGATGGACCCGTCGCAGCTCGATCAGATTCTCGCCAACCTGTGCGTGAACGCCCGCGACGCGATCGACGGCGTGGGAACGCTGACGATCACCACCGCCAACTGCGTGCTGGACGAGGCCTACTGCGCCACACGGACTGATGCGTCACCCGGTGACTACGTGCGCATCGCCGTGCGCGACACGGGGTGCGGCATGAGCGCCACGGTGATCGGTCACCTGTTCGAGCCATTCTTCACGACCAAGCAGGAAGGGCAGGGAACAGGGCTTGGCCTGGCGACGGTCTACGGCGCCGTACGGCAGAACGAAGGATTCATCACGGTCGAGAGCGAGCCGGGGCGCGGGACGGTGTTCGACATCTATCTCCCGCGTCACCTGGGGAGTGACCAGCCGGGCACCACGGCGACCGCCGACGAGGCGGGCGCCCAGGGACACGAGACCATTCTGCTGGTGGAAGACGAACCTGCGATCCTGCACCTGGCGGAGCGGGCGCTGGCGACGCACGGATACCGTGTGCTGTGCGCCGAGCATCCGGACCGCGCGCTGCAGTTGGCCGCCGATCATTCCGGGACGATTGACTTGCTGCTCACCGATGTCATTATGCCTCGCCTGAGCGGCAACGATCTGGCGGTGATGCTGGCGGCCGTCCGCCCGCAGATGAAGCTGCTGTTCATGTCTGGCTACTCGGCCGGGACGCTTGCCGCTCACGGCATTCAGGAGGAAGGCCGTCACTTCCTCGCCAAACCGTTCCGGCTTGACCAACTGCTGGCCACGGTGCGCGCGGTGCTCGACGAGGAGTAGCCGGCGCCGAAGGTCTGGTCAGCGTTCGCGAAATCCCACAGATTTCGCCTTCACTTCTTGCACCGAGGGACCGCTCCATGGGTGGCACTGTGAATCAGGGAATGGGCGCACGCCGCAGTTCGTGGCTGGCGGGCGCCGCGGCGCTGGCGATCGCGCTGGCCGCGGCCTGTGGTGGCGGAGACAAGGCACCGCCGGCTGAAACGGCGGCAGCTCCCGACACGCTGCTCCCCGCGCCGGCCGAATCGCTGCTGACGCAGGATTCCGCGTCGGTCTCGATCCGCCGCGGCATGGCCTTGCTGGTGGCGACGCGCGACTCCCTGCCGTCGCACGCCGGCAACGAGTTGCATTGCACCTCGTGCCATCTCGACAAGGGGCGCAAGCCGTTCGGCAATCCGTGGGTGGGCGTGGCCAATCGCTACCCGGCGCAGTGGACGCGCACGGGCACCACGGTGACGCTGGAAGACCGTGTCAACGATTGTTTCCGGCGCAGCCTGAACGGCAAGCCGCTGAATGCCGGCAGCGCCGAGATGCGCGACATCCTGGCGTATCTCACCTGGCTGTCCAAGGACCTGCCCAAGGGGCCGCACAAGGGGCTCGGCGTCGACTCCATCGCCCCCATTGCCCCTGACACGGTGCGCGGCAAGACGCAGTTCGCGATGTACTGCTCGCGCTGCCACGGCGCCGATGGACAGAGCGGCAAGAATCTCGGCATCGTCAATCCGGGCCCGCCGCTGTGGGGGAAGGGATCGTTCAGTATTGGCTCGGGGATGGCGCGCAGCCGGATCATCGCGGCTTTCGTGCACCATCATATGCCCTTTGATGCTCCGGGCTTCGTGGCCGATTCGATTTCGTACGATGTCGCTGGTTTCGTGCTCTCGCGCCCGCGCCCGGATTTCCCGGGGAAGGAACTGGACTGGCCGGCTGGCGATGCCCCCGCTGACCTGCCGTACAAGACGAACGCGCAGGCCAAGGGCGTCCCGCCCAAGCCGTAGGCCGATTTCACCGCATTGCGACGCGCGCCCGGCGTGACACCGCTGGGCGCGCGCTGCGTTCGCGGCGCGGGCGCGCGCCGCGCGCCGGCCGGCTGACGGCTGCGCGCCGTTCCTATCCACGGAGGGGTTGGGCGCCTATCTTCCCTCTCAATGCGTGATCACTTCCGACTCCCTCTCGAATGACGGCGAAACGACCGGCCGGCCCGCGCCGGCGCTCGCGCCGCGGCAAGGGCGGTGGCGCCTACGCGCCGGCGCCCAAGGTGACGCTCACCTCCGTGCCGACCGGCCGGGCGGCCTACACCGACA
This sequence comes from Gemmatimonadota bacterium, assembly GCA_031127085.1. Taxonomy (GTDB): domain Bacteria; phylum Gemmatimonadota; class Gemmatimonadetes; order Gemmatimonadales; family Gemmatimonadaceae; genus PNKL01. The sequence goes on along the minus strand of JARIEY010000093.1, from coordinate 2,272 downwards.
CGCGCGTCTGGCTGCTCGAGCAGCACGGCCCCGTCTGCGCGTACTGTGAGAGCGCCATTCCGCTGCGGTCCGTGACCCTGGATCACGTCACGCCGCGTCGCGGCCAGACGGCGTACGACCGGCGCGACAACCTGGTGCTCTGCTGCAAGGCGTGCAACGCCGCCAAGAAGGACCAGGCGATTCTCGCCTTCCTGCTCGGCAACAAGAAGCGGGTGGTCGCACTCTACAAGTACGGGCAGCATCTCAGCCATCAGCTGGTGGAGATGGTCAAGGACCTGCTGCCGGAACACGAGCGTCCGGTGCTTCCCACCGTGCCCCACGCCAAGCGCGTGCGCCGCAAGACCTCAGCGGAGATCTTTGGGCATCACGGAGCCGGCGCGTCACCGTACCTCGACGAACCGGCGGTTGCGCCGCCGCGTCACGTGCCGCAGGCAGTGCACGTGGCGCACGCCGCTCGCGTGGCGCGCGCAGCGCCCGTGGCGCCGGCGCCTGCCGCCGCCGCACCCAAGAAGAAGCGCAGTCGCCGCGGCGGCCGCGGACGCACCAAGAAGCCGCAGGCCTGAACCGGCCCGCAGGCCAGCGCCAGCCCGAAAGCCGGGGCCCCCGACCCACGCCGATAATGACTACGCCTTCGTTCGACTACGATTGGATCATCGTCGGCTCCGGCTTCGGCGGCAGCGTGTCGGCCCTTCGGCTCAGCGAAAAGGGATACCGGGTCGCGGTGCTCGAGGCGGGGCGGCGCTACGCCGACCACGAGTACGCCGAGACGACCTGGCAACTGCGCCGCTGGCTCTGGGCGCCGCGGCTTGGACTGCGCGGCATTTTTCGGCTGACCCCGTTCAACGACATCTTCATCGCCAGCGGCACGGCGGTGGGCGGCGGCAGCGCGGTGTACGCCAATACGCTGTACCGGGCCAAGCCGGCATTTTTTGAGAACCCGCAGTGGAAGGAACTTGCCGACTGGGCGGCGGAACTCGCGCCGCACTACGACGCCGCCGAGCGGATGCTTGGCGTCGCCACGGTACCGTTCGGCAGCGATGGTCAGGATCTGCTGATGGCCGCCGCCCGGCACTTCGGTGTGGAGTCGACCTTCACGCGCACGCCCGTTGGCGTCTTTTTTGGCAAGGCGGGCGAAGAAGTGCCCGATCCCTACTTCGGGGGCCAAGGGCCGCCGCGTACGGGGTGCACACGGTGCGGCAGCTGTATGGTGGGCTGTCGCGACGGGGCAAAGAACACGCTGCTGAAGAACTACCTCTGGTTCGCCGAGAAACGGGGCGCGAAGGTCTTCGCTGAACAGGGCGTGGTCGACGTGCGTCCGATCGGCGCCGCCGACGGCCGCGACGGGTATGTAGTCACCACCGAACGCCCCGGCGCGTGGCTGCGCCGGCAGCGACGCACCTTCACCGCGCGCGGCGTCGTCTTCGCCGCGGGGGCGCTTGGCACGGGCGAACTGCTGGCATCGCTGAAGCACGGCGGGTCGCTGCCGCACCTCAGCGACCGGCTGGGCGAACTTGTGCGCAGCAATAGCGAATCGATCCTTGCCGTCACGCTCCCGGATGACCGGCTGAAGCCGTGGGCCGATGTCGCGATCAGCGGCAGCATTCATCCGGATCACGACACGCACATCGAACTGTGCACGTACGGGCGCCACGGCGACGGTATCTCGCTGCTGCAGGCGCCGATGACCGGTAACGGGACGCGGCTCACACGTCCGCTGATGCTGCTCTGGCAGTTCATTCGGCATCCCCTGCGCTCGTTCGGGACGCTCTGGCCCGTGGGGTGGAGCAAACGCTCGCTGATCATTCTCGTGATGCAGTCGAGCGACAATGCCATGTCGTTCCGCGCGCGGCGGCGATGGTTCGGACGCGGTGTGGCGATTGGCACCGAACAGGATCCCGAGAAGCCAAACCCGACCTTCATTCCCTTGGCGAATGCGGCGGCCGAGTTTTTGGCGCGCCACACGGGGGGCGTGGCGCAGAGCAGCCTGCTCGAGTCGGCGGCCAACATTCCCACCACGGCCCACATTCTTGGCGGTGCGGTGATCGGAGCCGACGCGTCGCGCGGGGTGATCGACCGGAATCACCGCGTCTTCGGCTACCGCAACCTGCTGATCTGTGATGGCTCGGCGATGCCGGCAAACCCGGGCGTGAACCCGTCGCTCACCATCACGGCGCTCGCCGAGCGGGCGATGGCACAGGTGGCGCCGAAGGCGTGATTGTGGCGCGCAGTTGAGCCGGCGCGTCGCGCAGACGACGCTCATCGTTGGCACCGC
>JARIEY010000092.1 GCA_031127085.1 Gemmatimonadota bacterium | reverse complement strand
CAAGGGGCAGACGGTCACGATCCGCGGCACGGTGAAGACGAGCAAGGATTTTGGCGCGGGCTACAAGTACGCGATCATCGTCGAAGACGCGAAGTTCGTGAAGCCGTAACCGAGCGAACCGATCATCACGAAGGGCACGGCGGTCGCGCACTCGCGACTGCCGTGCCCTTCGGCTTTCCGCCCCCGCGCGGTTACGGCGCGAGTTGTTCGATCACCCACGCGGCGCCGGCGTCCTGCGTGTACTGATAGCGGTCGTGCATGCGATTCACGCGTCCCTGCCAGAACTCGAACGTCTGCGGAATTACCCGGTAGCCGCCCCAGAACGACGGCAGCGGAATCTTGCCGTCGGCGAACTTGCGCTTCATCTCGTCCCACTTCATCTCGAGCAGCGCGCGCCCCGAAATGACGGAGCTCTGCGGCGACGCCCACGCCGCCAGCTGGCTGCCAACGGGTCGCGACACAAAGTAGGCGGTGGCATCCGCGATCGAGACACGCTCGACCGCGCCGGTGATCATCACCTGCCGCTCGAGCGCGACCCACGGAAAGAGCAGCGCGGCCTGCGGATTGTCGGCGAGTTGCCGCGCCTTGCGGCTCTCGAGGTTGGTGAAGAACACAAACCCCCGCGCGTCGAACTGCTTGAGCAGGACCGTGCGCACCATCGGACGGGCATCACGCCCCGCCGTGGCAAGCGACATGGCGTTGGGTTCGGGGATGCCCGACTGACAGGCCTGCTCGAACCAGACGCGGAATTGCTCCACGGGATCGGCGTGCAGCTCCTCGCGGGCGATGCCCACGGTGGAGTACTGCGCGCGCATATCAGCCAGATTCATTGGTCGCTCGCGGAAAGAATCGCTGGCCGCAACTTAGTGGCCGTCACAGGCACTTGAAGACTCGGGCCGAGCGGCCGCGCACGAGTTCAAACGTGCCAACGGTCTGCGCCGAGTCGGTCATCACGACGGTGAGGGTCAGCCGATCGCCGCTCACACGCCCCGTGTAGCGCGCGGGGCGCCGCGGCAGCACCTCGTCTATTCGCACGGGGCCGCCGCGCCCCGGCGTGTGCGTACCCACGGCCGCGAAGGCACCGTCCGCCGTGGGACGCAGCGGTTCGGTGATGCGGCCGGCGGCGCAGTCGTACTCGAGCGTGCCGCTGTCCGGCGTCGCCACGAGCCCGGCGTGATCGCCGCCCCACTCACCGACGATCACCGCCGGCGGCGCCGTCTGCGACTCGGCGCAGGCGGCAAGCGCCGCAACGCCGAGTCCCCACGCACGGAGCCAGCGGCTACTCCGCACGCTCCAGCGCGAGCGTGCTGTCACGCAGCGGTTCGCCCACGTAGCAGTGCATGCCAACCGCCGTGAGACCGGCATCGCGAAATGCGTGGCGGTACCAGGCCGGCGTCCGGTGATGCCAGTGCCGCTTGTCGCCTTCCAGTTCGTCGACGTTGGTAAACGCCTCGAGATAGGCCACGCCGTCGAGCCGCGCGGCGATGGCTTGCAAGCCGGGCGCGAGTTCGTCGGCGGGGACGTACTGCAGCACGTCGCAGCAGACGACGAGATCGAACGATTGGGTGAGGCCAATCGCGCCGAGCGTGCCAAAGGTACCGGCGCGAATGCCGCGCGTGCGCCCGAAGCGCGTCACGACGTACTCACTGGAGTCCACGCCCACGTACTCGGCCTTCGGCCGTTCGTCGAGGAAATGCGAACGCCACGGCGCCTCACCGCACCCGACGTCGAGGATGGAACGCACGGGGCGTTCGAGCAGCACCTCAGCGACGCCCAGCACGAGACGCACCTTGCGCCGCACGCCAGCCGGCGTGTTGACGCGATGCCTCGGGTCGCGATACCAGCGGTCGAAGTAGGCCTGATCGTACCGCTTGCTCATGCGTCATCCCCGCGCGCCGCGCGCCGGATGTCGGCCGCGTCGGCGACAGCACGGCCATCCGGGTGCCCGAGCGCCAACCGGGCCATTCCCGCGGCAAGCGCGCGCCCGGAGAGCGTGGCCCAGCGATCGCGCAGCGCGCCGCCCCCGGCGAACGCCACGAGACGCAGCAACCCGTCGGTGGCCAGGCTCGCCGCGCGCTCGCCAAACCGCCGCTCGTCGCGATCGCTCCCCGAGATGAACGACGGCTGCACGATGAGATACGGCAGCCCCGACGCCTTCAGCTCGCCTTCGAAGCGGCCGCGCACTTCGAGATACGGATTCCGGCTCGTCGCGCTCGCCCCGAGGGACGAGAGGTACACGAAGCGCGGGCGCACACCCGCCGTGCGCACGGCCTTCAGCAGGAGCGCGGTGAGCCCGTAGTCGACCGCCTCGTAGCCGGCGGCGCGCCCGGTGGCACGCTCATCGCGCGCCGCGCGCGATCGCGTGGTGCCCAGCAGCGCGAAGACGAACTCGGGACGGAGGCGCGCCATCGTGCGCGCCATATCGTCGTCCCACGGCGTGGCGTCCACCGTGGCGCCCGCCGCCGTGAACCGCGCGCGCCACGCGCCAAGCGCCGGCGAGTCGGGGCGCACGTGCGCGACCGTTCGCACCCCCTCTCGCGGCAGACGTTCGGTCAGATGACGGCCGGTGTATCCGGTGGCGCCGACGATGAAGGCAGTGACCATGGCGCGAATCTACGGCGCGCGCCGCGTCGCGGTGAGAGCGCCTACGCCGCGGGAGGGACGGCGCCGTCGTCACGCGACGCATCGGACGACGTGGCGGCGGCTCCCCCCGCCGCGCCCTCCCCCGCGCCGTCGGCCGACGCCACCGACTCGGCCGGTCCCTTCGCTTCTTCGACCGGTTCGTTCCACGTAAGGACCGCAAGAATGACGGCGCCAACCGTCACCCCGGAATCGGCCACGTTGAAGGTCCAGAAGCGCGAATCCCCAAAGCCGACGTCGATGAAGTCCACCACGCCATTGGTGCTGCGCAGCCGATCGACCAGGTTGCCCGCGGCCCCGGCGACGATCATTCCGAGCGAGGCGGGGAGCCACGTGGACGACGGCGGCAGGCCGCGCCACATACGCACGATGATCACGATCATCACAATCGCGAGGACGGAAAAGACGACCCGCGACGACGAGCCGAGCGACATGTTCATCGCCGCGCCCTTGTTGTACGTCAGCGTCCACCGCACCACGTCGCCGAGAAATTCCTGCGGCTGGTGCAGCGGCAGGCGCGACTCGGCGAGGCGTTTGGTGATGATGTCGCCGGCGAGCACGCCGAGCGCCAAGGAGACAAACAGGCGGTCGCGGGGGGAAGAGAGCATGCGGGGCAGGTCGGGTTCCGTCGTGGACTGGGCCGTGCGTGACGCCTAAGTTACCGCCGCGAGGCCGGCTGTGGAAACCCGCCGGCGTATCCTCCTCCCCGGCCGTGCACGCGCCCAGACTCCCCATCGACGATGTCCTGCCGGCGCTGCGCGACGTCCTGCGCCGCGATGGGCGCGCCGTGCTGGTGGCGCCGCCGGGTGCGGGCAAGACAACCCGCGTGCCCTTGGCGCTGGTCGACGAGCCGTGGTGTACCGGCCGCGTCCTGATGCTCGAGCCGCGGCGGCTGGCCGCACGCGCCGCGGCGCACCATATGGCACGCCTGCTCGGCGAGGCGGTTGGTGAGACCGTGGGATATCGCGTGCACCTCGAGTCGCGGGTGTCGTCGCGCACGCGCATCGAGGTGGTCACCGAGGGCGTGCTCACGCGGATGCTCCGCGACGACGCGACGCTCGACGGCGTGGCAGCGGTGCTCTTTGACGAGTTCCACGAACGCAGCCTGCACGCCGACCTGGGACTGGCCCTGACGCTGCACGCCGCGGCGCTTATCCGCGAGGACCTGCGCCTGGTGGTGATGTCAGCGACGCTCGACGCGTCGCCCGTGGCGGCGTTGCTTGGCGGCGCGCCGGTCATAGAAAGCCAAGGCCGTCTGTTTCCGGTCACCACCGAGCACCGCGCGCCGCGCGAAGGCCAGCGCGCCGACGCGGCGGCGGCCGCCGCGGTGCGCAGCGCACTGGCTGAGACCACCGGCGACGTCCTCGTCTTTCTTCCCGGGCAGGGCGAGATCGCGCGGGCCGCGTCGCTCCTCGAGGGCGTGGCCGACGGGATCGACGTCATTCCGCTGTACGGCGCGATGCCGTTGGACGCGCAGGATCGTGCGATTCAGCCCAGCCCCGCCGGCCGCCGCAAAGTCGTGCTGGCCACGTCGATCGCCGAGACGAGCCTGACCATCGAAGGGGTGCGCGTGGTGATCGACAGTGGGCTCGCCCGCGTGCCGCGATTCGAGGCGCGCAGCGGGATGACGCGCCTCGCCACCACACGCGTGTCGCGCGCGGCGGCCGATCAGCGGCGCGGCCGCGCCGGACGACTGGGGCCGGGCCACTGCTACCGTTTGTGGCCTGAAGGTGACGACGCGCAGTTGCTCGCGCACCGCACGCCCGAGATTCTCGACGCCGACCTTGCACCGCTGGCGCTCGAACTCGCCGCGGCGGGGATCGGTGACCCGCGCGCGTTGCGCTGGCTGGACGCGCCGCCCGAGGGGGCGTGGCGGCAGGGGCAGTCGCTGTTGCGCGCACTCGACGCGCTCGACGCGAACGGGCGCATCACCGCGCACGGGCGTCGCCTCGCGACGCTGGGCGCGCATCCGCGGCTCGCGCACTTGGTCGCGCGCGGCACTGCACTGGGGTTTGGTTCCCTCGCCTGCGACGTGGCCGCGCTGCTGGGCGAACGCGATCTGTTCTCGCGTGACGCCGCGGCGGGCGACGCCGACCTGGCGGACCGGGTGCGCGCCCTGCGCGACCCGGAGGCCGCACGCTCCCACGGCGCCGACCGGGGACGGGTGCAACGCGTGCGGCAGGAGGCGGACGCGCTGCGCCGCGGATTCGGAATCACGAGAGATGCGTCCGACGCGCGCGATGCCGATGCGCGCGACCCCGATGCGCGCGATGCCGCCGTCGGCATACTCGTGGCGCTCGCCTACCCCGACCGGCTCGCGCGCCAGCGCCCGGGAGAGCCGGGACGGTACCTCCTGCGCAACGGTCGCGGCGCAACATTCGCCGTTCCACAGCCGCTGGGCGCCGCGGAGTGGCTGGCGATTGCCGATGTCGACGGCGACCCGCGGGAAAGTCGCATCTGGATGGCAGCGGCCATTGAGGCGACGGACGTGATGGCGCATTTCGCGGCGCAATGCGAAGACGAGACGGTGCGGCACTGGGACGCCGCGCGGCGGCGGCTGACGCTCACCCGCATCTCGCGGCTCGGGGCGATTCCACTGCGCGAGCGGCGCCTCGACGCGCCAAGCGCCGACGAGGCGGCCGACGCGCTGCTGGCCGTGGTGCGCGATGAAGGATGGACCGCCCTGCTCTGGGACGACCGCGCCGCGCGATTGCGCGAACGTATGACGTTCGCCCATCAGTGTGACCCGCAGTTTCCCGACGTCAGCGACGACGCACTGCGCGCGTCGCTCTCGGAGTGGTTGCGCCCGGCGTTGTTGACGATCGGCCGCCTCGATGGACTGTCGCGCGTGGACGTTGCGGACGCGCTGTCATCGCGTCTCACGTGGAAGCAGCGCGAACGACTGGACGTGCTCGCTCCCACGCACTGCGTCGTGCCCAGCGGCTCGCGCCTGCCGATCGACTACGGCGATCCGGCAGCGCCCACGCTCGCCGTGCGCCTGCAGGAGCTGTTTGGACTGGCGGACACACCGCGCGTCGGGGACGGCCGTGTGCCGCTAACGCTCGCGCTGCTCTCACCCGCACACCGTCCGGTGCAGGTCACGCGCGACCTCGCGGGCTTCTGGGCGCGCTCGTACTTCGACGTGCGCAAGGACCTGCGCGGCCGATACCCCAAGCATCATTGGCCGGAAAACCCGCTCGAGGCGCAACCCACGGCGCGCGCCAAGCGCCGCGGCGAATAGTCCGCGCGCCTCGCCCGCTACACGAGCCAGCGGCGCGACGTCGCGAGCAACTGCTCGTAGGGCGCGCCGAATCGCTTGAGGAGGTAGCGCTCCTCGCGCCGGACCACGCCCCAGTGCAGCACGGCCCACGCGATGGGTAAGGCCGCCAGGTACCAGGCGTTGCCGCGTGCGAACCCCGCACCTGCGAGCGTAGCCAGCATCCCCACGTACATCGGATTCCGCGTGTACCGAAACGGCCCGCCCACGATAAGCGCGCGCGAGGGGTGCCACGGCGCCGCGCTTGTGTGCGCGCGGACGAAGTACTCGTGCGCCCACCATATGAGGGAGAGACCGAGCGCGGCCACGGGAAGCCCTATCCAGGATGAGAGGCCCGTCGGCCAGCGCCAGGCACGCTGGGCGAGTTCGGCCAGCACGGCCGCCGCAGCCATGATCAGCGGCGGCGGTGCCACGACGCCGGCCACTTCCTCCGAGCGCGCCAGCACCGCCACCTGCCCCGTGTGATACGCGAGATGGTGCACCACACCGTCGATCATCCGGGTGTACGTGTAGCCACGCTCGCCCACGGGCTGCTCGAGTGCGAGATCGCCCCAAGACTCCACGCGCGCCGCCAGCTGTTCCACCGCATCCGCGAGGCGAGCGACATCCACAGCCCATTGGTCGTCGCTCGCTGCCGCCGGCGAGGGAAAGTCTTCGATTTCGGCGGGGGTATAGGCCGCATCATCCAGGCGGCGCAGGGGGACCTCGACCCACGTGGTCAGGTGGAGCACCAGCTCCCACGGCGTGTGCGACCCTCGCGCTCGGCGATGCGCGGCCTGACGCGCGGTCAGGCGGCGCAACACCTCGTGCGCCGACGGTCCGTGCCACGGCTCGCCGTTCCAGGCGCGCCGCAGCTCGGCTGCCAGTCGTTCACCCGAGCGCGGCACCGGACCGGCGCGCTACTTCTTGGCGACCTGCTCTTCGCGCAGGATCTTCTTGGCGATCCAAAAGACGATGAACGCCACGATCACGAAGTCGATGCCCGCGCCGAGCACCTTGCCCACCTCGAACTTGATGGGGCCAATCGGCACGATCCAGTCACGCCAGCTTTCACCCGTCGCCGAGGTGGCGGCACCGACGATTGGCATCAGCAGCCCGTTCACGACCGCCGTGACGAGGTCGTTCATCTTGCCGCCGATGATCACGGCGATGGCGAGGCCAATGACGCCGTACTGCTTGAGAAACGCGGTGAACTCTTTGATCACGAACTGCTCCAGGTGACGGGGGAGAAGGTGAGGATCAGGCGCCGAACTGCGTGAGGTGGTGGGCAACGTGCCGGTGGACCAGCGCCCCCCAGTCGTCGGCGGACAGGTCGCCGAACGCGGGGTGCGGATGCCACGTCCCGGCGCGGCCATTCACGGCGGCGCGTTCAATCAGTTGGGCGAGCAGCCGCAGATCGTCGGCCCACGAGTCCGGCGCGCGCGACAGCATTTCCGGCGCCGTCGGTGCGCCCTTGGGCCAGGGCATCACGTAGATGATGAACCAGCGCATCACGCGATTACTGAGGAACGACGCCCGGGGCGCTGCTCGCTCTTCGCCGAGCGCCATGCGAACCGCCGAGATCAGGTGCGAGACCATCTTGGGCGCGGTGAACTTGCCCCAGCGGGGATGAGCCGTGGGATCGAGCCGCTCGATGCGCGCGAGCAGCGCTTGGCGATCGGCGGCATCAAAAATTGTCTTGGCCATGGCGGGCATCCTCGGCGGCGCTGATTAGTGGAGCCAGGGGAGAGGCGGGTCGTCACGCAGTGGGGGCGCCGCTCTCCTTCCATTCGCGCCACCCGCCGGCCATCGACGCTACGTTCGTGTAGCCCATCTGCATCAGGGCGTCGGCGGCCAGCACGGAGCGGAAGCCGCCCCCGCAGTAGAGAATGATCTCCGCGTCCTTGTCGGCAACGAGCGCCTCGATGTCGCGCTCGATGACGCCCTTGCCCAGATACTCGGCGCCCGCGGCGTGCCCCGCCGCCCATTCACTCTGTTCGCGCACGTCGATGAAACGTGCGCCCGCCGCCTGACGTTCGCGCGCCTGCGCGATGCTCACTTCCTTGACGCGCTGGCGCATGGCTTCAACGAGCGCGAGAAAACCCGGTGCGTGCGACACATTCTCCTCGGCGAATGGGGTGTCCGCAAACTGCGCGCTGCCCCCGCGCGGTGGTAGTGGCTAGCAGATGCGCGGCAGCTGGTCGCCCGGCAGGACGTCGATCACGCGGGTGCCGCCCAGTGCAGTACGCAGCGCCACGATGCGCGGGTGCGACGCGAGGACGCGTCCAATCACTGCCGCCTCCGCGCCCAGCGGATGCGTGCGCAGTGCGTGCAGCGCCGCCTCGGCTTGGTCGGCCGGGATGAACGCCACCATCACCCCTTCATTGGCCACGTACAGCGGGTCGAGCCCCAGCATCTCGCAGGCGGCGCGCACGTCGCCGGGCACGGGGAGCGCGCCCTCGTCGATCTCGATGCCCACGCCGGAGGCCACGGCGATCTCGTTCAGGGCGCTCGCCACGCCACCACGGGTGGCGTCGCGCAGCACGTGCACGTCCACGCTGATATCGCGCAGCAGGTTTACCAGCGGGGCCAGCGACGCGCTGTCGCTGGTGATCGCACTCTCGAACTGCATCCCCTCGCGGGCCGCCATGATCGCCATCCCGTGACGCGCGATGGGGCCGCTCACGATCACCACGTCGCCCGCGCGCGCCCGCGACGGCCCGGGGCGGAAGTTGGGGTCGACGACGCCCAGCCCCGTGGTGTTGATGTACAACCCGTCGGCCTTTCCGCGCTCCACCACCTTGGTGTCGCCCGCGACAATCGGCACTCCGGCTTCGCGCGAGGCCCGCGCCATCTCGGCGATGACGCGGTCGAGCACGGCGAGCGAGAGCCCCTCCTCCAGCACGAACCCGGCGGTAAGGCAGATGGCGCGCGCGCCCATCATCGCCACGTCATTGAGCGTGCCGTGCACGGCGAGCGACCCGATGTTCCCGCCCGGAAACTCGATGGGCTGCACGACAAACGAGTCGGTGGAGATCGCCACCTCGCCCACCGCCACACTGACAATGGAGGCGTCGGCCAGCTGGGCGAGCGCCGGATTCTCGAAGTGCGGCAGAAAGTGGCGCGCGACGAGCTGCGCGCTCAGCCTGCCGCCCGAGCCGTGCCCCAGTTGCACGCGGTCGGTCGCCTCGAGCGGGGCCGGGCAGCTCATGGCCGCCGGATTGACGGACGCGCTCACGGCGTCACCTCGGTGGACTCGGCCGTCCGGTAGCGGGCAAGGTTGTAGTACGCCGAACAGGCCCCCTCGGTGGAGACCATCGGCGCCCCAAGCGGGCGCTCCGGCGTGCACGCCGTGCCGAACGCGAGGCACTGCGGCGGCTTGATGCGGCCCGTGAGCACGTCGCCAGCCTTGCACGCCGCCGGTTCGCTGACGGTGAGTCCGGCGACGCCGAACTTCTGCTCGGCGTCATACGCGGCAAACTCGGGGCGGAGTCGCAGACCGGACATCGGAATCTCCCCGATGCCGCGCCACTGCCGATTGGCGAGTTCGAACACCTTGGCGACAAGCGCGCGGGCGGGGGGCGTGCCCTGCCGGCGCACGGAGCGCACGTACTGGTTCTCCACCTCGTGCCGGCCGTCTTCGAGCTGTGCGACGGCCATCGAGATCCCTTCAAGAATGTCGACGGGTTCGAAACCGGTGACGATGATGGGAACCTTGTACTTGGCAGCGATTGGCTCGTACTCCTCCCACCCCATCACGGCGCACACGTGACCGGCCGCGAGAAAGCCCTGCACGCGATTGTCGGGCGCGTCGAGGATCGCCGTGATCGCCGGCGGCACGGTGACGTGCGAGACAAGCACGCTGAAGTTGGACACGCCCAGATCGCGCGCACGCCAGACGGCCATCGCATTCGCCGGCGCCGTCGTCTCGAACCCCACCGCGAAGAAGACGACTTCCTTGTCCGGGTTGCGCTGGGCCAGCGCGAGCGCGTCGAGCGGTGAGTACACCACCTTCACGTCGCCGCCGCGCGCACGCACCTGCTGCAGATCGCAGTCGCTGCCGGGGACGCGCAGCATATCGCCGAACGAAGTGAAGATGACGCCCGGCCGCGCGGCGATGGCCAGCGCCTTGTCGATCTGCTCCAGCGGGGTCACGCAGACCGGACACCCGGGACCGTGGATCATCTCCACCGCGCCGACGAGCAGCTCATCCAATCCCTGGCGCACGATCGTGTGCGTCTGCCCCCCGCACACTTCCATCAGGGTCCACTGACGGGTGGCGCGCGCCTTGATGCGGGCAATCAGCGTCTTGGCGATGTCGGCGTCGCGATACTCCGCCAAATACCTCACGCGGTCTCCCCTGCTCCCTTCCCCTTCTCCACCAAGTCTGCCATCCACTCCAGCTCATCGAGCTGGCTCATCTCCTTGAGGATCTCAAACGTTCGCTGCGCTTCTTCCTCGTCGACTCGGGTGATGGCGAAGCCGACATGCACGATGACGTAATCACCGACGGCGACCTCATCGGCCACATACTGCAGGCAGACGTCACGCCGCACGCCCCCGAAGTCGACCACGCCCATGGTCAGTCCGGCGTCGTCGCGGATCGAGTGGATTTTGCCGGGGATACCTAGGCACATGGATAGAGGGGAAGGGGAAGGGAGCAGAGTGTGGAAAGGGGAAGGGAGCAGGGTGTAGAAAGGGGAAGGGAGCAGAGTGTAGAAAGGGGAAGGGAGCAGGGTGTAGAAAGGGGAAGAGAGCAGAGTGTGGAAAGGGGAAGGGAGCAGGGTGTAGAAAGGGACAGGGAGCGGGGCGCTTTTGAGACGATAGCGCCGGATCACTCGTGCGACAACGTCCACGCCGCCACCGCGGACTGCCCGTAGCTGATGGCGCCGTCATTCGGCCCTAACTCGCGGGCGGTGAGTACGTGCAGCCCGGACTCGGTCAGCCGGCGTTCGATGCCGGTGAGCAGACGGGCGTTCTGGAACGTGCCGCCGCCCAGCGCGACGGTGTCGATGCCAAAACTGCCGGCCACCAGGCGCACGACGTCCACCGATGCCTCGACGATGCTCTCGTGGAAGCGCGCCGCCAGCAGCCCGACATCCACGCCGTGGCGGCGCCCTTCACCCAGCGCTGAGAGCAGCGGTACGGGATCGAGCTGCAAGCGCCCATCGGACTCTGACACGGGGAACGGGAACGGTGCGGCACGCTGGTCGCCGGCCAGCGCTTCGAGCTCCATCGCAGCCTGTCCCTCGAACGACGCGTGCCGACGCACCCCGAGCACCGCCGCGGCCGCGTCGAACAGCCGGCCCATCGACGAGGCGCGCGGCGCGTTCACACCCCGCGCGAGTTGCTGCTGCACGCCGGCGCGCAGTGACGTAGGCACGCCGTAATACGCGAGCGTGAAGGCCTCGGACTGCCAGCCGGCCAGCGCCTCGTAACCCAGCGCACAGCGCCAGGGCTCACGCGCCGCCAGATCGCCGCCCGGCAACGCGACGGTGCGCAGGTGTCCCACGCGCCGATAGCCGGCCAGATCGCACACGAGCACTTCCCCGCCCCACACTGTGCCGTCGTCGCCGTAACCGGTGCCATCGAACGCCAGCCCGACGACCGGGGTGGTGACGCCGTGCTCGGCGACCACCGCCGCAATGTGCGCGTGGTGATGCTGCACGGCGATCGTCCGCGGCAGGGCAAGATCGTCGGCCAGTCGCGTGGAGAGATACCCGGGATGCAGATCCCGCACCGAGACGGTCGGTGTCACGCCAAAGAGATCGCGATACCGATCGTACGCCTGCCACCAGTGGTCGAGCGCCTCCAGCCCTTCAAGGTCGCCGATGTGTGGGCTCACGAAGGCGTGATCGCCGCGCACCAGCGTGAAGGTGTTCTTGAGGTGCGGCCCCACCGCGATGATCGCCTGCGGCGACGCCACCGGCAGCGGCAGCGGCACCGGGGCATAGCCGCGGGCACGCCGAATCAGGATCGCGTGACTCCCCGCCACGCGCACCACGGAATCGTCGCAGCGCGAGATGATGTCACGGTCGTGCAGCAGGTAGGCGTCCACCAGCGGGCGCAACCGCGCGCGCCCTTCCTCATTGCCAATGGCG
>JARIEY010000091.1 GCA_031127085.1 Gemmatimonadota bacterium | reverse complement strand
ACGCCGCGCCGGCGGATGCCCGAGAGCGTGTGCAGGCGCGGGTCGTCCCAGCCGGCGACGTGCCCGTCGGTGACCAGCTTCAGCAGCTTGCGCTTGCTGACCACGGTGTAGTCGAGCACGAGGCGCGCGAACTCCGTCTGCTCCGGCGGCTTCTGGAAGCCCGCCGCGTGCACCAGCCAGTCGTAGATGTCCTTGTTGTCCTTGAACTCCAGCGTGCACAGCGAGTGCGTGATGTTCTCAATGGCGTCGCTGAGCCCGTGCGCGAAGTCGTAGAGCGGATACAGGCACCACGCATCGCCGCGACGGTAGTGCGAGGCGTGCGCGATCCGCATGAGAATCGGGTCGCGCATGATCATGTTGGGATGCGCCAGGTCAATCTTGGCGCGCAGCACGTGCGCCCCGTCGGGGAACTCGCCCGCCTTCATGCGCGTGAGCAGGTCCAGGTTCTCGGCGGGGCTGCGGTCGCGGTAGATGCTCGGCGTGCCCGGCTTGGTGACGGTGCCGCGGTGCTCACGCACCTCGTCTTCCGTCTCGCTGTCCACATACGCCTTGCCCTGCTCCACCAGCTTCACGGCGATGGCGTAGAGCTGTTCGAAGTAATCGCTGGCGTAGTATTCCGCGTCCCACTGGAAGCCCAGCCAGTTGATGTCCTTCTTGATGGCCTCGACGTACTTGATGTCTTCGGTGAACGGATTGGTGTCGTCGAAGCGCAGGTGAATGCGCCCACCGAACTCCTTGGCGAGCCCAAAGTTCAGGCAGATGGACTTGGCGTGCCCGATATGCGGGAAGCCGTTCGGTTCGGGCGGGAACCGGGTGCAGATCTGGCGCCCGAACTTGTCGGACGCCTGGTCGGCCGCGACCATGTCTCTAATGAAGTCGCGCTTGGGAGTTTCGGTGCTCACGCGGGTGCCTGGCTGGGGTAGGACGGAAACACCAGAAACTTAGCAGGCCGAGCGCAACTCCGTGACGCCTGCCGTGCCGGGCACGGCCGGGTCGTTGTCGCCGGGGCCGTTGGGGCCGCCGCTGCGGGTCTTGGCGCTCATCGCCTCGATCTGCAGGGCCACCAGCGACGTCGTTTCCAGGTGTTTCACCGGGATGACGTCGTAGTCCGTGCCGACCGTGCGCCCGGGCCAGTAGCGGGCGATCATCGCCTCGAACAGGGCGCGCGACTGTTCGATGGTTGGCTGCCCGGCCGCGGCGCGGCAGAAGGCCACCACCGACCGATAGTTGGCCGAATGGTTGAGCGCGGTCTTGGAGTAGACTAGGCCGTCGGTGAGCGTGACGGTGACGCAGACGCGCGCGCCGCTGGCGACCACCTGCATAAGCCGGCTGTGGTGCGCGCCGTGCAGGTAGATCAGGCCGGGGGACGACGCGTCGTAGTGGTAGGTCATCGGGATGACCACCGGCCCATCGGCGTCGGCGATCCCCACGTGGGCGATCAGGCCGTCGCGCAGGAACTGGGGTGCCTGGTCGGGGACAGCCCGCTCGCGGTGCATCTGGAGCTTCGTGCGGTCGGCGGGGAGCGGCGTGTGGTCGGGCATAAAGCGCTCGGCTGGAGGTCGTCGGGAAGATAGTCGCTCCGTGGATGGCGGGGACGACCGCAATGGAACGATGTCCGCTGCGCGCTTTTGATGACTGCGGTTGGCCCTCTGCCCTGCACTGTAGGGGAATGACGAACCCCCGACTGCTCGACGTCATGCGCGACCGGCTGGCCCTGCGTCACGCCAGCCCACGCACTGTGGAGGCGTACACCGACTGGGTGCGCCGGTATGTGCGCTATCACGGCGGCCGTCACCCTCGGCTGATGGGCGAAGCGGAGCTGACCGCCTTTCTCTCGCACCTCGCCACCGAGCGACGCGTGGCCGCATCCACCCAGAACCAGGCACTGGCGGCCCTGCTGTACTTGTATCGCGAGGTGCTCGGTGTCTCCGTGGGCTGGCTCGACACCGTCGTGCGCGCCAAGCGCCCCGCGCGCGTGCCCGCGGTGCTGAGCCGCGACGAAGCGCGCCGCGTGCTCGTCGCAATGCGCGGCACGCCACGCCTCATCGCCTGCGTGCTGTACGGCGCTGGGCTGCGGCTGAGCGAGGCGTGCGCCCTCCGCGTCAAGGACGTCGACCTCGACCGGCGTGAACTCGTCATCCGTCAGGGCAAGGGCGGGCGTGACCGGCTCACCCTGCTCCCCGAGTCGCTGGTGGAGCCGCTGCGGCAGCAGATGGAGCGCGTGCGCGCACTGCACCGCCGCGACTGGGCGGCCGGGCGCGGGCATGTGATGATCCCCGGCGCGATGGCACGCAAGACGCCGAGCGCGGTGCGCGACTTCCGGTGGCAATGGGTCTTTCCCGCGACGCGTTTCTATCGCGACGAGGCCACGGGCGCGTGGGTGCGACATCACCTGCATCAATCGGGGGTGCAGCGCGCGGTGGCAGCCGCCGCGCGCGAGGCACAGGTCACGAAGCGCGTCGGGTGCCACACCTTTCGCCACTCGTTCGCCACGCACCTCATCGAAGCCGGCTACGACATTCGCACGGTGCAGGAACTGCTCGGCCACCAAAGCGTCAGAACAACGATGATCTACACTCACGTCCTCAACCGCGGCGGACGCGGCGTGCGAAGTCCGCTCGATGCGCTCGCCGGATCAGAGCAGGCCGGCTTCGGACTTCCGTCCGCAGAGGCCGTATTCGCTTCCGCCGATGCTATGGGGTCCACCCACGTTAGATCGCCCGCTTCCGCAAGCGTATCTCACCGCCGGCTCATTGATGGAAGAGCACTCAACGCGCTCTGGCGCAACGACTTGAAGCGTTGACCATTCGCCGCGGCCACCGTGATAGGCAGCAAATGCCTTGCAGTCTATCGATCGCGGTGCAGTGTTTGGCGGCAGTCTAATCGTCGTTAGACGTACGCTTACGCCCCGATTCAATTGAAGAACCAGTATTTCGGCGATATTAGCGATTATCGGAAGTACGGACTGTTGCGTGCCTTGCGGGCGGCATCGGGTTTGCGAGTAGGCGTGTGGTGGATGCTCACACCTGATGACGGGCGCGAAGATGGTAAGTTCGTGGCCTATCTCACACAGCCGGACCGCTGGCGTCCATTCGATCCGTCGCTTTTCGATCTCCTCGCGACCGCGCTGCCGGCAGAGCGTCGCGTTTCTGTCATTGCCAACTCCGGCCTGCTCGGCGATTCACTGTTCGTGGACGCGGTCGTCCCGGACAACAAGCCAGCACGGACCGCGTCGTTTGCGAAGGTGCAGGAGAAGCTGCGTTCCGCCGAACTCGTCTTCGTGGATCCGGACAACGGATTGGAGATCCCGTCCTGCCCGCTCGGCCGCAGAGGTTCTAGCAAGTACGTGCTGAGCCGGGAGTTGGCGGAGCTCTTTGGATGCGGGAAGTCACTGTTGGTCTACCAACACTTTCGGCGCGAAGAACGAAGTGCCTTCGTCAGGCGAATGTCGACGTCTCTGCGTTCGGCGACCGGGGCACGGGAGGTGACGTGCTTTCAGACATCTCACGTGGCCTTCTTCCTCGTGGCACATCCGACTCACTCAGTAATGCTGAAGCCCTCGGCGCGGCACGTGTCCGAGCGGTGGGGTGATCAGTTCCGCGTCTTCTCGGATGGCAACGTCTAACTAGACGTTGCTGCTGACGAGCGCGGCTGTTGGTAGCGGTCGCTGCGCGGCCGCGTTCTATTGGATGCGTTCGCAGCACAACGCCGAGTCGTTAGGGCGATCGCTATCGTAGGAGCGCGAATGCATCGAGCGATTCTCAGTGGCGCGTTGTTCGTTGTCGTGGGAACCGCCCCCTCGTCGGCGCAGCTCCCGACGGGATACTACGAAGTAGCGCCGACACAACTACCGGACTCGCTGCGTGAGGTCATCGCGGGAGGTCGATTCACGATCAGCATCACGCGTCGGATCGCGAATGCCACGGAATCGCGATTGATCGAGCGCGCAGAAGCTCTGATGCCTTCTCCGGAGGTGATTGCAAGCTCTACGGAAGGGCTTGCTGGCGACGGCTGGGTTGCTGGCTTTGCGGCCGCCGCCAAGCTGCCCGGCGACCGTTGGTGGTGGCGCGAATGGGACGGGGCGTTGCTCCCCGTTGCAGTAACCGGGCGAGCCGTCCTTCACTATCTCGAGCGCGTCCGCGCCCTCAGCGGCCAACCAAACCCATTTGCGCGACACAACCCAGGCGTTCAACACCGCGCGACCTTGTCGTACACGGCACTGGTGAGGGCGAACACTGTCACCGGGCGGCGAGAAGTCCACTTGAACCTGAGTTATGAGTTCTACTGCGGACCGCTCTGCGCAGTGTCATTCACGCATGCGCGAGTGGTGGAGTTTGATCAAGATGGCCAGCCCGTGGCGGTGCACGGCGATGGGCGGCCGCGTGTCGTTGTCAGCTAAGCGCGTATCGCTTCCGCGACGCCCTAACAAGCCGTTGCTGCTGACGAACGCGGGGGTCTTCGGTAGCGGCCGCTTCGCGGCCGCATTCTATTAGAGCGCCGCAGCACAACGCCATTCGTTAGCGAGAACCAGACGCTTCTGACCTACCGCCGGTACACCTCACGGCGGTTCCCGATGCGGACGACGGTCACGATGAGCTCGGCGTCGACGATTTCGTAGAGAATGCGGTAGGCGCCCTGGCGAATCCGGTACTTGTCGTCGCCGCTCAACTTCTCCGCGCCGACGGGACGTGGATTCTCGGCGAGCGTCCCGATTCGCGTGACGATGCGCTGGCGGTCCTTGGCCGGTACACGCTCGAGTTCCTTGGCAGCGGACCGCGTGAACAGGACGCTATAGCTTGCCACGTTTCTTCAAATCGCGGACGACAGCCTCGAAAGTCAGGCGCGGTTCCTTCGCGCGCTCACGAAACGCCGCCAGATCCTCGGCATCCTCGGCCAAGCTGCGGCGGACAGCTGCGTTGACGAGATCGGACACGCTGGCATCCGTCTCCGCTGATTTGAGGCGCAGCGCGCGATGAATAGGCGCCTCGAAATAGACGGTGGCGCGTTTGGTCGTGGGCATGCTTGGAATATGTCGCTAAGACGCTATAACGTCAAGACGTCTCGCTAACCAACGTTGGTGCTGCTGGCGCGATGCGGAAACGGCCGCGGGCGGCTAGCGAAGGAGCACAGAGCCGGCTGGTGCGCGCGCCCGCGACCGCCTCTCTTTGAAGCGCTGCAGCACAACGCCCGTCGTAACAGAGCCCGGAACTGATCGTTGCGGTGACGGGTAGAGGGAACACTGTCATGCCGCGTTTGGTGTTGCTTTGGGTTGCGCCCCCCGGAAAGCAGACATAGCGGCCTCGCGCTCGTCCGCCGCTTTCACCGCAATGCGCCGAATGGTCGCATTGAAGGGGAGTTCATAGCTGCCGATGCGCACTTCTCCGCTGGCGTTCGCTGCGGCCCTCTCCATGCACGTCGCGGTCACGTTGCGCGCGCAAAGCCCTGCCACCACGGTTCGCGTGCTCGACCAGCGCGGCGCTCCCGTGTCCCACGCCGTACTCGACGTCGGAGGCGGCAGCCCACGCATCGCTGATGACAGCGGCCGGATTACCATGCATTTCGACAGCGACACCACGACCGTTCGGGTCCGCCGCATGGGATTCGCACCCTTCTTCGGACCCGTCGGTCGCGCCGTCGGAAGCGAGGTGACGGTGACGCTCACCAGCGCCGCCCAGCCACTTGCCGCAGTGACGGTTGAAGGGAAGCGCGACAAGACGCCCTTGGAACGGTCGGGGTTCTACGACCGAGTACTACGGGCGCAGCGCGGCGCCTACACCGCCGAGTTTGTCACCCCTGAGGAACTCGACTCGCGGCCCATGTCTCGCGTGAGCGATGCCTTCCGCGGCAGGCGGTTCATCAAAGTCATTCCCGCAGGTCCGCGCGGCAGCGTCCTCCAGGGGCGGGCGGGATGCGCAGTTACGATTCTGCTCGACGGACAGCCGGTGAGGGGCGAAGGTAAGTGGGTCGAGCCTTTGGTATCCAACCTCCCGGGTCCGGCAAAGACGGGCCTGGGCGCTCGGCCGGATGTGAGCACAAGCGGCGGCACCTTCGGACGAAGCTCCGCATTGATCATCGATGACATCGTCAACATCGGCTCGGTTACCGCCATTGAGATGTACGCCAGCGCGAATTCCGCGCCGGCAGAGCTAATGACGAACTGGCCCCCCTGTGGAGTGGTTGCGATCTGGACCGGGGCGAGGCACTGAACGGTGAAGGGAGTGCCGTGCGTAGGTGCTGATGTTGCGCAGAAGCGGTAATTCTCCTCGACGACAGAAGTCGGCCGGACGAAGATCGGTGCGCCGGCTCTCTAACCAAGCGTTGCTGCCGACGAACGCAGCGTCGTTATCCGCTCGCGAGCCCTTGCACAGCGGTACGGAGAACGGTACGTTATTATGTACCGACCTCACTGGACAGCGAGACCGCTATGCCACGATTGAAGCCCAGCCGGGACATTCAGCCGGTGACCGCGTTCCGCGCCAATGCCGCGCAGTTCATCGAGCAAGTGCGTGAGACCGGCGAACCGGTCATCCTCACGCAGCATGGCCGGAGTGCCGCGGTCCTCCTCGACGTGGACGCGTACGAGTCGCTGATGGACGAGCTCGCGCTGCTCCGCGACGTGCGGATGGCGGAGGAGCAGGTCGCTGCGGGCAAGGGTCTATCGCATGCCGCCGTCGCCAGGACGCTGCGGAGCCGCCTGGCCAGATGAAGGTCATCTGGTCGCCCCTCGCTGAGGCGCGCGCGCTCGAGGCCGTCGACCATATCGTGCAGGAGCGACCGCAGGCCGCCGCCGCGTGGCTCGAGGAACTGCTAGCACGCACCGCCGCGCTCGACCGCTTTCCTCGACGCGGGCGCCTGGTGGCAGAGATCGGCCTGCCCGCGTACCGGGAGCTGCTGCACGCGCCGTACCGAGTCATCTACCGCGTCGATCCGACGCGCGTGGTCATCCTCACATCGCGCCACTCGCGTCGTGCGTGGGATGTGTCCGAGGTGAGCGGCGTCTAACAAACGGTTGCAGCCGACAGCCGCTCTGTTGTGGGCGCGCTGCGCGCGCTCTATTTGAAGCGGCTGCAGCTGAACCGTAAACGGTAGGTGGATATCCGTTTCTTGCCGAAGAGTCGGAGTAGGATGGTGATTACTGAAGCCAAGAGGACAAACGAGGTGGTCTCGTGCCAGTGGCACGTGATCAAGGCGCGGCTCGTTGCGCCTTTCGCATGTCCGGCGCCTGCTCACGGGCAGAACCGTGCGGTGTTGACGGGCATCGTACGCGATCTCGGTGGCGTCCCGATTGCGAACGTGCGGTTGACTGTTGTCGATCCGCGACGTGTCACAGTGACGACTGAGGACGGCAAGTTCACCATGCCGAAGCTCCCCTCGGGCAATACACGTCGCCTCTCTGTAGGGCGCATCGGGTACCGCCCCACCCAGCTTGCGCGTGTCCTGGTTCCCGGCAGCAATGAACGGTCGGTCGATTTGGAACCCATCGCACATCAGCTCGACGCCATCCGCACTTCAGTTGAACAGACTGGCGTCTTTGGTGTTGTTGGCGACACCGCGTATGAAGTGGTCGTCGGCGCACGTGTGCACCTGACGGAGGGTGTGCTGGGCGCGCGCGTCGCGAACGAGCTTGGGCAGTTTGCGATCGACACCGTTAAGCCAGGAGCAAACCTGCTCGAGGTGCAGAAGGAGAGGTTCAAGCCGCGTCTCGTCAGCTTCACGCAGCCCGCCGGTGGCGGCGGCACGCAATCCGGGGAGGCGCCGACGCGTCAGCGCGGCCGGGGGGCGAGCCGGTTGTGTACTTCGTTATGAAGGGCGTGACTCAGCCGAGGCTGTCAAGCAGCAGGCCACCGGCGGCGGGTTTGCCGACGCGGTGCTGGTGCGCGTGCAGCGCTGAACTGCGGGCGGGAGCAATCCCATGTGGTTGGACATTCAAATGGACTGCGAAGAATGAAACGTCGTGACTTTCTGGCCCAGGCCGCCGGGGCAGGTCTGCTGGCTTCGTCCGTGACGCATAGCCACGCCCAGGGTGGCGGCTTTGTCGAAGGGCGCCACTACGTGCGCCTGGCCACGCCCCAGCCGGTGCTGGCGCCGGCCGGCAAGATCGAGGTGGTGGAGTTCTTCTGGTACGGCAGCCCGCACTGCAACGCGTTCGAGCCGGCGCTGGAAGCTTGGGCCAAGACCCTGCCGCCCGACGTGATGTTCCGCCGCATGCCGGTGGCGTTTCGCTCGCAGCACGAAGTGCACCAGCGCCTTTACTTCGCGCTCGAGGCCATGGGCCAGCGTGAAACCCTGCACCGCCGCGTCTTCGCCGCCATCCATGTGGACCACCTGACGCTGGACCGCGCCGAGACGATTGCCGACTTCGTGGCCAAGAACGGCGTGGATCGGGCCAAGTTCCTGGAAGTTTTCGACTCCTTTTCCGTGCAGTCGAAGGCCCGCCAGGCGCGCCAGTTGAGCGAAGGCTATAAGATCGATGGTGTGCCTGCGCTGGGCATCCACGGCCGCTTCTACACGTCCCCCTCGCTGGTGGGCGGCGAAGGCGTGCCGGTGGCCCAGGGGCACGCCATGGCCTTGCGCCTGACCGACCAGTTGGTCGGCCAGATCCGCGCGCGGCGCTGATCGTCCAGGGCCCGCTCGGGGGCGCTTGCCAAGGGAGATGGGGCCCCGGTGCAAGGTGGCGAATTTGCCCGAGCCAAGACATTCGGCCACTGTGGAAGGCCGGACGTGGCGGCTAGCACCGACAAATTTCATGCCGCCATGAGTCATCGCTCTGCATCAGCCTCCCGTCAAGCCGCCCTTCCGGTCACTGCAGGATCGGTGGTTCGCCCCCCAATCTTGCGGCGCAAGTCCAGTCTTCGGCAGCGGCCGCTCCGCGGCCGCGACCTATTAGAGCGTTCGCAGCAGAACGCCCGTCGCTAGCCCGACCACTTGGAGTTGACCTTTTGCACAATGGGGGTGGAGATGAAGAAGTCCCGCGTTGCTGTCCTGGCAGTCATTCTCAGTGCGATCGCATGTGCCGCGCCCAAGCAGACCCCCGCACCGCAGCCAACCGCGGAAGAAGCGCGCGCCGCACTTGATGCCTGGTGGACGTCTTATGCAGTCGCTGTGAAGGCAGGCGATGCCGCCGCGCTAGCCGCCATGCACGCTCCGGACGTGTACCTCGTCGAACCAGGCATGCCGACGATGCGCGGTCGCGACGCCGTCGCGGCGGCCTTCGGTGAAGGCTTCAAGGTGGTGAAGTACGCGGAGCTGAACATTCATCCGGAAGTGACCGAGTGGTTTGGCGAACGGATCTTCCAGGCGGGAAGCTTCGATGATCGCTTCGCGATCCAGGGAAAGAGCCAGGCCTCGTACGGGCGCTACACGGGTTTCTTCGAGAAGGACAGCGCCGGCACGTGGCGTGTGCTGCGAGCGCTTGTGGCGCAGGACTCTGTGGTCACCCCGCAAGGTGGGAAGTAGCGTATCGGCTTTCGCAGGCTATCGCACGATGGTGCTGACAGCGCCGTCAATGGAAGCGACCGCGGGCGACTGGCCTGAGCGCACAAGTCTGACTGGTGCGCCCGCCCGCAGCCGCATCTATTTCAAGCGCGGCAGCACAACGCCCGTCGCCATGCCGCTGGAGGCCCAGTGACCCGAGCACTCCTGATGTGCGCCGCGTTGACCATGGTCATCGCGTGCGGGAATGAGAACCAGTCAGCGGCGGATGCGCGAGTCCCGATTCTCGGCTCGGTGTCTCACCAGATGCCGTCACGTGCCGTCGGCGACACCTTTCAGGTCAGCGTGGTGCTCCCTCGCAGCTACTTTGCTGACACAACACGCCACTTCCCCGTCGTGTATCTACTCGACGGGAACGAGCTGATCGGCGTGGCGTCGAGCGTCGCGTGGGAACTGTGGGTTAGCGGCATGCCAGAGGTGATCCTGGTCGGTATCGACTACCCCGTTGTCGATCTCGATCAATCACAGGGCATACGGTTCCGGGACCTGACGCCAAGCGAGGACCGCGCGGCAATTGCCGTACAGGGCCCGGAGTATGCCGCGCTCGGGCTACCCGCACCGACCGTCAGCGGTGGTGGGCCACGGTTCATGACGTTTCTGACCGACGAACTTGGACCACGGATCGACAGTCTGTACCGCACCGATGCCTCGAATCGAAGCTTGCTCGGCTTGTCATTGGGCGGTCTGCTCGCGTTGCACGTCTTGCTAGAGCGTCCTGACTACTATCACAACTACATCGTGCTCAGTCCGTCGCTCTGGTGGAACAAGGACGAGACAGTGGCCCGCTTCTCGGCGCTGCCGGCCGACCGCAAGCCGGTGCAGCGCCTATTTGTATCCATAGGGCTGGCCGAAGAGGACTCGATCTATCGGATGGTCAAGAACGTGCGTCGCCTCGAGGAGATTGTGGCAACGCAGCCGTCCGTTGCTCTCGCGACACGCTTTCAGTATTTCCCGGACGAGAATCACAACTCCGGGTGGCCTGCCGCGATGAGCCGGGGCCTTCGGTTTGCGTTCCGGCTCTGGCCGCCAACCGGCCAAGACAAGTGAACACCGCAATGCGCTGTACGGCATAACCCACGTTGGTTCTGACCGCGCGCTCAAGGATGCGGCCGCCGTCGGCTGAGCTCGAATCGCAGGCGGCGTTGTGTGTGCGCCCGCGGCCGCATCGGCTAGAAGCGCCGTAGCACTACGCCCGTCGTGAGGCCGGAACAGCCCCGCATTGCGCGTCAGGCGACTATTCACGCTTGACGATAATCACGCGGCGCGTTACTATACACCATGATTCTGTCGTTCCGAGACCGTGAGACGGAAGCGCTGGCCCGTGGGCAGCGCATGAAACGGTTCCGCGGTATCGGGGCGATCGCGCGGCGGAAACTCCGGCAACTGCAGATTGCGGGACGCCTTGCGGATCTTCGCGTGCCACCCGGCAACCGGCTCGAAGCGCTTAAGGGAAACCGGGCCGGGCAGCACAGCATCCGCGTACATGACCAATACCGCGTGTGTTTTCGATGGACCTCGGCCGGCGCGAAAGATGTCGAGATTGTGGACTATCACTGACGGAGTGCCTGTATCATGGGACATCTCAAGCCCGTAACACCCGGCGAGTTGCTGCGGGAAGAGTTTCTCGTACCGATGGGACTGACGCAGTACCGCGTCGCGAAGGAGATCGGCGTCTCGGCGCAGCGTATCGGAGAGATCGTCGCGGGTCGCCGCGCGATCACGGCCGACACGGACTTGCGGCTCTGCCGGTTCTTCGGTCTGTCGAACGGCTACTGGCTGCGGGCGCAGGCCGCGTACGACACGGAGGTGGCGGAACGAGAACTCGCCAGCACGCTCCGCCGGATCAAGCCTTGGGTCGGCACGGCGGCATAGACGCGGTTCGGTGTAACCCACGTTGGTGCTGACAGCGCTATCTGGGAAGCGGCCGCGGGCGGCCGGCCCGAGTGCACAAGTCTGACTGCTGCGCCGGCCTGCGGCCGCCTCTATTTAGAAACGCTGCAGCACAATGCCGTTCGTTAGCCCCCTGAGAAAATGTGTGCGATGAGTCCAGTCATACGCCAAGAGTCACCATCAGATGCTGCGGCGATCCATGCCGTAACGGCCGCCGCATTCCTCAATGCACCGCACACCGCGCACACCGAACAGTTCATCGTTGAAGCTCTACGCGAGGCTGGCGCCCTGAGTATTTCGCTAGTGGCCGAGCAGGACGGTGAAGTCGTAGGCCATGTGGCGCTATCTCCGGTATTAATCTCGGATGGTTCCGCAGGCTGGTATGGGCTCGGCCCAATCTCCGTGAAGCCTGAGTTTCAACGGAGCGGTATCGGCATTCTTCTCATGCAAGCCGCGCTTCAGCTGCTGCGTGAGCGGGGCGCCGCAGGTTGCGTTCTGGTGGGGGATCCGGCGTACTATTCGCGCTTTGGGTTCAAGCCCGAGCCCTGTTTGGTGCTGCCCGATGTGCCCCAGGAGTATTTCCAGGCATTACCATTCGGTGCAGCGTTGCCCCGTGGCGTGGTTACGTTCCATGAAGCATTCAGTGCGGGGGGCTAACAAATCGACCCAGCCGCCACCGGTCTCGTCGCTTCGCTCCTCACCCCGTGCGGCTGAGCTCATTCGTTCGCCTTCGCGGCAGAGCCCC
>JARIEY010000090.1 GCA_031127085.1 Gemmatimonadota bacterium | reverse complement strand
TGAGCCCGTTGCCCCTGGAGAGCGCGTTTACGCCGGCACGGTGAACCTTACGGGCCCGTTGACGGTGAAGGTGACACAGGCCGGCGAAATGAGCCGTCTTGGCGCGCTGCTGCGCCGAATGGAAGAGAGCGCGCGTCGCCGCGCGCCCGTGGTACAACTCGCCAACTCCATTGCCGGCTGGTTTGTCGCCATCGTCCTGGTGGTCGCCGCCGGGGCCTATCTCTATGGGTTGAAGCACGACCCGGTGCGCGCGCTCGACAACGCCATCGCGCTGCTGGTCGTCACCTGCCCCTGCGCGCTGGGCCTCGCCACGCCACTGGCCATTACCATGGGCATCGGTCGCGCCGCCAAGCAGGGCATCCTCGTCAAGGGCGGCGACGCCATCGAATCGCTCAATCGTCCGGGTTTGATTCTGCTCGACAAGACGGGAACGGTCACCGAGGGACGTGTGCGCCTGGTGCGCTGGGAAGGGGCAGAGTCGGCCAAGCCGCTGGTGGCCGCGCTTGAGCGGCAGAGCAACCACCCGATCGCCATCGCCGTGCAGCAGGCGTGGCCGGTGGTTGAGGCGCTCGACGCGCACGACATCCAGCAGACGGTAGGGGGCGGCATCGAGGGAACGGTCGCGGGGCACCGCGTTGTGGTGGGGGCGCCAACATTCGTGGCGCGCCGCACCGGCGCCGCGGATGACGCGCCCGATGTGAAGATCGAGGCCTTCGCCGAGGAGGGCCTGACGCCGGTCTGGGTCGCGGTGGACGGCGCGGTCGTGGCCCGTGCCGGCTTTGGCGATCCACTGCGCGCCGACGCGCTCGCGTCAATCGACCGGCTGCGCGCGCTTGGCTGGCGCGTGGGTCTGCTGAGCGGCGATCACCCGGCGGTCGTGCGCGGTACGGCCCAGCGGCTGGGCATCGCCCTCGCCGACGCCATTGGCGGCGCATCACCCGAGGACAAGCTGCGGCGCGTCGAAGACGCCCGCGGCCGCGGCACCGTGTTGATGGTCGGCGACGGCGTCAACGATGCGGCGGCCATTGCGGCGGCGACGGTAGGCGTGGGTGTGCACGGCGGCGCGGAAGCGTCGATGAGCGCGGCCGACGTCTATCTCTCGCGTCCCGGGCTCGGACCGCTCGTCGAGCTGGTCGAGGGAGCGCATCGCACGATGCTGGTCATCCGCAACAACATCATCTTCTCGATCGCGTACAACATCCTTGGCGCCACGCTCGCGCTGCTCGGCATTCTCGACCCGCTGATTGCCGCCGTGCTGATGCCGATGAGCTCGTTGAGCGTGGTGCTCACCAGCTGGCGAAGCCGCACCTTCGACGTCCCCGTTGCGCGCGGGTCGGCCGGCATCGCATCATCCGGCATCCCCCCGCTGGAGCGCGCCCGATGAGCATCATGTACCTGATCCTTCCGCTGGCGCTGGTCGTCGTCTTCATAGCCGTGCTCGCGTTCGTGTGGGCGGCGCGGCGCGGGCAGTTTGACGACCTCGACACGCCGGCGATGCGGGCGCTGCACGACGATCCCTCGGGCCGAAAGCCGCCCACGAAGGGATAGCGGCACGGTCGGCGCAAAACGTGCGCGCCGACCTTTGGCGTCGCCAACCTCGCGCACCGGCTACGGAGAACGGCGCACCCAGACGCTGCGTTCGCTCAGCACACCCGGCCGCCGCAGGTAACCGGCAAGGAACGCGGACAGCTCCGCCGATCCTGCCGTGAAGACGATCTCGTCCTTCGTCTTGCGGTGTGCGATGGCTCGCGGGTTAGCCTGCAGGTACGCCTTCAGTGAGTCGGGATCCAGCAGCGCGAACGACAGTCGCGGTGCGATGGTCTCGAGCACGAGCGGCACATGCCCACCCCCCGACGCACTGTCCGACGGCGATGGCTCGGCCTGTTCAAGGTCAAGCAGGAAATACGACCCCAGCCGACCCAGCCGACCAACGTACCGCCGCGCCTCCCCGCGCTCGTCGGTATAGGCCACGGCGTACGCCGCTGGCCCCGCACGCGTGATCACGGCGCGTTCCCGGGCGGCAGAGTCCGACCACTGCCCCACGAGCTCCGGCGCAAAGTGCGCGTCACGCGCAGTCACGAAGGGCTGCTCGGAGCTCACGCACGCGGTGAGTCCCAGAGTGAGCAGGATGGCGGCGACTGCTGAGTTTCCACGCACGCTGGCATCTCCTCGTTGGCGCGCGGCCAACAACACGGGGCGCTCCGTGGTACACCACGAAGCGCCCCGTGATCCTCGATCGCTCCCCGGTCTCGCGCGGCGAGACCGACGGCGGGCTGCCGTCCCTACGGCACGACGGGCGCAGATCCACCAATCACGTTCGGCACGCTCTTGCTGCGCAGCATCGCATTGAACGCGGACAGGTCGTTGTTGAGCAACGCCTCCAGCGCCGCCGCCGCGGCGCGCACCTGCTCCTTGAGCAGCGTTTGCACCTCGACCTGCTGACTGGTGGGCCTGAAGTCCCCACCGGCGAGCCCGTTGGCGAGGTACGACAAGTTCGCGAGCAACGCCGCCGCGAAGCGCACGCCATCCTGGCCGTTGCCGGTGAGCCGCAAGTCCACCAGCGGCATTTCGGCCTGCGCCAGCTTGTCGCCCAACGCGCCGGCGAGACGCTGGATTTCCGGATCGGTCGCCGCACGACGCAGCCCATCGAGCTGCACGCGCACGCCCTCTGCCCGCATCACCGCACCGGCGCCGAGGTTCAAATCGGAGCGAATCGCCTCAAGTAGTCGCACCTGCTCGGCGATCTCGCCCTCTGCGCCGGCGGTATTGGGATCCTTGCGCACCTCGAGCGTGCGCGTCTGCTCCGCGCCGCCCGCCGAGAACTTCACGGTGTACGTGCCCGGCGCCACCAGCACCGACAACCGCGAGGTGCCCGGCGCCACGCGACCCTCGGGCCCAACGGCGAGATACGGGGCGTACATAGGACTGGTGTACAACCGCGTCTCGGCGCTTGGCTCGTCACGCAGGTCCCACGTGATGCGGTTGATCCCCGCCTTGTTGGTGCCGCGCAGCGTACGCACCGTGCGCCCCTGCGCGTTGAGAATGGTGATCACCGGTGCCTGCGCCGGCGGCGCCTTCAGCCAGTAGCTGAGGCTCGCCCCGTAGGCCGGATCTTCCCCGGTCGTTGGATCATCATACGACGACGACGGCGCGGTGATGGTGCGGAACCGGTACGCCGCGCGCGGCGCGAAGAAGTGCGACGCGCTGTTCATCACGTCGGGCGTCAACTGCTGCAGTGGCCCAATGTCGTCGAGGATGAAGAAGCCGCGGCCATAGGTGGAAATGACGAGATCGTTGAAGTGCTCCTGCACCACGATGCCCGACACCGGCGCCTGCGGCAGGTCATTCTGCAGCGGCAGCCATTGCTCGCCAGCATCGAACGACATGTAGATGGCGTTCTCGGTGCCCAGGTACAGGAGGCCGCGCCGCACCGGATCTTCGATGATGACCTTGGCGTAACTGAGGTTGTTCTTCGGCAGGCCGTTGGTGATCGCCTTCCACGTCTTGCCGTAGTCGCTGGTCTTGTAGACGAACGGATCGCGATTGTTCATCTGGTGGAAATCCACCGTCAGATACGCCGTGGCCGCGTCGTACTTGGACGGCGCGATGCTGCGCACCGAGCCCCACGCAGGCAGGTTGGGGATGTTGGCCGTGACGTTCGTCCACGTGGCGCCGGTGTCGCGCGAGACGTGCACGAGCCCGTCATTCGTACCCGCCCAGATCAGCCCGCGCTGCTTTGCCGACTCGGCGATCGAATAGACCACGCCCGCGTACTCGACGCCGATGTTGTCGCCCGTCAGGCCGCCGGAGCTCCCCATGCGGCTGCCATCGTTGAGCGAGAGATCGGGACTGATCACCTGCCAGCTCTGCCCGCCATCGCGCGTGCGGTGGATGTGCTGGCTGCCCACATAGATGGTGTTGTGATCCCAGGGCGAGATCTGGAGTGGCGAGTCCCAGATGAAGCGGTACTTCACGCCGGCCGCCGGTCCGTTGGACTGCTTGGGCCAGATCTCGACCGACCGGAACTGGCGGCGGTTCTCCTCGAATCGCACCACGATGCCGCCGACCATGCCAGAGCCAGACGCGGTGGACCAGACGATGTTCGGATCGGTGGGATCGGGCGTCGCCCATCCACTCTCGCCGCCGCCCACCGCGTGCCACTGCCCGCGCACGATGCGTCCGCCCTGCAGGCGGCTGTTGCTCGGCCCGCGGTAGGTCGGTTCGTCCTGCTTGTTCCCCAGGACGTTGTACGGAATCATGTTGTCGGTCGTCACGTGGTACATCTGCGCATTGGTGAGGCGCTGGCGATACCACGTACGGCCGCGATTCTGCGAGATGCTCAGGCCCTGGTCGTGTGCGACGATCATCCGGTTGGCGTTCGTCGGGTCGATCCACATATCGTGATGGTCGCCGCCCGGCGCTTGGCCCCCTGGCCCGCCCTGCCCGCGCGGCAGCACCGTGATGGTTCGTCCGCCGTCGATGGACTTCGCGAACGACGCCGTCAGGAAGTAGGTCTCGTCCTCGTCATCGGTGGACACGGCCATGCGCGAGTAATAGTGCGCGCGCCCCATCGCGTTGCGGTCGCGGCTGATCAGCGTCCAGTCGCGGCCCCCGTTGTCGGAGCGCCACAACTGGCCGCTCTCCGTGGGCTCGCCGTTCCACGGAATGCCGTCCCCCGTCTCGATCATCGTGTAAACACGCTGCGGGTTGGAGGTGGCAATCGCCACCGCCACCTTGCCCACGGACTTCGTGGGCAGGCCATTCCCCTTGAGGCGCGTCCACGTGGCGCCGCCATCGCGCGAGACAAACAGGCCGCTCCCCGGTCCGCCGCTCGTGCGGCCCCACGTGTGGATCTCCAGCTGCCACATTCCGGCGAAGAGCACGCGCGGATTGGACGGATCCATCGCGAGGTCCGAACAGCCGGTGTTCTCATCCACAAAGAGCACACGCGTCCACGTGACGCCGCCATCGGTGGTGCGATACACGCCGCGCTCCTGCTGCGGGCCGTAGGCGTGCCCCAGCGCGCAGGCGAGCACGACGTTGGGATCCTGCGGATGCACGACGATGCGCGGTATGCGCGCGGTCTTCTCGAGCCCGGTCAGCGTCCACGTCTCGCCGGCGTCGGTGGACTTGTAGACCCCCTGCCCCACCGAGATGTGACTGCGAATCTTCCCCTCGCCGGTCCCCACCCAGATGACGTTCTTGTCCGAGCGCGCCACGGCGATTGAGCCAACGCTCTGCACGGGCTGGGCATCGAACAGCGGCCGCCAGTTGGTGCCACCATCCGTTGTCTTCCAGACACCGCCGGAGGCGGCGCCCACGTAGTAGGTGAGCGGATCGCCCGGGATTCCAGCCGCCGCCGAGAAGCGGTTCCCCTCGGGGCCGATGTTGCGCCAGTGCAGCTCCTTCCAGGCGTCCGCCGAGGGAAGCGCGGCCGATGCGGCCGGTGCGGGGGCCGCAGCGCGCTTGGCGCCGGGAGCCTGCGCCGAGAGGGCAAGGGCGGCCGAGGCGCAAACGGCAGCGACCGCAAAGACAGTGCGATGGAGCGACATGGGAGTCCCGAGCGAAGGTGACTCCGAGAATCTGTGCCGCCTCAAATCGGGTGGTAAGGGCGGGCCGCGCTGAACAGCACACCACAAAGACACCAAGGCCACGAAGACTCCCGCTTGCAACGACACCGCGCCGCTTGCAACGACACCGCGCCGCTTGCAGCGCACGAAGGGGCGCGAAGAGCAGACTGTCTTCGCGCCCCTTCGTGCCCTTCGCTCTTCGTGGTGGCCGTTACGGCTTCACCTCGGAGCTCAGCACCTGCACCCGCACGCTGCTGTTGCGGTACACGGTCTGCGTCGCCTTGATAAAATCGGCGTCGTCGGCCTTGAAGATGTTCGGCACGTACTTCTGCGGATTGCGGTCGAAGACGGGGAACATCGAGCTCTGCACCTGCACCATGATGCGGTGCCCCTTCTTGAAGGTGTGCAGGACGTCCTGCAGCACGATGGGCACCTCGGTCAACTTTCCGGCGACCATTGGCTTCGGTTTGTCGAACCCCTCACGCCAACGCGCGCGCATGATCTCGCTGCGCACCATCTGCTGATACCCGGCCAGATGGATGTTCTTGTTGGGCATATACGGATGGTCGGGCTGATTCGGCGGATACACGTCCACCAGCTTCACCACGAAGTCGGCGTCGGTGCCCGACGTGGCGACCTTGAGTGTGATCTTGATTTCGCCGCCGAGCGTGACGTCGGCATCGAGCACATCCGTTTCATACGTCAGCACATCGGGGCGCGTGCTGAAACAGCGCTGATCGTCGCTCATGTACTGGTACATCGTGAACCCTTCGATGCTCGGCCCCACGCAGCGGCCCGGCACGGGCTTCTTGGGATCGCTGACGTACGAGTCGCGGCCCGTGTCCACCTTGCCGTCGATCGCCAGCTTGCCGCCTGCCTGGAACGTCAGCGCCTTCCACTGGGCGTTATCCGCCGGCCACTTGGCGAACCGCACCCACTCCTTCTTGCCGGTGTCGAACATGTAGGCCTCAGGGAGGCCCGTCTTGCCGTCGCCCGCTCCCTTCAGGAAGTGCTGGAAGAACGGCGTCTCGACGTCGCGCTGGAACTTGGTCTCCAGCGAATCGCCGAACCACAGGTCACCGTGCAGGGTGTGCACCACGTCCTGCGCGGCCCAGCCACCGTGCCGGAACGGACCCATCACCAGCGTGTTGTACACGCCGGGATTCTTCTGCTCGATGGTCTTGTAAACCTTCAGCGGTCCGTAGAGGTCTTCGGCGTCGTACCAGCCACCCACCGTCATCACCGCGGTCTTCACGTTGCTGAGATGCGGCGCGATGGCGCGGTCCTGCCAGTGCTTGTCGTAGTTGGGGTGCGCCACCAGCTCCTGCCAGAAGTAGTTGTCCTTGTAGTACTTCTCGGTGGTGTGCTTGAGTGCGCCCAGCCGGAGCTGGAAATCGTAGTCGGCCGGCAAGCCTTCCTGGATCATCTTGCTGAAGAACCAGGGCTGCGACGTCGGCGCCGGCGGATCGAAGCCGAAGACCGGATAGGTGTAGAAGTAGCCCTGCGTCAGCACGCCGTTGTGATGGAAGTCCTCGAAGTAGAAGTCGGTCACCGGCGCCTGCGGGCTGGCCGCCTTCAGCGCCGGATGGCGCGACAGTACGCCGGCCGTGGTGAAGAAGCCCGGGTACGAGATGCCCCACTGCCCGATGCGCCCGTTGTTGTTGGGGACGTTTTTCAACAGCCACTCAATCGTGTCGTACGTGTCGGTGGCCTCGTCGATCTGGTTCGGCCCCTTGGCATTGTCGATGATCGGCCGGACGTTGGTCCACTTCCCCTCGCTCATGAAGCGGCCACGCACGTCCTGATAGACCATGATGTACTTGTCGCGCATCATGAAGCGGTTGGGGCCGAGCTGCGCCGGATACTCATTCTCGCCGTACGGCGCGATGGCGTAGCACGTGCGCTCCATGATCATCGGATAGGTACGATCGGGCGACGCATCCTTTGGGACGTAGACGATGGTGTGCAGCTTGATGCCGTCCCGCACCGGGATGCGGAAGATGTGCTTGGTGTAGTTCGCCTTGATGAAGGCCGCGTCGGTGTCCTGCGCGGCGAGCGGGGTAGCGGCACCGGTCGACGCCCCGAACAGGACGGCGACACACAGAGCGAGCGCGACGCGGGCGCGGTAAGGTCGCATGACGGTTTGGGCTGTGGGATGAGGACGCATCCGTCGAATGTGGCTCCAGCCGCGATCCTACGGAAGCGCCCGACCGGTCGGCGGTTCCCCGACGCTGCGCGCTGGACGGTTCGGGGCGCCGCCGGGGAAGCAGGCACGCCGTCCGGCGCCGCCAGCGGCGCGCCCCCCTCGCGCGTTGTTCTTCGAGGGGCCATCGTACAATGCCCCCGTTTCACGCAACCGACTGGGAGACGATTGTGAGACTCCGTACAGCATGCGCCCTGCTCGCACTCACTTCATTGCCCGCCGCCGCGCTCGCGCAGCGCGTTGGGAGCCTACGCGGCGAACGCGCCGGTGACGTGGGCGGCCGCGGCTTCCAGATGCCGCGCGCCTCGGACCTTGAGGACCACTCGCCGGTGGGGGTTGTGCTCGACCGGAAGAAGAAGCTGTCGCTGAGCGACAGCCAACTGACGGCGCTTAAGGCCGTAGCCAAGACCCTCCACGAAAAGAACGCCGATTTCTACCGCATGTGGGACTCGGTGCGCGTCGCCATGCGCTCGGCCAGCGGCGGCGCCTTCGGCGGTCGTGGCGGCGGACGCGGCACGGAACAGATGACCGGCACATCCGCTGCCGACCAAGAGCGGTTGGCCACCGCCCGCACACGCATGATGGCGATTCGCAATGCCCTGCGTGACGGCGACGAGTGGTCGCGGCAGGAGTCGCTCCGGATCCTGACCCCGGAACAGGCCACAAAAGCCGAAGCCTTCTGGCAGGAGGACGCCGAGGAGTTTGGCGGTGGCCTGCCGGGCGGTGGTGGTCCCGGCGGTGGCCCTCCGGGCGGTCGCCGCCCGCCGGGTGCCTGACCTGACCCTCGGCCTGCACACTCTCCTTCGGGCGCGGCTAACGGTCGCGCCCGTTGGCGTGTTTGAATAAGCGGATGCAAGAGCCCACCCGAGAGCCGGCCTCCGACGCAGCGGAATCCGCGTTGGTTGCCCGCGCACGGCGCGGCGACCCAGCGGCGTTCGATGCGCTGGTTCGTCGCCATCTCCCGAGCGCGCTCCTCGCCGCCGAACGACTGCTGGGTGACCGCACCGATGCCGAAGATCTCGTGCAGGACGCATTTCTGCGCGCGCTCGACCGGCTTCCACTGCTCGACCCCGGCCGTCCGTTCGGACCGTGGTTCTTTACGCTGCTGCGCAACCTGGGCATCAACCAGCTGCGCGCGCGGCGGGTGCGGCACACCGAGCCGGAACCGCTCGACGCCGCCTCCTCCGACGCGTTGCCGGACGAAGCCCTCATCAATACCGAAGTGCGAGAGCGGTTCGACGCGGCGATGGCCGCGCTGACGCCGCGGCAACGCGAGATCGTGATGCTGTTCGAAGTCGAAGGATGGAAAGGCGTCGAGATTGCCGAACACCTCGGCCTCACGCCGGAGAACGTGCGGTGGCACCTGCACCAGGCGAAGAAGAGCCTGCGTGTATCGTTGGCACCGCTGCGGGACGAGGGCACCACATGACGACCGACCAGTTCGACCCCACCGATGCGCGCTACGCCGCCGACCCTGCCCGGGACCCGGCGCTCGTCGCGCTCCTTCGCGAGCACCAGCTCGCCCACCGCATTCACGTGGCGGCGAGGCGGCGCAGCACGCGCCGGCTCGAGACGCCGTGGTACGGATGGGTGGCCCGCTATGGGCGCGCGGCCGTGCCCATCGGCATCGCCGCCGCGCTGATCGCCGGCGTCATTCTCAACCGGTCCGTCAAGACCGAGGCCGAGTTCGCGGCGCAGTCGGCCGCGTCGTCCGACCTGCGCGGCGCGGTGGCCGGTGGGTCCCGGGCCGATGTGACCGACGCCGTGGTCGGCCCCGACTCGACGGAGTTCCTCATTGCCATGGCGGTGGAACGGTGACCGACACGACCCGCATTGATGCCGACGAAGCGCCGCTGGCGCCGCCTGCACGAACCACCCGACTCCTTGCCGTTGGCGTGCTGGTCGTCGTCGCCCTCGCCGGCGTCATCGGCGGCGTGGCGCTCGACCGCACGGTGCTGCGTCCCCATACCTGGGCGGCGCGCAATGGCGCGATGCGCGGCGAACGCCGCGCGGCCCCGCGGCGTCCCAGCGCGATGCTCCCCGCCGAGCTGAAGCTCAGCGAGGCGCAGGCCGTCCGCATCGACACACTGATCGAGCGCCAGATGCGGGGGTTCCGCGATATCCGTCAATCCACCCAGCCCCGCATTGACTCGCTGATGGCGCAAACCCATCGATCGATGGATTCGCTCCTCACGCCCGCGCAGCGGGTGCTGCTCGATTCGAGCCGGGCACGCCGCGAAGCGGAGTTCAAGAAGCGGTACCCCAACGGAGCACCGATGCGAGGCGGCGGCGATTGGCCGCGCGCGCCACGGCCCTAACCCACGCGCTAACGCGCCAGCGCTTGGCGGCGTCTCCCTCGCGGCCCTTGCTCCCGGCACTTCTGCGCGTCGCCCCTCTGTCCGCGTTCGTTCTCATGCGTCTCCGCTTCGCCATCGCACTGCTTCCGCTCTTGCTTGCGGCGCGCGCCGTCTCGGCGCAAGTCGGCAGCACGACAGACATCATCACCGGGTCGGTGCGCAGCACCGACAATCGCCCGGTGGCCAACGCACGCGTTGAAGTGATGTCCGTGGAGTTGGGAACCACCCGCGTGCGCACCACGAACGAGAAGGGGCAGTACACGCTGCTCTTCCCCGACGGCGGCGGCCAGTACCGCGTGACGGCGCGCGCCATCGGCCTGCAGCCCGCAACTGTCAGCCTCAACCGCCTGTCCGACGAAGACCGGCTTGTGGCCAACTTCCGGCTCTCCCCCACGATGGCCAGTCTCGGCACGGTCGTGGTGAGCGCGCGACAGACCCCGCGCTCCAACGAGAATCAGCCCACACCGGGCAGTTCGGAGCGCTCGCTGACCGGCGAGCAATTGATGCGCTTGCCCGTGGATGCCTCAGACCCGAACGCCGTGGCCGCACTCTCGGCCGGCGTCGTGGGACTCGCCGGCAGCGACACTTCGTCGGCCGGATTCTCCGTGGCAGGCCAGCGCGCCGATCAGAACCTCGTGACGCTGGACGGGTTGTCGTTCGGTGGCAGCGTCCCCACGGAGGCCGTGCGCGCCACGCGAGTCATTACGAGCACGTTTGACATCGCGCGTGGCCAGTTCACCGGCGGACAGGTGGCATCGACCACGCGCGGCGGCACCAACGATCTGGCCGGCTCGTTTGCCTACGCGCTGCGTGATCCCGAGCTGGAGTTCGCCACGGGCGACGACGCGGCAAGCACCTTCAGCGGCGCGTACACGCAGCATCAGGTGAGCGGCGGCGTGGGCGGACCAATCATCAAGGATCGCACCTTCTGGTTCGGCTCGTTCCAGATGCGCCGGCGCATCGACGCCTTGCAGTCGCTCCTCGGCGCGGGCGCGCAGACGCTCGAGGCAATGAACGTGCAGCCCGACTCCGCCACCCGGTTCCTCTCGTTGCTCACCCGCTACGGACTGCCGCTGCGCAACGCGCTGGTCCCCGATGACCGCACGACCGACAACCTCACGGGAATCGTGCGGCTCGATCAGCAGCTCTCCGAGGCGCACTCGATGTCGCTGCGCGGCAACGTCTCGGGCAGCCTGGCTGATGGCTTCCGCAGCTCGGTACAAAGTGTCCCCACCCACGCGGGCGAACAGAAAGGGAGCAGCGTGGGTGGGCTCGTCTCGCTCTCGTCAGTCGTTGGACAGTTCCTCAACGAGTTCAAGGGATCGTACGGCGTCGATACCCGCGGGGCCAATCCCTACCTCCGGCTCCCCGAGGGGCGCGTCCTCGTGGGGAGCCAACTCTCCAGTGGCCAGCTCGCCTTCACCGGTCTCGACTTTGGCGGCAATGGCGCGCTTCCCAACGACAACGTGTCGACGGCGCTCGAGCTCACCAACGAGTTATCGTGGCTTTCCGGCGGCGGCAAGCACCGCTGGAAACTCGGCGCCCTGCTGAACCGATCCGGCTTCCGCACCACGGCCGGCGCCAACCGGTCGGGCAACTTCCAGTTCCAGTCGCTCGCCGACCTGGACGCCAACCGACCCAGTCAGTTCTCGCGGTCGTTCGCCCCGGCGCAGCGCACCGGTGGAGCAGTCACCGGCGCGCTGTACTTCGGCGATATCTGGCGTCCGAGCCGCTCGTTTCAGTTGACCTATGGCGCGCGCGCCGAGGGGAGCGGCATCGACGGTCAGCCGGCCTACAATGCCGATATCGACACCAAGTTCGGCCTGCGGACCAACCGCATTCCCGCCGACGTGCGCGTCAGTCCGCGCATCGGCTTCACGCTAACGCTCGGACTGCCGCCCGACACGGGGCGGCGCAACAACCGCCCTGGCGCGCAGGCTGGCCGCGGCGACGCCGCACGAGGCAATGCCCCGGGCGGAGGTGCGCCCGGCACCGGCGCGCCCGGGGGCGGCGGCGGCGGTCGAGGGGGCGGCGGAGCGCTCGGCGGCCTGATGCAAATGATCGGCGCCCAGCAACAGGCCGCGCCGCA
>JARIEY010000089.1 GCA_031127085.1 Gemmatimonadota bacterium | reverse complement strand
GATTGCCGGGCCCGCCGCGCCATACGCGATGAAGTAATCGCCGACCCGAATGCCGTACTGGTCGCCGTCGAGCGTCTCGAGAATCGAGCGCGCAAAGCGGCCCTCGCCGTCGGTATCGCCGAGGTCGGCGGGCACGCCCGGATGGAACACATTGCCATCTGAATCGCTGATGATGAAGACCAGCGGCCGGTCGGCGAGTTCCGGATCGGGATTCACGCCTCGCGACACGGCGATTTCGTAGGTGTCGAGCAGGAGCACCGTCCCCACCGGATAGGTGCCAAGCATTTCCACGAACGCCCGAACGCAGGTGGGATCGAGAAACGTGTCGGCCGTCTCCTGCATGATCGCCACGTACTCGGCTGGCCGCTTGACCGGCGTGCGATACCCCAGATTGGTGGTCGCCGCGTCGAACTGCTCGATGACGCCGACGATGCGGCTGTACACGCCAACAGGGCGCGGCCGCAAGCGCCGAGGATAGCCGCCGCCGTCCGGCTTGAGGTGATGCTCATACGCCACGAGCATCGCGTGGTAGGGATACTCGGCGCCCTCGTGCACCTGGAACAGCGTGAGCACCCCCTGCCACGTGTGTCCCGTGATGATGCGCCAGTCCTCGGCCGTCAGCGCCTCTTTCTTGCCCAACAGCTCCGCGGGGATTCGCGCCTTGCCGCAATCGTGGAAGAGCGCCGCGAGCCCCAAGTCGTAGAGCTGGGCACGCGCGAGCCCAAGCCGGCGGCCCAGCGCCACGGCGAAGATGCAAACGTTCACCGCGTGCGTGAACGTTGGATCTTCGTAGTCGCGCACCGTCGTGAGGCCCAGCATCGATGTTTCGTCGGTGAGGATGCGGTCGACGATCGCCTGCACGGTGCGCTTGAGCGCGCGCAGATTGGGGCTTTGCCCCTGCGCAATGGCACGCATCACATCGGCGGCCGCCGCCACCGAGCGCGCGTACGCGCCCTTGGCCAAATCGGCCGCCGCTTCAGCTCCCGCCCCACCCTCCTCGGCTTTTACCGGCGGCTCCAGCTCGAAACAGTGCACGCCGGCCCCGGCCAGCCGCTGTCTCAGTGCATGGTACCGCACCGTGGCGTTCGCACCGCTGGGCGCGTTCAGGGCCTGCACCAGCGCCAGCCAGTCGCCGGCCGTGGCGTCAGCGCCGGCGCGGATCACGCCCGTTCCGCTCAGCCGGCACTGTGCGATCAGGTACGCCACCATCGCGTAGTTATCGAGGTCGAGCCGCAGCCGCGTGTGATTCACAAAGACGAACTCGCCGGCGATGCGCAGTTCCATCCCCCCATCGTCTGCGCTCAGTACCGCAGCCGCGGCTTGCAGATCGTGGGCGGCTTTCTGGACGACGGCGTTGGCTTCTGGATACAGGCGCACGCTCCGCATCGCGCCGCAGAACGCCTGCATCAACGCGCGGCCGCCCGCGCGGACGGCACCGTCGGCGGCCTCGTGCGCGGCGGGACGCACGCTGGGCTGGGTTCCGGGGGCCGTCACGCGTCGCCTCCGCGTGCGAGCGCCGCGCGCACGGCCTGCCGCACCAACGGCTCATCGGTGTCGGCAGCCCGACGCAGCACTTCGCGCGCGGCCAGCGAACCCACGCGCCCCAACGCGGCGGCGGCGCAGGCGCGCGTCTCCGGGTCGGATTTACGCTTGAAGAACCCGCGGGGGCCATCCAGCTGGGCCGAGAGCCACACGAGGCCCGAGTCGCCACAGAGCGTGCCGAAGAGTTCGAAGAGCGCGCGGCGCTCGTTGCCGTCCATATCGCGCACGTCGCGGCTCTGCACCCACTCGGCCA
Source organism: Gemmatimonadota bacterium (assembly GCA_031127085.1). Classification (GTDB taxonomy): domain Bacteria; phylum Gemmatimonadota; class Gemmatimonadetes; order Gemmatimonadales; family Gemmatimonadaceae; genus PNKL01. Next base: position 10,530 of record JARIEY010000089.1, on the reverse strand, counting down.
CGCGCGTCAGCACCGGGCGGTAGACGGCGGTCGTGAGGATGCGCATCGCGGAGGTACGCACCGCCGAGCTCGCGTCGCCCAGCGCGCGCTCCACACCACCCAGCGCGCGTGGTGTGTTCACCGCCGCGAGCGCCGCCAGCGCGGCGGCGCGACGAGGTTCCGACTCGTGCCCCAACTGCCGCACCAACGAGACCACCGCCGACTCCTGCCGGTGCGCGGCGCAGCGACGCATCGCCTCCAACGCCACCGCATCATCGGGCGCACCGACCAGTTTGGCCAGCTCGGCCGGGGCCGCATCGGCCAGCCGGTCTGCACCGGCAATGTACAACTGCCGCAAGTCGTAGTGCCGCGACTGCGCGCTCCATTGCAGTAGCGGGCCGAGCGCGTTGGCGTCGAGGCGCGCGATCAGATCGGCGACCAGCGTGGCCGCCGGCCGCTCGTCCGCACCGTCCACCCATTCCAGCAGCGGCACGAGCAGCGCGGGGTCGCTCAGGCGCGCCCCCAACTGACCAACGGCAGCGCGCACCTCAACGGTCATCGCCGGCGCACGTGCGGCGGCGGCGGCCGACTCCTTGAGCAGTTGCACGAGCGCCCCGAATGAACGCGCCGACAAATGCAGCAGCAGCAGTGCGTCCAGATGCCGCACCGCTTCCATCCGCACGGCCGCATCGCGTTGCAGTTCGAGAATGTCGATCAGGAGGTCGGCGACATCACGACGCAGGTCCGCCGCGTACTCCCGGGCGATGCCATCGCGCAGGTGACGCATGGCCTCGGCACGTGCGCGCGCCGCCTCGGGATCGGGCGCCGCCGCCGTGCGCAGCACACCCTCGAGCGCCGCGCCGCCTGCCGCCGCTCGCCGGCGGGCCGCCTCCACCGCTTCTCGCGGATCGGCGAAGGCCGCGGTCACCGCCGGCCAGCGCCCCGGGGTCGCCGAAGGATCGAGCGGCACCCCCTCACTGCTCACCGTGTCGACGAACCGGTAGGACAAGTGTTCGAAGTCCTGCGCCCAGAGCAGCGTGAGGACGTCCTCTTCCCAATCCTGCGCGCGCCGCACCTTGGGAATGATCGCGAGCAACGCATCGATTTCCGCGTCCTCGAAGCCACGGCGCAGCGTCAGCTGCCGCACCCCGTCCTTGAAGAGCGTCCAGGGAAGTGAGTCCGACGCCTTTTCCGGTTCGTCGAGCACGACGGCGCCGCCGCAGATGAACTGCGTCTCGCTCACTTGCAGCGTGATGGCACCCGTCTCCTGCCACACGGCGCGGAACGCGACGCGCAGTGCGTCGAGCGCCTTGATGTAGGTGGGATTCGAGACCGGATACAGCTGATGGAGGCGCACGGTCTTGTCGAGCTGCCGCAGCAGCTCTCCGATCAGTTCGGGCGCGCAGGACGGCGCGTCCGTGGACACGTCGTCGTGGCCGTCTTGCTCCGTCAGCATGGGACAAAGATACCGCCTATTGTGGATTTTCGCCCGAACGCCATTTTCCCCGCGTTCCCTGTTGCACCGCCTTGTTGCACTGCCTTCCCCGCGGCCGCTCACCGGCCGGCCACCTTCAACCGCGCGACGACCGATGACCACGACCTACGCGGCGATTACCGGCTGGGGCAAGTGCATGCCGCCCGCCGTCTTGACCAACGAGGATCTCTCCACCTTCCTCGAGACCAATGACGAGTGGATCACGACGCGCACGGGGATGAAGGAGCGCCGCGTCTCGCACGTGAGCGCCATGGAGCTGGCCACCGTCGCCGCCTCCCGCGCCCTCGCCTGCGCCGGCCTTGACGTCGCCGACGTGGATCTCATCGTGTACGGCAGCACCAGCTATGAGGAGCAGGCGCCGAACAGCGCGTCTGGGGTGCAGTTCTCGTTGGGCGCCACCCGCGCCGCCGCGATGGACGTCAACACCGCCTGCACCAGCTTTCTATACGGACTGTCCTCGGCCACCGCGATGATCCGTACGGGGATGGTGCGTAACGCGGTGGTGATCGGCGTTGAGCTGGTCAGCAAGTATATGGATTGGAGCAACCGCAACGTGGCCGTGCTCTTTGGCGACGGCGCGGCGGCGGTGGTGCTGCAGGCGAGCGACCGCGAAGAGGGCGTGCTGGGCAGCGTCCTGGGCTGTGACACCGAAGGGCGCGCGACGCTGCGCATTCGCGGCTTTGGCTGCGGCTACGCCAATCACGGCGTGACGCTCGGCGACACATTGTGGGACTTTGACGGCCCGCAGATTTTCAAGCGTGCGGTCAAGGGGATGAGCGAGGCGTCGGCCAAGGTGATGGCCAAGTGCGGCGTGACGGCCGACCAGATCGACCTGTGCATCCCGCATCAGGCGAACCTGCGCATCATCGAAGGCGTGGCCAAGTACGCCGGCCTTCCAATGGAAAAGGTGATGCTCACGGTGCAGCGCTACGGCAATATGAGCGCCGCCACCGTGCCCGTGGCGCTGGTCGACGCGCTCGAGGAGGGGCGCATTCGCCCAGGCGCCACGTTGCTGATGCCCGCATTCGGTGCGGGCCTCACCTATTGCTCGCTCGTCGTGAAGTGGGGCGACCGCATCACCCCGCTCGGCGAGGCCGCGCACGACCTGCCGCCCGCCACGCAGACGGCTCTCGAGATGGTCAACGTCATCCGCGCGCAGCAGGATCCGCACGGCCGCTCGAAGGACGGGCTGATGGCGCCGATCTTTGCCGAGGCGCGTGTGTAGCGCGAGTGTGCGCGCGCGTCCTCAGGGCCTGTGCGCGCGGTATGTCGGTGAAGACCAACTGGCCGGACGGCAGGGCACATCGCCCGCCGTCCGGCCACTTCGTTCTCCCGGGTCACGTAGCGACGAGTGCGCGTGGCGGCGCCTGCTGGTGGCGGCGTCTGCGCGTGGAGCGCCCGCGCGCGGCGAACGCAATGTCCACGACGGACGCGGGTTCCCGTTACGCCACGGGTAGAACTGTCACAGCGTGACGAACGGGCTCCGCCAGCGCATGGGACGGAATATCCGGACGGTGTAGAATGTTTGAAGACCGACGAATGTCGCGATACCAGCGCACGTCGGCCACGGCACCACGGCTCGTTGTCTCACTCGCACCACACTCGCCATGACGTACTCCGGCTACTCTCCGAACACGCCCGCCACCTCGGCTCGCATCCTTTGCGTCGACGATGACCCGCTGATGGGGCGCGCCCTCGATTCGATGCTCCGTGCGATGGGATTCACGATGCGCATCGCGGATTCCGCGTACGCGGCGCTGTCGATCCTGCGCAGCGAGCCCGTCGATCTGGTGCTCACGGACCAGCAGATGCCCGGCCTCAGCGGCCTCGATCTGCTGCGTATGATCCGTGAGGAAGGTCGCGATACGCCGGTGATTCTGCTGACCGCCTTCGGCAGCGTGGAGCAGGCCGTGACGGCACTGCACGCCGGGGCCGCGCACTATCTCACCAAGCCGGTCGATCCCGAGGTGCTGCAGCGGCTGATCGACAACATCCTCGAGTTCCAGCGCGCCCGGCGCGACGTCGCCGACGAACGGCGTACCAAGCTCCACACCGGTCCGGCGTCATATCTGGTGGGGTCGGGGCCGGCGTGGCAGGAAATGATGCGCTCGATCCAGCGCGTGTCGGGGACGCGCGCGACGGTGCTGGTGGAGGGCGAGTCGGGGACCGGCAAGGAACTGGTCGCCCGCGCGCTGCGCGATCTGAGCGACCGCGCCGACCAGCCCTTCGTCACCGTGAACTGCGCGGCACTCCCGGAAGGGTTGATCGAAAGCACGCTCTTCGGCCACGAGCGCGGCTCGTTCACTGGGGCGACCACGCGTTCGGAAGGCGCGTTCGAGCGCGCCGATGGCGGCACGTTGCTGCTGGACGAGATCTCGGAGATGCGCATCGACCTGCAGGCCAAGCTGCTGCGCGTCCTGCAGGAGCAGGAGTTCGAGCGGGTTGGTGGCAACACCCCCGTGAAGGTTGACGTGCGCGTGCTGGCGACGACCAACCGCCGGCTCGAGGATTGCGTCCGCGATGGGTCATTCCGCGCCGACCTGTACTACCGACTCAACGTTCTCCGCATCCACGTGCCGCCGCTGCGCGACCGCCGCGAGGACATCCCCGATCTGGTGCGCCATTTCGCGGCGCGCCTGGCCGGCCAGCTCGACCGCCCGCTCGAAGCCATCGAACCCGATGCGCTGGCGCTGCTGCAGGCCCACGATTGGCCGGGCAATGTCCGCGAGTTGCAGCACGCCGTGGAGCGTGCGATGGTGCACGCCGACGGGCCGCGCCTGCGCGCCAGTGCGTTCCGCCTTTCGACCGGACTTGCCACGCCATCGTGGCCAACCGCCGCGCCGGTGGCGAGCATGCCCGCCATTCGCCGGGAGAGCGCTGTGGCACCGAGCATCCCCGCGACCGTCGCCCCGGGCACCGAAGTGCTCATCCTCCCCGGGCTCGATGTGTCGGAGGCCGAGCGGCAACTCATCCTGCGGGCGCTGGAACGCACCAACAACAACCGCACGGCTGCGGCCGCCCTGCTCGGGATGCACGCACGCACGCTGCGCCGGAAGCTCAAGGAAATGAACGCCGGCACGCCGGGAGAGGACGACGCGTGAGCACTCTAGAACTCCCCGCCGTGGACGCCCCGCCCGACGATCTCCCGTCCGGGCACCGCCCCATCGTGCTCGTCGTCGACGATCACGGCCCGAGCCGCGCGGTGGCCCGCACGGCCGTCGCCCCTCTTGGCGCGCACGTGCTCGAGGCAGCGTCGGTGGAGGAGGCGTGGGCCTCGCTCGTCGACCCGCTCCCCGACGTGATTTTGCTCGATCTGATGATGCCGGACATCGACGGGATGACGTTCGCACGCATCCTGCGGGCGGATGCGCGACTCAGCGAAATCCCGATCCTGATGATCACGGCGGCCACGGGCCGCGCTGAGCGACTGGCCGCGCTGGAAGCCGGCGTCGACGATTTCATTACGAAGCCTGTCGACCGTCTGGAGTTGCGCGCCCGCGTTGCGACCGTCTGCCGGCTGGGACGGTTCCGCAAGCTAGTGGAGGAGCGCCAGCGGACCGCCTCACTTGTCACGATGGCGCCAATCGGCGTGCTCGTGATCGATGCCGTCTCCACCGCTGTGCATTTTGCCAACGCGCGCGCCGGCGAGCTCCTGCCACACCTCGCGCTGGGCAGCCCGCTGCTCGCTCGGCTGGATGCGGCCGCCTCGGCGCAGTTGAGGCCGCTGCTCGGGGAGTCCACGCCGAGCGCCGATCCGGTGAGCATGCGCTGGCTGTTGGCCGACGGCACGAGGCACTGCGACGTGGCCGCGGGGCGCGTCAACTGGGACGGGGCGCCCGCGCTGCAACTGGTTTTCACTGACGTCACGGCGATGCAGCGCGTCGAGGAGCAGTTGCACCGCAAGGACCGACTCGACGCCGTTGGGCGCCTGGCGGCCTCGGTGGCGCACGACTTCGCCACGATCGTGCAGGTCTGCCAGCTGCACCTGCATCGCGCGCGTCTCGAGCCGCAGACCGATGTATTGCGGACGATGCACGAAGACGTGGGCGAGGCGTTGCGCCGCGGCGGACTGATGACGCAGGACCTCCTCCGCTTCTACCGCCGGCCCGACTCGATTGCCGAGGCGGGGGCGTGTGATGCCACGTTTGTATTGCGCGGTATCGAGCGCCTGCTCGAGCGTCTCTCCCCGCCGTCCATCGTGACGACCGTTCGCGCTCCCGAGCTTCCGACGCCCATTGCGCTGGCCGCTCACGAACTCGAGCAGGCGATCGTCAATCTCGTGTCCAATGCGCGTGACAGCATCCTTAACGCGGGACGCATTGACGTGACCCTGACGCACGATGGCGACGGCGCGATGCGGCTCTCGGTGCGCGACACGGGCACCGGGATGCCCCCCGAAGTGGTGCGCCGGCTCGGCGAGCCCTTCTTCACCACGAAGGCGGAGGGCCAGGGTACAGGACTCGGCGTCTGGATGGTGCGCCGCGTACTCGAGCAGTCCGGTGGGACGCTGGAGGTGCAGACGCGACTCGGCGAGGGGACGGAAGTCACGCTGGTGGTTCCCACGCGGCCAGTCCCGACGGTGGAGCCCGACGCGTAGCGACGCCGCGCGGCCTACGCGCCCGGCGCGGACATCTCGACGCAGAGCTTCTCGATGAGCGAGACCAGCGCGCGCAGGCGCACGGGCTTCGACACGTGATCGTTCGCGCCCGCTTCGAGACAGCGCTCGCGGTCACCGGGCATCGCGAAGGCCGTGAGGGCGATGATAGGGAGCCGGCTGAAGGCGGGTTCTGCACGAAGAATCTGGGTGGCCTTCAGTCCGTCCATCACCGGCATTTGGACGTCCATCAGCACGGCATCGTACGGCTGCGCGCGCACCATCGCGACGGCCAGCTGACCATTTCGCGCCACGTCGACCTCGTAGCCCTTCGCCTGCAGGTAGGCCACGAAGGTGCGAACGTTCGCCTCGTTGTCCTCGGCCAGCAGGATGCGGCGATGCGGCAACTCCGTGAGCGGGTCGAGCGTCGAGGCCTCGCCTGTCAGCGCGTTCCCGGCCCCGGCCGCGTGTTCGGCCGCCAGTGGCAATGACACGCGGAACGTGCTCCCGCGCGCCGGCGCGCTCTCCAGTACCACCGTGCCGCCCAGACGTTCGGCGAGGGCGCGGACCAGCGCCAGCCCGAGTCCCGTGCCGGCGTGCGGTCGGTTCAGCCCCTGCCGCAGCTGCACGAACGGTTCGAAGACTCGTGACTGCTCCGCCGCCTCGATGCCGATGCCGGTATCCGACACGACGATTGTCACGTCGCGTGTGGCAAGGATCACCTCGAGCGTGACCTTGCCCCCTTCCGGGGTGAACTTCACCGCGTTCGTCAGCAGGTTCACCACGATCTGCCGCATCCAACGCGGATCGCTCCAGCGCACAGTGGCGCCGTCGCCCAACCGCACCTCGATCTTCTGCCGCTTCGCCGCCGCAACCGGCTGCACCATGCGCACCGCGGCCTCGCACGTCTCGGTCAGATCCGTCCAGTCGAACTCCGGGTCCATCTTGCCGGCGGCCACCTTGGAGAGATCCAGAATGTCGTTGATGAGCGCCAGCAAGTGGCGGCCACTCAGCGCCACGTCGTGCAACGCTTCGCGCTGCTTGTCGTTGACGTCACCGAACACTTCCTCGATCATCGCTTCGGACAGGCCGAGCACGGCGTTGAGCGGGGTGCGCAGTTCGTGGCTCATCGACGCCAGGAACTCGTCCTTCATGCGCGCCGAGCGCGCCAGGTCTTCGTTGGCGAGCCGCAGCGCGCGCGTCTTTTCCTCCACGGCCTCCGCGAGGCGGGCGTGTTCCGCATCGCGCGTCACGTCCTCCCAGCTCGACATCACGGAGTCGTCGGGCCACGCGCCGTGCGCGGCGGGCACGCGGCGATAGCTGACGAGGAACCACTGCACCTCGCCGCTGGGCCACTGCACACCCAGCTTGCGCTGCAACTGCGGTTCGGACGTGCGACGCACGAGGGTGAACGGCCACTCGTCTTCGGGCATCTGCGACCCATCCTCGCGCAGCACGACCGCCCCGCCGGCACGCGCGAGTTGCAGGATGCCGCGCCCGCTCGACCGCGCGAGCAGCGCTTTCCCCGCCTGGTTGGAGATCAGGACGCGTCCCTCGGCGTCTGCCACGAAGACCGCGACGACGAGCGAATCGAGGAGCGTCGCGAAGAGCCTGTTGTGCTGCTCGTGGCGGGCCTCGGCCTCTCGCGCAGCGGTTTCGTCGTGCAAGAAGCCCAAGTGCCCACGGAAGACGCCATCGTCGGTAAACCGCGGCACGCCGATCAGCTGCATATGCCGCCACACGCCGTCGACGGCGCGCAGGCGCAAGGCGGTGCTGAACGGCGCGTGCAGCTGCTGCGACGTGTCGGCCTGGCGCCGGATGCGATCGGCGTCGTCGGGGTGGAGGAGCGCGCGCCAGTTGGTGCCGACGAACGGTGCCATACCCGCGCCGAACATTCGCTCGCACGCGGCGCTGACGTGGATGACCTGCCCGTTCTCATCCGTGACGAACGACATCCCCGGCAGCGCATCGAGGATGAAGCGCAGGTCGTTGAGTCCCGACGCGATGGCGCCCAGACCGTCGTGCTTGGCCGTGACGTCACGCAGCGTCCCGCCCATCAACTGGCCTTCCCCTTCCACGGTGGCGACGTGCAGGTGACCCTCGAGCCACGTGTCACGCCCGTGCTTCGTAACGCACCGCGCCTCGTAGCGCAGTTCAGCGTCGGCACGCTCCCACACCCGCGTGAACACCATGGCAAGCGACGCACGGTCGCGCGGATCGACCATCTCCAGGGCGTCGCGGCCGATCGTCTCGGCCACGGTGTAGCCCGTGATGGTTTCCCACGCGGGACTGATGTAGCTCACCCGACCCTCTGGGTCGATCAGGAAGAGCACATCAGGCAACACGCGGGCCAGCGTCGCCAGCGGCGAGCGCGCGGACGGATCCGATGCCATCGAGGGTTCGGTCATTGCACCGTGAAGGCCGTGCCAAACGAGCGCCCACTACCTCGGGGGCACCTCGTCGACAGGCGGCGTCTCAGTGAAGTTACCGTCATGCGTTTACTCTCGCCCGGCCCCGATGGGCGCAGGCACCGCCGCCGCGCCCGCCGCGCTGGCCTCCTGCGCGCGCAGATCCAGCATCTTGCGACGAAGCGTGCGCTGCTGGATCCCCAGCATTCCGGCGGCGACGGCCTGATCGCCGTGGGCGCGTTCGAGCGCGGCGACGAGCAGCAGGCGCTCGGCGCGGCGGATATCGAGATCCGGCAAGTGGAGCGGCGCGGTGGGATCTGCCGTCTCACGAACGACCGACCCCGGGAGGGCAGCCAGCGCAAGATGGCGCTCGTCGATGACCTCACCCTCGCAGTGCACCACCGCGCGATCGACGGTGTGCTGCAGCTCGCGCACATTACCGGGCCATTCGTGCTCAGCAAGCCGGGCCAGCGCCGCCGGCGTGAAGCGCGGCGCCCGCCGGCCCATTTCGGTGGCTTGCCGCGCCGCGAAGTACTCCGCCAGCGGCACCAGGTCCTCGGGACGTTCCCGCAGCGATGGCAGGTGGATCACGACGCGGGAAAGCATCGCCATCAGGTCGCCCCGGAAACGCCCCGCGAGCACAAGCGGCATCAGCGGCTGACAGCTCGTGGCGATGAATCGAACCGGCACGGCGGGAACCAGCGGCGCGATCGCTTCCTGCAGCACCGGGTGCAGGTCGCCGACCTCATCCAACAGAAGCGTGCCGCCTGTTGCGCGCGCGAGCGCGCCGGTGGCGTTGGGATCGCCCGGTACGCCAAAGAGCGTGCGCGCCCCCCAACGCTCCGAGAGCGCGCCACACCCGACGGTGACGAAGGGCGCCGGCTCCGTTGGCCGCCCCCCCACGAGCATACGGGCCACCAGCTCCTTGCCCGTTCCCGACTCTCCCACCAGCAACACGTTGGCGCTCTCCGGCACCCCCGCGACTTGATCGAGCAACTGCCGCACGCGCGGGCTCACCCCGATGAATCGCCGCGACCGATGTCGCCGCTCACTGGCCCGGCGGAATGCCACGCGTCGCACACCCGGCGGCGCCTGATGCACGAGTTCCACCACCGCGCGCACCTGCGCCGTGCTGGCGACCATATCGTGCGGGTCCGGCGACGCGATCGGTGCCGGCGCACCGGGCGATGCCTCGGTGTCGACCACGCGCACGAAGGCGGCGCGCGGACTCGCGAACCACGTCGTCCGCGCGAGCATCCGCCACGCCGCATCGTCGAGGCCACTCACCACCGCGATCGTCACGGGCACGGCGCGCAGAACGGCCGCCGCTTCGTCGGCCGTGGCCGCGTAGAGCAGGCGCCAGGCGGGCGACCGCAGCGAAGTCGCCAGCAGGTCGCGCTGGGCCGGTTGCGTGGCAACGATGAGTACGGTGGATGCCTTCATCGGGAACTCAGGGCAATTGGAGCAGAGGCGCCACCCCGACGCGTCGGGCACGGCGCGATTCTTGAACTGCACAGACAACACGGCAAGAGGCGGGCCAGCGCACGCGAGAAGCCGCAGCTCATCGTGTAGAGGGGAGAGCGCCCATACCGCGCCGGCGGCGTGCGCGCGAAGTCTCCCGACGACGGACAGAATGCCCGCGACAGAACGCACCTTTTGGCCGCACGACTGCATATTTGCCACGTCCTTCCTGTCCGTTCCCCCCTTCCCCCTGTATGCCTTCTTTCGACCCATCGCACCCGCTCGACGGCATTTCGCTCCTGCTGGTGGAGGACGACGACATCGCCCGACGCACAGCCGCGATTGTGCTGCGCGGCCTGGGCGGCACGATGCTGGAGAGCGTCGCGGACGGCGACGCGTTTGCGCTTCGCTGCCGCGTCGGCCTGGCAGGCCTCGTCGTGCTCACCGATCTTCAGATGCCGGGCGCGCATCCAGTGGACACGCTGCTCGCCGTGCCGGCTGAGCAACGTCCGCGCGGCGTCATCATCCTCAGCGGTGACACGGGACTCAGCGTACTCTCGCAGCGAGACCGCCTGCGCGAAGCAGGGGTCCCC
>JARIEY010000088.1 GCA_031127085.1 Gemmatimonadota bacterium | reverse complement strand
CCCACTGCGAGTCGCAGTCGGCTCCCCGCGGGAACCGCCACGCTGGCCGGGTTCCACAGCCCAAACCCGGCGCCGGTGCCGAGCGCGGCTGCCTCGGCCGTGAGGCCGAGGGGGAAGGACAGGAGGTCGCGCCCCGGTACCAGTTGGGCCCGCAGGCTGCCCGGAAGGAGCACGCCGGCCATCATAAGAAGGGCGCATCGCCGCATCTGGGCAGGATACCCGTACCGAGGGGCAGGGTCAAGCGGCGACGTGCTACCACCAAGTCTTGCTCTCCGTTAGATTTACGACGCTTACCCCCTGCGGAGATCCGGTTGCTCAGCGCGCTGCTCCCCCAGGAACGGATTCGCGTTCCGTTGGGAAGCCATTCACGGCACGCCCTGCTTCGAGAACTCGTCGAACTGGCGCTCCCCGATGCCGATCCGGCCACGCTGGACGCGGTCTTTCAGGGCGTCCTTTCGCGTGAGGCGATTTCGAGTACTGCCATCGGCGACGGGCTCGCGGTGCCGCACGGACGCACCGATTGTGTGGGGAAGATCTGCCTCGCGGCTGGCATCACCGAGGGCGTGGAGGACTACCACGCGCCCGACGGACGCCCGGTGCGGGTCTGCGTGCTCGTTGTGACGCCGGAAGTGGACGCGGGCGTGCATCTGAAGGTGCTGGGCCGGTTGGCGCGACTGATGCGCAAGGACGAGTTGCGTACGGCGCTGTTCGCGGCGTCGGATGCTGCAGGATTCGCCGCCGTGCTCGCACGCGCGGAGCAGCCGTAATGCGCCGTCCCTGGCTGCACGCGTTGCTCTGGGCCGTGTTTATTGAAACGCTCGTGCTCTGGCCGTCGCCACCCGACGTACCGCAGCCGTTCACCATCGTGGGATTCGACAAGATGGTGCATGCGGCGGTATTCGCGGTGCAGGCGGCGCTCGTTGGCCGTGCCCTGCGCATCGACGGACGGCCGTGGTGGCCGGCGATGGTTGGGAGTATTGCCTTTGGTGCGGTCACGGAGTGGCAGCAACAGTTCATTCCGAGCCGCAGTATGGAACTGGATGATTTACTGGCGGACGCCATCGGGGCCGTGGTCGGCCTGTCGGTGTTCGCCGCGTGGGCGCTGCGGCGCCGGGAGCTTCACCGTTGACCGAAGGGAACGTCTTTGCCACGTCGCAGCGCACGCATCGGTGCGGCGACCTCCGCGCCCTGCACGCCGGCACGTCCGTCATCCTTGGCGGCTGGGTGCATCGTTCGCGTGACCTCGGCGGATTGGTGTTCATGGACCTCCGCGATCGCGCCGGGCTGGTGCAGGTGAGCTTCAACCCGGATTGGTCGGCCGCGCAGGTCATCGCGGACGCGGCGGCCGTGGGCGTGGAATCGGTGGTGCTGGTCGAGGGCGTGGTGCAGCCGCGCCCCGATGAGATGCGGAACCCGGACCTCGCCACGGGCGATGTCGAGGTGCGCGCCACGTCGATCCGTGTGGTCGGCCCTGCCGTCACACCGGCCATTCCGGTGGCGCGTGGCAAGAACGACAAGCTCCCCGCGGAAGACCTCCGCCTGCGGCATCGCTATCTCGACCTGCGTCGCCCCGAGCTGCAGGCCAATCTCGTGCTGCGCCACCGGCTGTTGCAGATCACGCGACAGTTCCTGAGCGAGCGCGGCTTCCTGGAGCTCGAGACGCCGATTCTCACCAAGCCCACGCCTGAGGGCGCGCGTGACTACCTGGTGCCAAGTCGCGTGCACCCGGGCGAGTTCTACGCGCTGCCGCAGTCGCCGCAGATCTACAAGCAGCTCTTCATGTGCTGTGGCTTTGACCGCTATTTCCAGATTGCCCGCTGTTTCCGTGACGAGGACCTGCGTCAGGATCGCCAGCCGGAGTTCACGCAGATCGACATCGAGGCGTCGTTCATCGGCCGCGACGACATCATGGCGCTCTCCGAGGGGATGGTCGCCGCGATCTGGCGCGAGGCGGGGCACGACGTGTCGACGCCGTTCGAGCGGATGTCGTACGCCGACGCGATGGAGCGTTATGGCTGCGATCGCCCCGACCTTCGCTATGGCCTCGAGATCCACGACTTCACGGCGGCCTTCGCGCCGCTCGATTTCGTCGTCACCAAGTCGGCCATCGATGGCGGCGGCCGGGTGCGCGGTATTCGCGTGCCGGGAGGCGCTGCCTGGAGCCGCAAGCAGGTGGACGAGTTGGAGGCGCTTGCCAAGGGCGCCGGGGCAGGTGGCCTGCTGCGCATCAAGAAAGCCGAGGGCAAGCTCGACGGCCCGGTGGCCAAGTTCCTCACGCCGGACGCCGAGGCGGCGCTGGCGCTGAACGAAGGCGACCTCGCGTTGCTTGTGGCCGCCAAGGACCGCGTCAGCCATCCGGCGCTTGACCGCGTGCGGCAGGAATGCGCGCGGCGCCTGGGGATCGTTGACGACCAGGCGCGGCGTTTCCTTTGGGTGACCGACTTCCCGATGTTCGACAAGGACCCGGAGACGGGGGCGCTCTCGGCCGTGCACCACCCGTTCACCGCGGCGCACGCGGACGATATGGCGGCATATCCCGATGCTCCCGAGCGGTGGCGCGCGCTCGCGTACGATTGCGTGCTCAACGGCCTCGAACTCGGCGGCGGCTCCGTCCGCACGTCGGATCCGCGGGTACAGTCGCGGATGTTCACGCTGCTGGGCATCGGTGATGTGGCCGAGCAGGAGCGTCGGTTTGGCTTCCTCCTCGAAGGGCTGCGCGCGGGGGCGCCGCCACACGGAGGCATCGCGTTCGGTTTCGATCGCATCTCGATGCTGCTCTCCAACGGCACGTCCCTGCGCGATGTCATCGCCTTCCCCAAGACGACCGCGGCGCGTGCGCTCTTTGAGGACGCGCCCACGACCGTGCCGGCGGAAGACCTGGGCGAGTTGCATCTCCGCTCCACAGTGGAGGCGAAGTGACGGACGCAGCGGTGCGCGGCGTTGCCGGCGATGCCGGCGAGACGCTCCCGCGGCGGCTGTCCACTGAAGGGGCCGATCTTTTGCTGCTGGCCGGCGTCGGCGACGCAAACCTCGCGGAGTTGCAGCGCATCTACCCGGTGCGCGTGACGCTGCGCGGCGATGCAATGACGATCGCCGGCGCGGTGGAGGCGGTGGAGAAGGCGGCGGGTGTGGCGCAACGCATGATCGATGCAGCGCGCCAGCGCACCGCGTTCGATGCGGACGACGTGCTGCGCTTCTCGATGGAAGGGCCTGCGGCCGCCGACGGCACGCCCGACCGCCTCGTGCTGCCCGGCGTGCGCAAGATCATCCAGCCCAAGACCTTGGGGCAGGCGCAGTACCTGCGGGCGCTCTTTGAGAACGACATTGTCGTCGGCATCGGGCCAGCGGGTACGGGCAAGACCTACCTCGCCGTCGCGGCAGCCGTGGATATGCTCGCGCGCAAGCGCGTGCGGCGTATCGTGCTCGCGCGTCCGGCCGTCGAGGCGGGAGAGTCGTTGGGTTTTCTTCCCGGCGATATGCAGGCGAAGGTCGATCCGTACCTGCGTCCGCTGTACGACGCACTCGAGGATATGATGCCGGCTGAGCGGATGCAGCGTGCGCTCGAGTCGCGGGTCATCGAGATCGCGCCGCTCGCCTATATGCGCGGCCGGACGCTCGGCGATGCCTTTGTCATCCTCGACGAGGCGCAGAACGCCACCAACGCGCAGATGAAAATGTTTCTCACCCGACTTGGAGTGAATTCGCGCGCGGTGATCACCGGCGACAAGACGCAGATCGATCTTCCAAACCGGGCCGACAGCGGACTCACGCAGGTCGAGCGCATTCTGCCCGGCATCGACGGCATCGCGTTCCACTACTTCACCGACGCCGATGTCATTCGGCATCGGCTGGTGCGCGAGATCGTCAAGGCGTACGCCGCCGACGCGGAGCAGGTGCCGTGACGAAGCCGCGTGTGACGAAGCTGCGCGTGACGCAGCCGCGTCCGAAGCCGACGCGCGTAGCGGCGGACCGCCTGCGCGTGGGGGTCACGGGCGAGGGGGTGCGTTCGCCGGTGGCCGGCGCGCGGTTGGCCGATGCCGTGCGATCGGTGCTGCGGGCCGAGCGCGTGCAGGAGGCAATGGTGTCGGTGACGTTGCTCACGGCGCCGGCAATGGCACGGCTCAACCGTCGCCATTTGGCGCATGCGGGCGCCACCGACGTCATCTCGTTCGGCTTTGCTCCGGTGCCAGGAGCCGGCGTCGTGGGCGACATCTACCTGTGTCCCGACGTAGCGCGCGCAAGCGCGCGCACCGCCGGCTGCGGGGTGCGCGAAGAACTGCTGCGACTCACGGTACACGGTACACTGCACGTGCTCGGCTGGGACCATCCGGACGATGCAGCGCGCGTCGCCTCGCCGATGTGGAAGCGGCAGGAACGCCTGCTCGCCGCGCTTGTGCGGCGACACGCGGCGCGGAGCTGAGCGCCGTGGCCCTCGTGGCCCTGTTCGTCCTCGTGGCCGCGCTTTGCGCGGCCGCCGATGGCGCGCTGCTCACCATCGACGACGACGCGCCGAGCGGAGACGCGTCGCTCGCGCTCTTTCTGCGTGAACGCGAGGCGACGCATCGCGCGCTCGCGTTTGGACGCATCCTCTCGCAGCTCGGGGCCGGCGCGTTGCTTGCGCTCGCCCTGGGCGATGGGCGGCATCTGGTGCTGGCGACCGTGGTGGCGGTGGTCATTGTCGTCGTCTCCGAGAGCGGCGCGCGGGCCTTGGGCGACCAGCTCGGTGTGCGCGCGCTCCGCCGCCTCGCGCCGGTGGTGCATGCGGCGCGGGTGCTGCTGCGCCCTGCCGTGAGCTTCGGCGCCTGGTGCGATGCGGGGCTCGCCCACCTGATGCCGCGTCGGCCGGACGTCGACTCCCGTGAAGCGGACGTCGAACGCTTCCGAGAGGTCGTCGCCGCCGAAGTAGGCGATGCGGGCTCGGGCGATGCTGGACAGCGTCTCTTGACCGGCGTCTTCGCGCTGGGCGATACGCAGGTGAAGGAGATCATGGTGCCGCGCGTGGATATCGTCGGCATCGAACGCGACGCGCCGTGGTCCGAGGTGCTCGCGCGCGTGCGGAGTGCCCGGCTCTCGCGCCTGGTGGTCTACGGCGAGGATCTCGACGAGGTGGACGGAGTTCTCTACGCCAAGGATCTGCTGCAGGCCGTGCTCGCCGACGAAGAGCCGGCCGGTGGCTGGCGGCGGCTCGTGCGCCCAGCCTGGTTCATTCCGCTCACCAACACCGTCGACGCGCAGCTGCGCGACTTCCGGCTGAATCATCGCCATATCGCGCTCGTCGTCGATGAGTTCGGCGGCGTGGCGGGATTGGTCACGCTCGAAGACGTCCTCGAGGTCATCGTCGGCGACATCCGCGACGAGAACGACGCCGAGGATGACGATCAGGTGGAGCGCGAAGGGACTGGGAAGTTCTGGCTGCCGGCCCATCTCACCCTCGATGCGCTGTCCAACCTCACCAGCCACGATTTCCGCCGCGAAGATGTCACCACGGTGGGCGGGTTGGTATACGAACTGTTCGATGGCGTGCCGGAGCCCGGCGAGGATATGGAGTTCGAGGGGTTCCGCGTCGTGGTCGAGCGGATGCGCGGGCGGCGTATCGAACGCGTCTACTTCGAGCGCCTCGCCGCTGCGGGCGACGAGGAGGCAGAGTGAGCGCCGTCCTTCTCTTCCTCGTGCTGGCCGTGGCCTGGTTGACGGCGGCGGCCACCGCGGTGCGCACGGTCAGCCGCATCTGGTTGCGTCACTGGGTCGAGCAGAAACTCACCGGTTCCGCGACCGCCGAGGTCTATCTCGCTAGGCCACCTCGGCTGCTCCTCGCCGCGGGGACGGGAATCGCCGGGCTCACGCTGGGCATTGGTGTCGTTGCGGCGACGCAAACGGACTCGGCGCTGGCGCTGGCCGAGACGCTTGCCGCGTCGGCCGTGCTGTTGCTCGTCGTGGGGCAATCGGTGCCGCGCGCCATCGCGCGCCGCTGGGGGATGGAGTTGGTCCCCGTGTTGCTTCCCGCGCTGCACGGGCTCGGCCTGATCGTCTCGCCCATTCTGCTCCTCGCGGAGTGGGGGGCGCGCGCCGTCGCGCGCCCGGCGCCGGAGCGGCCGGACGACCCGCTTGAAGCGCTGGAGGACTTGCTCCGCGAGGGCGAACTCGAGGGCGTTGGTGAAGCGGAGGAGAGCGCCATCATCAGTGGCGTGGTGGAGTTCGGCGGCAAGCGGGTGCGCGATGTGATGACGGCGCGCGATCGCATGGTAGCCGTGGACCGCGCGCTGCCGCCGCGCGAGATCGCACGGCGGATGGCCGACACTGCCTTTTCACGCATCCCGGTGATCGACGGGAACCTCGATACCGTCATCGGCATGATCCACTCGTTCGATGTCCTCGAGCGGCCGACGACGCCTGCCGCGCGCATTCGCCGCGTGGCGTTCGCGTCTCCCGACCTGCCGTGCCTCGACCTGATGCGCACGATGCTGCGCGAACGGCACCATCTGGCGATCGTGCGTGACGCTGCGGGACGGACCGTCGGCCTCGCGACACTGGAAGATCTGGTGGAGGAGCTGGTGGGCGATATTCACGACGAACACGACGATGCCGCGGGGCGGGGCAGCGTATGACGGCGCTGCGGCTCCCAGAGGACGCGCCGCGCGCGCTGCACACGTTGCTTGCCGACTTCGCCGCCGGTCGCAAAGCCGCGCTGGCGCGTGTCGTCTCGATGGTCGAGGATGGGCGTGCCGGCGCCGACCTGTTGCTCGCCGCAATGCACCCGCGGGTCGGCCGCGCGCGGCGCATCGGGCTCACCGGGCCGCCGGGCGCGGGCAAGAGCACACTGACCACGCGCCTCGCCGCAATGCTCCGCGAGCAGGGGCTGACCGTCGGCATCGTGGCCGTGGACCCCACGTCGCCGTTCTCCGGCGGTGCCTTGCTGGGCGATCGCGTGCGTATGGAGTCGGTGGCGCTCGATCCGGGGGTCTTTATCCGTTCGATGGCGACCCGCGGATCGTTGGGCGGTCTGGCGGGGACCACGCGCGAAGTCTGTGATGCACTGGACGCGTTCGGACTCGATCGCATCATCATCGAGACGGTCGGGGTAGGGCAGAGCGAGCTCGACATTGCGCGCACGGCAGACACCTCGCTCGTCGTGCTCGTCCCCGAGGCGGGCGATTCCATCCAGACCCTCAAGGCCGGGTTGATGGAGATTGCCGACGTCTTCGTCGTCAATAAAGCCGATCGCCCGGGAGCGGACCGGCTGCGCAACGACATCGAGCTGATGCTCGGACTGCGCGGTGGGCACGCGATGAAGAACGTCCCCGCGCATCACGGCATCGACCTTCGGCGCGTGGGCAAGGCGCCGGTGGGTGCCGATCACCCGGCGGACGGCGATGCTCACTGGGGCCAGCCTGTCCTGCGCGCGGTTGGCGTCACGGGAGAGGGGCTGCCCGAACTCCTCGCCGCGCTCGATGCCCATTACGCCTATCTTGAACGCAGCGGCGAGTTGGCCAGTCGCCGCCGTGCGCGTTTGCGCGAGCGTGTGAAGGACGTGGTCTTTCAGCGGCTCGCGCGCCGTCTGTGGGCCGACGCTGGAACGATCGCCTGGATTGACGCGCAGGTCGATGACCTCGCGGAAGGTCGCACCACGCCGTACGCCGTTGCCGACGCGCTGCTCCGACGGAGCGGCCCCCTGATGACCGGAGAACCCGCCTGATGACCACCCCGTCCGAACTCGAATCCTCGCTCGATGCCATGCGCGCGGAGCTGGAGCAGCTGCGCGCGGAAGTCGGCCGTTGGCGCGCCCGGTACGACAACGGGGAGAAGCGTGACCTGGCCTGGTCAAACTCGGCCAGCGAGGTGGAGCCGCTCTACACGGCCCTCGATCTCGAGGGGTCGGGCGGGACCGCCTTTGAGGTCCCCGGCGAGTTTCCGTTCACGCGAGGCATTCACCCCACGGGCTACCGCGGCAAGCTGTGGACGATGCGGCAGTTCGCCGGCTTCGGCTCGGCGCAGCAGACGAACGAGCGGTACAAGTTCCTGCTCGGGCGCGGCACCACCGGCCTCTCGGTCGCCTTCGACTTCCCCACGCTGATGGGGTACGACTCCGACCACCCGCGCTCTGAGGGCGAAGTGGGGAAGTGCGGCGTCGCCATCAGCTCGCTCGCCGACATGGAAGTGCTGTTCGACGGCATCCCGCTCGATCAGGTCTCCACGTCGATGACCATCAACGGCCCGGCCATCATTCTGTGGTGCTTCTATATCGCGGCCGCCGAGAAGCAGGGAGTGTCGCCCGATAAGCTGCGCGGGACGA
Organism: Gemmatimonadota bacterium; assembly: GCA_031127085.1. Classification (GTDB taxonomy): domain Bacteria; phylum Gemmatimonadota; class Gemmatimonadetes; order Gemmatimonadales; family Gemmatimonadaceae; genus PNKL01. Next base: position 4,058 of record JARIEY010000088.1, on the reverse strand, counting down.
TCCAGAATGACATCCTCAAGGAGTACATGGCGCAGCACGCCTGGTGCTTTCCCATTGAGCCCGCGCTCCGCCTGATCGTCGACTGCTTCGACTGGGGGGCCACGCACGCCCCGCAGTGGAACACGGTGTCCATCTCCGGCTACCACATTCGCGAGGCCGGCGCGACGGCCGCGCAGGAGCTGGCCTTCACGCTGGCCGATGGCTTCACCTATGTGGAGCGCGGCATCGCCCGCGGCCTCGACGTCGATGAGTTCGCCCCGCGGCTTTCGTTCTTCTGGGACATCCATAACGATTTCTTCGAAGAGATCGCCAAGCTGCGCGCCGCCCGTCGCATCTGGGCGCGCCATATGCGCGACCGGTTCGGCGCCAAGAGTCCGCGCAGCCTGGTGATGCGCTTCCACTCGCAAACCGCCGGCGTCACGCTCACGGCGCAGCAGCCGATGAACAACGTGGTCCGCGTGGCCTATCAGGCGCTCGCGGCGGTGCTCGGTGGCACGCAGTCGCTGCACACCAACTCGATGGACGAGACGCTCGCGCTCCCCACCGAGCACGCGGTGGAGGTGGCGCTGCGTACACAGCAGGTGCTCGCCTACGAGACGGGCATTGCATCGGTGCTCGATCCACTGGGCGGCTCCTACTACGTCGAGAAGCTGACCGACGATATGGAGCGCGAAGCCGAAGCGTTGTTCGCGCAGATCGACGAGCAGGGCGGGGTGGTGCGCGGCCTTGAAGACGGCTGGTTCCAGAAGCGCATCGCCGAGAGCGCCTCGCGGCAGCAGTGGGAGATCGAGCAGCGTCGCAAGCTGGTGGGGGGGGTCAATGAGTTCGCGACCGACGAAACGCTCACCATCCCGCTGCTCAAGATCGACGAGTCGGCGGCTACGGAGCAGACCGCGCGTCTCGGACGGTTGCGCGCATCGCGTGACAACGTGCTGGTGCAGCAGCGGCTGGACGCGCTGCGTGCGGCGGCGCGCGGCACCGACAACCTGGTGCCCCACATTCTGGATTGTGCGCGGGCCTACGCCACGCTCTACGAAATCCGGGCGGCGCTCGAGGATGTCTTTGGGGCGTATCGGGAGCCGGTGTTCTTCTGATGAAGAAGCCTGCAGCCCATCGTCCGCCCGCCGCCGACTGGTGGCAGCGCTACTTCGACGCGGGCTATCTGCGCGAGTATGAGCCGATGTTCGATCTCACCGAGGACCGCCGTCAGGTGGCCCGGTTGGTGGAGGTGCTCGGACTGCCGTCGGGGGCCCGTGTGCTCGACTGTCCCTGCGGACAGGGGCGGCACGCGCATCTGCTCGCCGAGGCGGGCTTCGATGTCGATGGCGTCGACTACTCGGCGCCGTTGATCCAGACGGCGCGTGCGCGCGGCGTAGGGCGTACGCTGCGGTACCGGCGTGGCGATATGCGGCGGCTCCCAGCCGGCTGGACGGGGCGGTTCGACGCGGTTGTGAATCTTTTCACAAGCTTCGGCTTCTTCGCGAGTCCGGCCGATGACGCCATCGTACTCCGCGAGTTCGCCCGCGTGCTCCGGCCTGGCGGCGTGCTGCTCTGGCACGGCGGCGACCGCGATGGCGTGATGGCCAAGTTCGTGGCCCGCGATTGGTGGACCACCGCCGACGGCACGCTTGTCGCTCAGGAGCGGCACTTCGATCCGCTCACCGGATTCCTCACGGTCGAAAGCTGCTGGCGCGGCCGCGGCGTCAACGAAGACCGCGCGCACCGAATCCGGCTCTACACGCCGTCACAGCTGGCAGAGCTGATGCGCGAGGCGGGGCTAATCGTCGAGCAGGCCTTCGACAGCTTCAATGCGCGCCCCGTTGGGCGGCGCAGCAGCGAGATGATGCTGGTGGCGCGAAAGGACGGCTGAGCCGGGAGCGCTTAGTAGGCCGAACGCACCGGCACGCGTACCTCGAGCGCACGCCCATCGGCGAAGCGCACGGTCACCGGCAGCGTGTCGCCGGCCACCAGCCGTCGCCGGAGCCCGTTCACCATCAGGTGCTTGCCGCCTTCGCGAAGCACGAGCGAATCGCCGGGGGCAATGACCTGCGCCGTATCGAGCGCCATCATATGCACCATCCCGTTCATCGCCATGGTCTCGTGGAGTGACACCGACTCGGCCGCTGGTGACGACGCGCCCGTGTAGGTGGCCGGCCCGGATTCACCGTTGGTGACCACCAGGTAGACGGCCGTAACCGTTCCGGAGTCGGCCGACCTGGCCCACGGGTCACGAATCGCGAGCGTCCCCGCACCCGGCGGGGCGCCTCCGCCGCACGCGGCGGTCACCAGCAGGGCACCAACAAGCAATGGGCGCATGTGTGTCGGCGATGGGCGAAGCACGAGGTCAGGGCTGAAGAGTGCGGATGTACTTCGCGAGCGCGGCCATCTCGTCGGGCTTCAGCACGTCCTTGTAGGGCTTCATGTTCTTGCCCTTGCCGTTGGTGAGGACGGTGATGATCTCGGCGTCGGTGCGTTTCGCGAAGAAGGCGGCGTCCCACGTGGGAAGCTCCGGAATCATCTTCTTCATCGCAGGGGAAGGCTGACCGGCGGCGCCGTGGCACTTGCGGCAGTTCGCCTCAAAGAGGGCCTTGCCATCGGGGGCCTGCCCCCGCGCGGGGGACGCCAACGCGAGCACCAGGAGAGATAGGAAGAGGGGGCGCATCAGGGGAACTCAGGAGAAAGTGGGCCTCGCCGGGCCGGCGCGTCGCACTGCCGTCCCAGCCTGCTCTCCCACAAACGTAGCGCCGAGGCCCGCTGGTTCCCACCGCCTTCTATTGCCGCCGTGAGCCGCGACCGTTTATTTCCCCGCTATGGACAGACCCATCCGAGTGCTCGTCGCCAAGCCCGGCCTTGATGGCCACGACCGTGGCGCCAAGGTCGTCGCTGCCGCCCTGCGGGATGCTGGAATGGAGGTCATCTACACCGGCCTTCATCAGACGCCCGACATGATTGCCTCTGCCGCCGTGCAGGAGGACGTCGACGTCGTCGGCCTCTCCATCCTGTCCGGCGCGCATATGACGCTCTTCCCGCGCGTCCGGGAGTTGCTCGCGGAGCAGGGGCGCGACGACATCCTCATCACGGGAGGCGGCATCATCCCGCGCGAGGATATGGACAAGCTGTCGGCGCTGGGCGTCGGCAAGCTGTTCGGGCCAGGGACGCCAACCACCGACCTGATCGCGTACATCCGCGAGTGGTATGCCGGCCGACAGGCGCAGGAAGCGTGACCACACGACTGGCGGAGCTCAGCGCGGCGGCCCAGGAGCTTGAGCACCGCCTGCGGCTCGGCGGCGGCCCGGACAAGATTGAGCGTCAGCACAAACAGGGAAAGTTGACGGCCCGTGAGCGCATCGCGCGGCTCAAGGATGCCGACTCGCCCTTCGTGGAGATTGGTCTCCTCGTCGCGCACGACAAGTACAACGGCGAGGCGCCGGCCGCGGGCGTCGTCACGGGGTTGGTGCACCTGCACGGGCGTCCCTGTGTGGTGGTGGCCAACGATGCCACGGTGAAGGCGGGATCGTGGTGGCCAGAGACCATCGGCAAGATCCTGCGGGCGCAGGAATGCGCCATGCGCTGCCATCTCCCGATCATCTACCTCGTCGATTCGGCGGGCGTAAACCTGCCGTATCAAGGCGGGGTCTTTCCAGGGCAGTACGGCGCCGCGCGCATCTTCTACTACAACTCGCTGATGCGGCGCTTCCTGCATATCCCGCAGATCGCCGCGGTGATGGGGCCCTGCATTGCGGGCGGCGCGTATCTCCCGGCGCTCAGCGATGTGATTTTGATGGTGAAGGGCACGTCGTTTATGGGGCTCGGCGGACCGAACCTCGTACGCGGAGCGACCGGCGCGATCATCGACGGCGAGACGCTCGGCGGCGCGAGCACGCACACGAGCGTTTCCGCCGTGGCGCATTACGCGGTGGACGACGACGAGCAGTGCCTGGCGAAGATCCGCGATCTCGTGTCGCGCCTCGCCCCGCCAGAGCGCATTGCACCGTTTGATCCGAGCGCTGCCCCGGGCGCCGATCCGTCCACGCTCTACGACCTGTTGCCGAACGACC
>JARIEY010000087.1 GCA_031127085.1 Gemmatimonadota bacterium | reverse complement strand
CAGCGAACTCGTCGGGCGCAGCGCGCTGCGTCTCGACCGCGAGGCCCGTGCCCAGGGGCTCGCGTGGGGGGCCGAGCGCAAATGGGCCGCGATTCCCGACACGTCAACCAATCACCGCCTGGTTACGGCCTACGCGGATGGCGTGAACGCGTTCATCGAACAGATGCGTCCTGAGGAACTGCCGTTCGAGTACCATCTGCTGAACGCGCGCCCGCAGGCGTGGAAGCCGCAGTACACCTACTATCTGCTGGCGCGGATGTCACTCACGCTCTCGTGGAACGACGACGAGCTGCGTCGTGCCGGCATCGAGGCGCTGGTGGGCGAGCGCGCCACCGCCGCGCTCTTCCCCATCAACTCGCCGATTCAGGAACCCATCCAGCCGGTCGCTGGGCGCCGCGCCCCGCGGTTCGACACGGCGCCCCTTCCGCCCCCGGCGCCGCGCGACAGCGCGCACGTGGCCGTGGCGGCAGCGTTCGAACAGGCCCTCGAGTCGCCGATCCTCGGCGAGTTGCGCGGCACGGGCGAGGTGGCCGTGGGAAGCAACAACTGGGCGGTGTCTCCGAGCCGCGCCGCCGGTGCCCGCGCATTGCTGAGCGGTGACCCGCACCTGCAGCTCACCCTGCCGTCCGTCTGGTACGAGGTGCACCTGCAGGTGCCGGGCGTGATCGACACGTACGGCGTGACGATTCCCGGCGGGCCCATCGTGCCGATCGGTTTCAACCGGTCGATGGCATGGACCGCGACGAACACCGGCGCCGATGTCCTGGACTACTATGAAGAGACCGTCGACGACGCGGCCCGCCCGACGCAATACAAGCTGGACGGCGCGTGGAAGCCGCTCGAGCGGCGCGCCGAGACGGTGCGCGGCAAGCTTGGCGAGGTGCTGAGCAGCGACACCATTCTGCATACGCACCGCGGGCCGATGACGCGGGTGGCCGGCCGCTGGCTGTCGCGGCGCTGGACCGCGCTCGACACGTCGGACGAAGGGCACTATCTGCGGCTCGCCAATCAGGCGCGGTCGGTGGATGAGTGGATGACGGTGATGGGCGACTATGCCGTGCCGGCGCAGAACTTCCTCACGGCCGATACGCTGGGGCACATCGCCATTCGCTCCACCGGACACTACCCGCTGCGCGGCGGCGACCGCCCGGGCAATCGCATCGCGGATGGCAGCACGAGCGCCAACGACTGGCAGGGCTACTGGCCGGTCGCTCGCTACCCGCAATCGCTTGATCCTGCGCAGGGCTATCTGGCCTCGGCCAATCAGCAGCCCAAGGACCCGCAGGTCGATCCCGGCTACTTCGGGAGCAACTGGCCGGCACCTTTCCGCGCGATGCGCATCAATGCGCTGCTGCGTGCCGATTCGGCGGTGACGCCCGACGCAATGCGGCGCTACCAGACGGATCCGTCGAGCGAGCAGACGGCGCTGTTCGTGGTGCCGATGCTCGACGCTGTGACGCGTGCCGTGACCGCAGGACGCGCCGATACGGCGGCGGTCCGCGGCGCCTCGTTGCTGCGCGAGTGGGACGGGCGCTTCACGCCCGACAATGAGCGCGCGGTCCTGTACGAGGCGATGATGGCGGAACTCACCCAGCGCACCTGGGACGAGTTGCGAGGCCCCGCCACCGGCGGACGCGGGCGGAACCCGTCGGGGACGATTCTCGCCCAGCTAATGCGCGAGAACGATTCGCCGTGGTGGGACATCCGACGCACGCCGCAGCGCGAAACGCGCGACAGCCTGCTCGTGGCCAGCGTCGGCGCCGCCTACCTGAGCGTCGCCAAGAAGTACGGGCCGCCGGGGCCCAAGTGGCGCTGGTCGGGCATTCGCACGGCAACCATCAGCCATTTGGGGCGCATCCCTGGCCTCGGCCGCTCCGGCATCCCCATGTCGTCGGGGCGCGGCACGCTGAGCCCGTCGGATGGCGATGGCGCGCACGGGGCAAGCTGGCGCTTTGTCGTCGAGTTGGCACCTGAGGTGCGCGCGTGGGGAACGTACCCGGGCGGACAGTCGGGCAACCCCGCCAGCCTGCGCTACGACGATCGGCTACCGTCGTGGAGCGCCGGCACGCTCGACACGCTGCGCTTTCCGAAACGCGCGGCGGACCTCGCGACGCCTCGCGCCGCGCTCACCTTGCACCCGGAGCGCTGACCCATGAAATGGCTCGCGCAGTTGGTTGGCCTGACGCTCGTGCTGATCGCCGGGACGTGGTTTGCCGGCTGGTGGTTCGTCCCCGTTGCCGGCGGCGTCTGGGGGGCGTGGGCCGCGGGGCAGCGCACCGCGGTGTTGACGGCCATGCTGGCCGGCGCGCTCGCGTGGGGAGGGTTGCTCGCCTACGACGCGTCGGCTGGCCCGATGGACCGGCTGCTGCAGATCTTCCACCCGCTGTTGCGCATGCGCGGCGGTACGGTGATGGTGCTGACCATCGCCTACGCGGCGCTGCTCAGCGCATCGGCCGCTGGTCTTACCCGCGGCATCCGCCGGCTCCTTACGCCGGCGTAGTGGCTGTCATCCCGCGGCGGCCCCTGCGCCGCCGTCGGGATACCACCAGTCGAGCGCGTGCTCGATGACGGTGGGCGGGGCCACCTCCACCTCGACACGCATCTTCGTCACAAAGCGAAGCTGTTGCTCGAGCGACGGATCGAGCGGATCGGCCGTCGCCACGTGCAGCGCGTTCCCTTCCACCGACACGGGCAAGGCCGACAGGCGGCGCGCGATCTTTCCGGGAATCTGCGCCACCGCCTTGGCGTCGATCGACTCAAACGGCGCGACACGCAGCTTGAAGTCGGCCGCAACCAGCGCGGCCAGTTCCTCCTCCGCCATGTCGTTGGCGGCGCAGACGGCCCGCCACATCTCGCCAATCGTCGGTGACGCGCTCAGCAGGCGCCCGACGGGCGGCGCCATCCCGCGCCGCTCGGCCAGCTGGCCCATCCAGTGCCGCGCGGCGCGTTGCACACCCAGTTCTTGCTGCGGCGTCAGCGGCACGAGTTCGGCTTCGAGCGCCGCTGGCGTCGCCGTGGAGACGCGCGGCCTGGCCTCGCTGGCGCGACGGTCAGGGAGCCGTCCGGGCGTCAACAGGGTGAGCGTCGCCGCATCGGTCCGCACCGACTCGCGGGTGACGGGCGTATCGTCGATCATGAACATGCTGTACGGCGTGTCGCCCGACTCGGCGGATTGCACTTCGCTCACCGCGGGGACGGCGATGTCGCGGACGAGCTTTATGGCAGCGCAGTTCAGCGCGACGTCGCCCAGTTCGGCGCCGTCCCCCAACCGCACCGTCTTCACGATCGGAAGGAACTTGCCGATGGCGTGCAGGTAGTCGCTCAGGCGCTGCCGCTCGGCGAGGAACAGGCAGCCCTGCAGGCGATCCCCGTTCTCGAGCCCCAACTGCACCCATCGCTGGGCGGCGACCGCGGACCCCACCACCGCAGGAATGTCGTGGTCCATAGAGGCGGCGAGCGCGAGGTGGTCCACCTGGAGCACGAGGTGCGGCGCGGCCTCGCCGTCGGCGGCCCAGACGACGTCCACGATGTTTACCCAGCCGCCCTTTCGGCTGCCGAGGTAGAGGGCGAGGGTCTGGCCCTCGGTGAGGTAGATCCGGCCGTCCAGTGCCGCGCCATCGCGCAGGACCATATGCACGCGGCGGGGGCGGGATGTGGCGGGTCGGGCGGGAGCTGAAGGAGTCGTCATCGGCGTCCGGTGTCAGTGCCGTCAGTATCGGCACGCCAGCGCGTCAACCGAAGTAGTCCCAACGAATTCAAGTCGCCCGTGACGCCATCCGACACTCAGTAGAGACGCAACCAGCGAGACTCGGTGTCCACTCCGTTCCGCACTGCGATGTTGAGCATTCCCGCACCGGCCCTCGCGGCCGATGCGGGCGCCGTGCCTGAACGGGTGGAAGACACGATGGACGAGGCACGCACGGCGGTGGAGGCCGATGCCCGCCTGCGCGGCTGGATCAACCACCACGACGAGCGCGTCCCGCTGGCGCTGATTGGCGGGAGCTTGGCACCCTGGCTCACGCACCACGAAGGGTGGTCGCTGCACCTGTACGCGCGCGCCATGCGCGACGCCGAGCGCGATGGGGTGTGCTGGACGCCGCTGCTCGACCGGATGGCGGTCACGGGCATTTGGCCCACGCAGAAGGGGCGAGTGGTGCTGGGCGGCAAGGTGAGCGTGGTGACGCCGGTCCCGGTGGCGCAGGTCATCGAGCCGTTGCGGCGCTGGCTGCGCGAGCAGACCGACGGCACCGCGCTAGCCCCGCTCGCGGTCTTCCACGCCACGGCGGTGCGCGCGCTCATTCAGTCGCGGCTCGCGGTGCTCCCGGCGGTGGCCAGCTTCACGGGCGAGTACCCGACGCAGCGCGCCGAGACGGTGCCGGCCGAGAAGCGTATTTCGACGGTGGGCATTGGCGAGGTCGCGGCGGCCGCGATTGCAGAGACTCCGGTTGTAGCGAGATCGGCTGATGCCCCCGCTGCGGCGGCTATGCCCGGGACGGCGGCTGCGCCGGCGGCTCCTTTTAGGCCCGCTACAGCCGCGACCGCAGGGCTGGGCGTGGCGGCGAGCGCCGCCTCGCAAAGTGCGGTGGCGCCAGCGGCCTTCCGACCGGCTACCGCAAACGCGGCCACCAACGCGGCCGCCCCGGCCAAGAGCATGGCGCAGCTCTTGGCGGAGCCGGTGGCGCCGAGCACCGTGCCGAGCATCGCGCAGATTCTGACGGCGGCGCCAACGCCGCGGGCCACGCCAAGCATCGCCGATACGTTGCTCGCGCCGGCGGTCCCGGCTGCCTCGGCGACGCCGACGATCTCGCAGATACTTGCCGCCCCGGCGGCGCCGGCGAAGTCGGCGATTCTCGACGCGCTCAATGGCCCTGTCCGCACGACCACGCCGGTGACGCCGCTGACGTCGGGCCCCGTGCCAACGACGCCCGTCGTGCGCACGGCCACGCCGGCCGCGAGCGCGCCGACGGCGACGGTTCCTGCGATCTCCGCCGAGCCGGTGGTCGCGCCGGGCGGGGCGAGCGCCTCGCCCTCCCCCGCCCCGCCGGATGCGTTCGGACCGCACGGGGTCGCGATGCATGCTTCCGCGGATGCGATCGCGGCTGCGCCCGCGCGGACCGCGCCCGCGCGGCCCTCGCCCGAGCCGCAGTACTCGCCCGAACAGCTCGGCGGCTTGATGAACATCGCCACCGGCGCCACCGGTCGCACGGATGAATCGCAAGTACGCCCGGAGATTCGCAAGGCGATCAACACGCTGATCGAGTACAAGGCGCTGCCGTCGGAGAAGCTGTACAACCTCTACTCGGCCTGTCGGCTGGTGAAGACGTGGGTCGTCCGCATTGTCGCCCACGTCGCCGCGACAATTGAGCTGTGGCGCGCGGCGTTGCGCGACAACAACTGGATTGAGGTGCGCGAGGCGATCGTGAAGTCGACGTCCGCGCGGCGCGACTCGGTGATCCGGCTCATTCTATCGCGCTGCGGCTCCAGCGAAGTGTTGTGCGCGCTGTGCCTCGATGGCGACATGCCCGACGTGCCGCAGATCGCGCGGCGCGTCCGCACGGTGAACCCACGCGGCCTGCTCGATTCCCTGCTGACCGCTGCGCGCACCACCGGGTTGCGGATGACAGCGAGCGATTTGAGCCCGCTGGTGCATCACGAGGACCCGGACGTTCGCCAGCAGGCGATGGCGCTCCTCCATTTGATGGTGCGCCCCGCATGACGGCGCTCACGGACGGCACGCGACCGCGGCGCGACAGCCTGTCCACCCGCCGGTTGTCCGGCGCCATTTTCGCCACCGACGCGCTGGCACTCGCGCTCACGGCCTCGGCCGATTCCGCGTTGCTGCTCGAGGCGGTCGGCGAAGACACGCAGGTGTCGTGGGCCAACGACGCCGCCCGCGCGTTCTTTGGCGCGCCGCTGGACGGGCGGCCGTCGCTCCCCACGCTGCTACTGGGCGCGGGCGACGAAGTGGCGCGCCGCCGGCTGATGGTATCGCTCGAAAGCGGCATGTCGGCGCTCCTCGACTGCCCGGTCGCGCGCGACGACGGCGTGCGCTGGGGCGAATGGTCGGTGTCGCCGCTCGCGGAGGACGAGGGGGCGCCGCCACGCTGGCTGGTGACCGTGCGCGACATCACCGACCGGCGGCGGCGCGATCAGGCGCTCGAGATCTACCTGCGCGAAACGGAACAGGCGCGCGCCGATGCGCAGGCGCAGGCGCAGCAGGCCGAGGCGCTCGTCAACGAGCTCACGTTCGCGCGCGGCCAGGCACAGGAGATCATCCAGCAGCGCAGCGCGTTCCTGGCCTCGGTCAGCCACGAGATTCGGACGCCGCTGAATGGCGTGATCGGACTGGCCGGCGTGCTGCTGGGCACCCCGCTCAACGGCGAACAGCACGAGATTGCCAACGCCCTGCGTGGCTCGGCGGAGCGGCTGCTCAGCCTGCTCAACGACGTGCTCGACTTCGCCAAGATGGACAGCCGGCGCATGCAGTTGGAGTCGGTGGAGTTCGACGTGCACGAGACCATCGAGCAGATCGTCGAACTGCTCGCGGTGCGCCCCGACGCCAAGCGCGTGCGCGTGCACACGCTCATCGCCCCCGGGGTGCCCAACCTGATGTGCGGTGACCCGGGACGGTTCGGCCAGGTGCTGTCAAACCTCGTCGGCAATGCGGTGAAGTTCACTCCCGAAGGGCGCATCACCGTGCGCGCCAGCGTCGACGCGATGGACGACCAGCACGTCGTGTTGCGTTGCGAGGTCTCCGACACCGGCATCGGCATTGCTGCCGACGCGCTGGAGCGCCTCTTCGAGCCGTTCGTGCAAGCCGACGCCGGCACGACGCGCCGTTACGGCGGCACGGGACTGGGTCTGGCCATCTGCAAGGAGCTCGTGCAGCTGATGGGCGGCACCATTGGCGTGCGCTCGACGCCGGGCGAAGGGAGCGTGTTCTGGTTCACGGTGCAACTCGCCGTCAGCGCCAGCGCGCCGATCCGCGCCCCGCAGGGGCTCGACGAGCTCGTGAACCGGCGCGCGCTGGTCATCGAGCGCGACCCCGAAAACCGCGCCATCTTCGCGCTGCAGCTTGGCGGGCTCGGTCTGGCATGTGACGGCGTCTCCTCGCTCGCCGATGCCGTGGCGCGCCTTGAGGCCGCGCCGGGAACGTACGAGTTCGCGTTCGTGCACCACGACTGCCCCGACGCCGAGCCGCTCTTTGCCGCGCGCACCATCCGCGACCTCGACGCGACGCACGCTCCGGTGGTGCTAATCCTCGCCCCGCTCGGAGCCAGCCCCCCGCAGGCCGCGCTCGACGCCGCCGGCGCCGCCGGTCTGGTGCACACGCCGGTGCGGCAGTCGATGCTCGCCGGACACATCACCGACGCCCTGCACCGCAGCCAATCGCAGTCGCGCAGGGCGGCGACGCTGATGGCCGTGGACGACGGGGCGACCGCGCCGCACTGGCGCGCAGCGCCGCGCGTGCTGGTCGCCGAGGACAACATCATCAACCAGCAAGTCGCGCAGCATATGCTGCAACTGCTGGGGTGCCGCGTGGATGTGGTGGCCAACGGGCTCGAGGCGCTGGAGAGCGTGGCCCAGGTGCCCTACGATCTGGTCTTCATGGACTGCCAGATGCCCGAGTGCGATGGGTACGAGGCGACCCGCCGGCTCCGCCGCGGCGGCACCGGCGTTCCCGTGGTTGCGATGACCGCCAACGTGATGCCGGGCGACCGCCAGCGTTGCCTGGACGCGGGGATGAACGACTACGTCTCCAAGCCGGTGCACGGCGACGAGATCGACGCGATTCTGCGGCGGTTCCTCGCCACGATGCTGGCTCCCGACGAGATCACCGATCCGCTGGCGCGTTCGCTGACGCCGCTGGACGGCACGCCGATTCCGCGCACGCTGGTTGTTGCGCCGCCCAGCCGACCGGCCGCTCCGCCGGCGGCGGCCCCCGACGCGTCTGCGCCCACCGGCGACGACCTGCTGATCGACCTGAAGATCGTGAACTCGCTCAAGGCGATGCAGGCGCGCGGGGCGCGCAAGACGCTCATCGCCGACCTGATGGCGGTGTTCTGCCAGCAGGCCATGGAGGTGGGGGACTTGTTGCAGGCGGCGCTCGATGCCGACGATCCGCAGCGCGTGCGGGAGGCGTCGCACAAGTTCAAGGGCGCGTGCGGGTCCATTGGCGCCGCGCAACTCGCCGCGCGCGCTAAGGACGTGGAGATGGCGGCGCGGGAGAATCGGATGACCGACGCCGCGGCAGCGCGCGATGCGCTCGCGGCACTCGTGCCCATCGCGGTCGCCGCCCTCGAGAACGCCTACCGCGACGCGATCGTCTAGCGTTCTTGGGCGCTCGATACGCCCACCAGCGCCCTGTGCTGCGGTCGACTGGGCGCCCTACTCGGCCGGCCCGGGGCGACGCAGGGCATCGAGCAACTCAATCGCCTCGTGGTGCTGTCGCGGCGTGAGCCGCGCTCCCACCCGCTCGATCGCCTCGTGCACCAGGGGGTTGTACTTCTCCAGCATCGCACGCCCGGCGGCCGTGAGGCGGCAAATCACCTGCCGGCGATCCGTCGTGGTGCGCTCACGCGTGATCAGCCCGGCCTCGGCCAGCTTGTCGACGAGCCGTGTGACCCCCGGTGCCGGATCAATCAGGCGTTCGCGCACCTCGAGCGTGGGCAGCCCGTCATCGCCGGCGCCTCGCAGAATGCGCAGCACATTGTACTGCGCCCCGGACAGGCCAGACCCTTCGAGCCCGCGGTCCATCTCGCGGCGCACCACCGCGGCCGTGCGCAGCAGGCCAATGCTGAGCTCGTGCGCACGCGACGCGAACGGTCGCTGCTGGTGGAGTTCCTGCTGCAGTTGGCTCTTTTTGCGGGGCATGCGGGTAGCAGGACGTGGGGGCCGGGAGTGGCCGCCCCCTGCCCTTTCGGGGCGGCATCGGTGCAATTTACCATCCGCACGGCTTCGCCGTGCGGAACCTCCTACCTGCCTGACTCATCATGCGCGCTGCCCGCTACGTCCTGCTCGCGTCCGTCGCCCTCGTGCTCGCGGGCTGCAACGGCTCCAACGAAGGGACGACCGCCGTCGATACGAACACGTATACCAACGATCCCGCGACCTCGCAGTACGCCTCGACGTTGAACGTGAACATTTCGTCGATGACCAAGACGGCGAGCGGGCTGTACTACAAGGACCTGACCACGGGCACCGGGACGGCCGCCGCGGCGGGGTTCACCGTGCGCGTGCAGTATGCCGGCTATCTGGTCAACGGCGTGAAGTTCGACGGCACCGACGGCAAGGTCCCGGACTATTTCGAGTTCCTGCTGAACGCCGGCAAGGTGATCAAGGGGTGGGACGAGGGCGTGCAGGGAATGAAAGTCGGCGGGAAGCGCCAGCTCGTGATCCCTTCCGACCTGGCCTATGGCGCCAGCGGATCCGGGTCGATTCCGGGCAACGCCATTCTCGTTTTCGAGATCATCCTGCTGCAGGTCCGGTAGCAGCGGCAGGCTTGGCCGCGCACCGGCGTTTAGGCGTCGGTCCGTCGCGCCCACTGATCGAGCGCTGCCTTGAGGCGCGGCTCGTCGATCGGCTTGGCGATATAATCGTCCATGCCCGCGGCGAGGCATCGCTCGCGGTCGCCGGGCATCGCATTGGCTGTCATCGCGATCACCGGCGTGCGGCGTGAATCGCCCTCGCGGCGCCGGATCGCCGCCGTCGCGGCGTAGCCATCGAGCACCGGCATCTGGCAGTCCATGAAGATCAGGTCGAAGTCGCCCTCGGCCGACATCGCGACCGCTTCTTCGCCGTTGTTCGCGATGCTCACCCCGCATCCGGTGCGCTCCAGCAGCGCGCGGGCGACCATCTGGTTGACCGGATTGTCCTCGGCAAGCAGCACGCGCGGTCCGTTCACTGCTGGCACGGCCGCCACGGGCGTGGCGACGCCGGTGGCCCTGACGGGCTTTGGCTCGGAAATCGGCTCTCCCTTCCCCAGCGCGCGCTCGCGGGCGGCGCGCGCCTTGCGCAAAGCACCGAGCAGCGCCGCGCCGTGTGCGGGCTTCGTGATGACATCCACGTAGCCCTTGGGCGTGTTGGCCTCCGACGTCACGCCGTCGCTCGCGCGCACCAGCAACACGAGCGGCGTCGCGCCAATGGCGCGTTCCCGCCGCACGGCGTCGCCGAACTCCACGCCCTCGCTCGTCCTCGTCCCGTACTCGGCGAAGGCGACGTCGTATGGCTGGCCGCTCGCGAAGGCCTGCCGCAGCTGCTGCAACCCGTGGTCGCCGAGGGCGCGCGTGTCGACCTTGGCGCCAAACCCCTCGAGCCGCTGCGAAATGGCGCGGCGCGTGACGTCGTGCGCGTCCACCACCAGCAGGCGCCGTCCCGCGAGGTCGGGCATCGGCGACGCCTCGCGGGCGTCCGCCGGCACGCTCAGGCGCAGCGTCACCCAGAAGGTCGAACCACGGCCCTCCACGGAGCGGAAGCCCGCCGCGCCGCCCATCATTTCGGCCAGCCGGCGCGTGATCGCCAAGCCCAGCCCCGTGCCGCCAAAGCGGCGTGACATCGACGCGTCGGCCTGACTGAAATCCTCGAAGATCCGCGACTGCTGCGCCTCGGGGATGCCGATGCCCGTATCGTGCACCGAGATGCGGACGTTCACGTCCGACCCGCGGCGGTCAATGACCTCCACGTCGAGCACCACGTGCCCGAACGTGGTGAACTTCACCGCGTTGGACAGCAGGTTCAGCGTCATCTGGCGAATGCGCCCGGCGTCGCCCACCAACTGCGAGGGGAGTCCGCGCCCCACATGCAGGGCGAGGGCGATGTTCTTTTCGTCCGCCTGTGGGGCCAGCAGGTCGCAGGCCTCCTCGAGCGTGCCCACGAGGTCGAACGGCAGCGGTTCGATGGCCAGCTTGCCGGCCTCGACCTTGGAGAAGTCGAGGATGTCGTTGATGATCGACAGCAGCGAGTCGGCCGACGTCTTCACCGCCTGCGTGTACTGGCGCTGCTTTTCATCCAGCGTGCTCTCGAGCAACAGCCCGGTCATTCCGATGATGCCGTTCATCGGCGTGCGGATCTCGTGCGACACCGTCGCCAGGAACTGGCTCTTGGCCCGCGCGGCCGCCTCGGCGGTGTCCTTGGCGAAGACGAGCGCCATCTCCGCCTGACGACGCTCCGATACGTCGCTCACCTCGAGCAGGATGATGTCTTCGCCCTCCAGCTGCACCGGCGTGAACGTCGCCTCCGCCGGAAAGACATCGCCGCTCAGCCGGCGGCACGTCACCTCTGCCCGCTGGGCGCCGCTCGCGCGGTCGCGCGCGAGCAGCTCGCCGAGCGCGACCGACGACGACGTCCCGTCGGGCTGGTGCTCGGGGAGCAGCGTACCGAACTCGGTGTCGGCGAGCGCGATCTTGCTGGGGGCAGCGAAGAGCTGCACCGCCGCGCCGTTGCAGTCGATGATGGCGGTGCCGCGCAGCAGAAAATGCGCCGACGTGGCGTGGTCGAAGATCACGCGGAAACGCTGCTCGGCGGCCACGCGGTCGCCGATGTCGCGCATCACCGCCATGAACGTGATCCCCTCCGTGCCGCGCACGGCACTCAGCGACATATCGATGACAAGATCATGGCCGTCGCGCCGACGCCCGTTCACGATCTCGCTCACGCCGGTGCCGCTGTCCTTGGCGCGCACGAAGTACGCGCCGAGCGCCTGCTCGGAGAGCGAGCGGTACGGCTCGCCCATCAGCTCGCGCACGGGCCGCGTGACCAGCTCCGCCTCGGGCCATCCGAAGAGCCGCTCGGCGGCCGGATTGCACCCCGTAATGCGTCCGCGTTCGTCCGCGGTGACAATGGCGTCGATGGTGGAGTTCAGCAGCGCCCGCGCGCGCGCCTCGCGCGACAGCGCCTCGCGCGTGCTGCTCTCCACCTGCGACTCGAGCTTGTCGAACTCGTCACCTTGCGCCCGGTGCTGCCGGGCCACGAGGACGGCGCCGAGGACAAAGAGCAGCGCCACGACGGCATCGACCGCGATCTCCAGCAGGTCGAGCACGCGCGCCGCACTCGCCAGCGACGCATCGAGGCTCTCCCCAATCGCCTGGCCTTCGAGCGTCGCGGAGCGCACCGTGGCATCGAACCGACTGTCCATTGAGTCGGCGGCGGGCCGGCTCCCGCGTCCGGCCGCCAGCCGCTGCCGCGCCAACTGGCGCAAGACCGTGACTTGGCTGCGCAGCGTCGCGAGCCGGTCGGCCAGGAGGGGATCGCCCAGTCGCGACTGTTCCCCACCCACGATCTGATCGGCCAGCCGGTCGAGCACATTCAGCGCATGCTCGTAGCGTGCGTCAATGTCCCGCGCAAAATCGACGCCCTCATCCC